>DASXTK010000463.1:0-26482 GCA_036505485.1 Acidimicrobiales bacterium
TGGAGGCGAGCGCTTCGGCCAGGGCCTCGGCCGGCACGTGGACGTCGTCGATCCGGGCGCCGTCGTAGCGCTCGGTCAGGCGGCGCAGAGCGGCGTCGCCGTCCCCCTGCACCTCGGCCAGCAAGGCGCGCATCTCGTCGACCGGTGGTTCGGTCTGAGCTGCGGGTCTGGGCAGACGCCGACGCAGGTCGTCGGAGCCGGCCCCCCGGAGGTCAAGGCGATTGAGCACTGTCTTCTGCCCTCGGCTATGCGGCTTCGCCGCTGCCGACGGCACATGTCAAAGCCTCGTCCATGCTCTCAAGCCTCCCGACGGCTTACAGGTAGTCAATGCAGGGGGACATTAGGGTGACCCGTCGGCCGACAGAGAAACGTTTTGGGTGGTCAGATGACGGTGAGTGAGGCTGAGCGCGAGACAACATCTGCAGCCGACTCCGACGCGCTCGCCGGCCCAACGGGCAACGATACGGCGGAACCGGAGACCTCCGTCGCATCTTCGATCGATGGGCTGACGCCTGCGGGACGGCGTCGGTTGCGCCGGGCCTGGCTGGCTGGCGGTGTGCCCAGCCTGCTGCTCTACGCCTGGATGCTCACCGCGGGGCGCTGGGACTTCTTCCAGCGCTACGCCTTCGACGACTTCTTCGACCTGCAGGCCCGGGCCATGCTCGACGGTCGACTCGACGTCCCCGCCGACCGGGTGGGGTTCGAGGGGTTCGTCACCGATGGACGGACCTACGTGTACTTCGGGTTGGTCCCGTCGATCGTGCGGATGCCGATCCTCATGCTCACCGATCGGCTCGACGGCCAGCTCACCGCCCTGTCGATGCTGCTCGCGGCCACGGTGCTGTGCGTCTCCGTCTACCGGCTGACCTGCGTGCTCCGGGGGGTCGTGCGCGGCGACGTGCCGGTCGGCCCGGTCGAGCGGATCGCCACCGCCGGGCTGGCCTTCGCCACGTTGATCGCCCCGCCGTTCTTCCTGGCCTCCGAGACCATCGTCTACCACGAGGCCACCCTGTGGGGTCTGGCCCTGTCGGTCGCCGGGTTCGATGCGGTGATGCGCTGGCAACGCCAGCCGACCGGGCGACGGCTGGCCGTGGCCTCGATCATGATCACCCTGGCCATCCTGGGCCGGCTGTCGATCGCCCTCGGGCCGCTCGCGGCCCTGGCCATCGTCGGTGGGCTGCGGTTGTGGCGGCTCTGGCGGGAGACCGAGCCCCAGCGACGCCAGCGGGTGGTCCGAGCCGCGGGCCAGATCGCCCTGGCCGGGCTGGTTCCGGTGGTGCTGTCGATGGCGGTCAACGAGATCAAGTTCCACCAGGTCTTCGGCGTTCCCCCGGACCGCCAGGCCGAGAGCGGTGGCATGGGCGAGGGTCGCCAGAAGGTGCTCGAAGCCCATTCCCTCTATGTCAGCCCCGAGTACCTGCCCACCAACCTGTGGCAGTACTTCGGCCCGCGGGGCTTCGACGTACGGCGGGACTTCCCCTACATCGACTTCCCTCGGAACGGACCCACCGCCCTCGACGACGACGTCATCTACGACGCCCTGGACTGGTGCTCCAGTCTGCCGGCGACGGCACCGACCCTGTGCGTCCTGACCGTGGTGGGACTGGTCTGGGCGGTCCGGTCCCGCCGGAAGCGGGACGACCGCAACCGCATCTGGCCACTCCTGGTGGGAGCGTTGGCGAGCTCCAGCATCGTGATGGTGTTCGCCTACATCGCCAACCGGTACCTCAACGACATCTACCCGGTGGTGCTGATCCCCGGTCTCGTGGGCTTCCATGCCGCAGCCATGGCCGTGGCGCGGTTCCGACCGGTGACCCGGCGCCTCGTGTTCGGCGGGATGGCGGTGCTGCTCCTCGGCGGCACTGTGGTCAACGTGGCCCAGGCCCTGGAGTACCAGCGCGAGCGGGGTCACGCCGTGCCCGACGACTGGCGGGCCGAGTGGGTCGGGCTGCGGGTCCGGGCTCCGGGAGCCCCTCACGTCGATCGGGTCGGCCTCGACGACCGTCTACCCGAGGCACCCGATGGCGGTCTGCTGATGGTCGGCGACTGCGACGGTCTCTACGTCGGGGTCAAGGCCATGTTCCCCCAGGAGGGGAGCACCTGGCTGGCGGTGGAACGTGGCCCGAAGGTGGGCGTGCACGATGTGCGGCTCGACCTGGACCAGCTGCCCGTCGGCGATCGCTACCCGATCATCACCCTTGGTCGGGGGGAGGACTCCGTCGTGATCGGCGTGGTCCGTCTCGACGACGACAAGATCCGGGTCGACACCCTGGGTCCGGCCTCGTACGATCCCGACGGCGACGGTCCGCTGAAGGATGGTGACTGGGAGCAGGGTCTGGCCCGTCCCATCGACGGCGAGGTGAAGCTGCGGATCACCGCGGACAGGCGCCAGCCGGCCAACAACGTCTTCTTCGGCAACCTGGTGCTCAACCGGGTCCACGTCCCCCACGGCGACGGCGCCGACGAGGTCCGCCTCGGTCAGGCCGCCGACCGCCCCGGCCTAGCCGGCGACTTCCCCGGAGGCGTCGAGCGCGTCGCTCCTGACATGTCCACGTGCCACGACGCTGTGGACTGAGCTAGGCCGACTCGACCGAGACGGGGATGCGCCGGCGGGTGGCGTGGGCGGCCTTCAGGGGCTTCGTGACGTTGTGCTCGTGAAGCAGCGTGGAGTCGGCGGGCTGGCGGACGGCGGCACCGGATTCCAAGTTGTGGGTCCAGATCTCCCGGTAGAGCCGATCCCAGTCGTCGAAGTAGTGCTTCTCCTCGTGGCGGGACATCCAGCCCCGCTGGACCTTCACCCGAAGGGTGGTCTTGCCGTAACGAATCGCGTTGCGGAAGGCGGTCTGCATCTTGGAGCTGTCGGCATGATCGCCACCGCGGACCGCTTCGAGAGCCTGACGGACCGTGCCCATCATCCCGCTCGAGCCCTTCCCCCCGGCCAGCTTGCGCTGCTGGCTGTAGAAGCGGGACATCAGCCGCCACTTCCAGATCGTGAGCTTCAGCCGGCCCATGTCCTCGTTGTACGAGGAGGTGGCCCAGGGTGAGGTGGCGGCCAGGATGTGCTTGAAGTACTTCCGGTCGAGCCGGATCTTGCCGGCCTCGTAGAGGCTGTCGAACATCTGCGTCCCCGGCAGCGCCATGTAGAAGCCCACCGCGGCATCGGTGATGCCGATCTCCGCGATCGTCTCCATGAAGTCGAGGTTCTCGCGGATGTGTTCCTCTGTGTCGTGGGGGAACCCGATCACGAAGAAGGCCGCGACGTTGAGACCGGACTGGACCGCGGCGTCCATGCTGACGAACAACCGGTCGGTCTTCATCTTCTTCTTGATCATCTTGCGGGTGGTCTCCGACCCCGACTCAGGGGCGTAGGCCATGGAGATCATGTTGGTCTGCTTCAGCAGGTCGGCCACCTCGGCGTCGATGGCCTCCGAGCGGGTGCCGCTGGGCATCTGCCAGGTGATGTCGAGGTCACGGGCCAGCAGCTCGTTGCAGAAGTCGATGATCCACTGCCGCTGGACGATGGCGGTGAGGTCCTGGAACGGGAAGTTCCGGGCGTCGAACCGCTCGACGTAGAACTCGATCTCGTCGACGACCTGCTTGGGCTCCCGGGGGATCCAACGGGGCTCCCACATGTTGGGCGCCGAGCAGTAGGTGCACTGGTACGGACAGCCTCGGGTGGCCAGCATCGGCACCGACTTGGTGGCCGAGTACATGCCGCCCAGCCACTTGTACTCGTGGTAGGTATCGAGGTCGAACAGATGCCAGGCCGGCCGCGGGATGTCGTCGACGGCCAGGGTGCGGGCCCGACGGGCGTTCACCACGATGTCGCCGCCGGCCACGTCGCGGTAACCGATCCCCAGCAGCTCGGCGAGCGGCATGCCCCGGTCGATGGCATCGACCAACTCGATGATGGTCTCCTCGCCCTCCCCCATCACCAGGTAGTCGGCCTTGGACGTGAGCAGGCAGAACTCCGGCATGGAGGTGACGTGCTCACCGCCGAGGATCACCGGAAGATCGGGCCGGCGTTCCTTGATCACCTCGACCAGCCGGGCGACTGCGGGCCACTCGTGGGTGAAGATCGAGTTGACGCCCACCGCCTTGGTGTCGGCCGGGATGCGATCGACGATCTCGTCGAAGGGCAGCCCCAGCAGATACCCGCGGAAATAGCGTAGGTAGGTCTCCGGGGCCTCGGTCACGGCGTCGACGACGGTGACGGCATGTCCGGCGGACTCCAGCGCCCCGGCGATGTAGGCCAGCCCGAGCGGCGGCGCGATCGAGCCGACGGAGAACCGGAAGGTCTCGACCGAAGGCGGCCGGATGAGACAAACAGAGCGGGTGTCAACTCGATGGTTCACGCCAACCCCCCGGCATGGTTGATTCCCAGCAACGCGAGGTGAGCGTAGCGGATTCACTTGTCGACCGAACATGAGGGGTAGAACCGCGAGGTGGAAAGCGACCGCGCCCAACTGTCCGCCCTCTCCAGCACCCTGGACGATCTGAACCGGCGCATCACCGAGATCGCCGGCCGTTACCAAGGGTCCGAGCGGGAGGACGTCGCGCAAGGGCTGTACGAGGTGGAGCGTTCGCTGGCGATGGCCAGCCGGCAACTCGCAAAAACCATGCAGGCCATGCGGCGGTAATCAGTGCCGTCCGGTCGACATATCCCCGGACGCGGCGACGGCGCCCACTCGGGGCGCCGTCGCGGGCGATGTCGAGCGGCGGATCTCGACATCGCGGGAACCAGGTGGCGGGAACCTGGTCGTCACTGAAGTTATCGCCCTGAAAGCGCTACAGGTCGCGCGCCTATCCCGCCTTTTTTGTGGTTTTGCAGGTTTTTCTCCGTAGACGCTGCTCAGACCTTGCCGGCGGAGGGACAAATGTCGGCGAGAATGCACGCATCGCAGCGCGGCCGCCGCGCTTTGCACACAGCGCGGCCGTGCAAGATGAGCCGGAGACTGAGCGCACCACGCTCGTCGGCCCGCACCATCGGGTTGAGCTCCATCTCGATCTTGACCGGATCGACCTCGGTGGTCAGACCGAGACGGGCCGACAGGCGTTGAACGTGGGTGTCCACCGGTAGCCCGGGTAGGTCCATCGCCACGCTCCGCACCACATTGGCGGTCTTGCGCCCCACCCCGCCCAGGGTCACGAGATCGGACATGCGCGTGGGAACCTCGCCGTGGAACCGTTCGACCAGGCCGGTCGCCATGCTGATCAGGCTGCGGGTCTTGTTGCGGAAGAACCCGGTCGAGTGGATCTGGGTCTCCAGCTCGGCCGGATCGGCCTCGGCCAGATCCTCGGGCCGGGGGTAGCGGGCGAACAGCGCCGGCGTCACCTTGTTGACGTTCTCGTCGGTGGTCTGGGCCGACAGGATCGTGGCCACGAGCAGCTCGTAGGGATTGCTGTGGTCGAGGGCGCACAGATCCTTGGCCGTCCCGGGGTACTCGACGGCCAGACGGTCGGCGACTACACGCGCTCGTCCCTTGGCGGATCGCGGCCGGCCGGTGGTTGCGCGTGACGTCACTGGGGGGAATGTACCGGTCCCAATAACTCCTGCCCGACCCCACCCACCACCCCGTGCCGGAGTCAGCCTTCGGCTGACCGTTAATGTCCGTTTGAAGTGTCTCTGTTCGAGGTTGTGCACCGACTCGACCAATCCGCTGTGCTGGCCGTGCGCGAGCTGGCGGCGGCGGTAGCTGCGGCCGACGGCCACGCCGGCATCGACGAGCACCGGCTGGCCTTGGCGGCCAGAGGTGATGCGGCGGGTTTCGTCGCCACCCTGGCCTGGGACGACGCCCGCTCCGACCTCGTGGGGTACGTCCAGGCGCTGCGGGGACAAGAAGGCTGGGATGTCGAACGGATGGTGGCACCGGACCATCGCCACCGCGACCCCCAGGCCCGGGAGGATCTGCCTCGCCGCCTGCTCAAGGCCACCCTCGACGCGATCAGCATCGAGGACGGCTCCGAGGCCCGGCTGTGGGCCTACGGCGCCCACGATGCCGACGACCGGGTGGCGGCCAGCGTGGGGCTGCACCTCGCCCGGGAGATCCGGCAGATGCGTCGTCCGTTGCCGCTCACCGAGACCACGGACCTCGAGACCCGAGCCTTCGTGATCGGCGAAGACGAGGCGGCCTGGCTGAGGGTGAACAACCGGGCCTTCGCCTGGCACCCGGACCAGGGAGGCTGGACGCTGGCCGATGTGGAGGCCCGCGAGCAGGAGCCCTGGTTCGATCCCGCCGGGTTCCTGCTGCATGAGCGCGACGGTGAGCTGGCCGGCTTCTGCTGGACCAAGGTCCACGCCGATATCGATCCGCCGATCGGCGAGATCTATGTGATCGCGGTGGACCCCGACTGGCATCGCTCCGGTCTCGGTCGGGCGCTGGTCGTGGCCGGACTGGACCACCTGGCCCGGGCCGGACTCACGGTGGGGATGCTGTACGTCGAGTCGACCAACACCCCCGCGGTGCGCCTCTACGAGGACATGGGCTTCACCGTCCACCACGTCGACCGCATGTACCGCTCCCTCGCCCCCACCGGCTAGGACCTTTCCCTCCCCCCCCCCCCGCAGACGCCGACTAGGAGACTTGGACGTCTAGGGCTAGGCCGATCGCGTAAGTGATGGAGGCGGGGATCACTGTGAAGAGCACCTGGCGGGTCATGCCCAGCGGGAGGGGGCGGCCGGTGGAGCGGGCGATGATGGCTCCGACGATCAGCGCCGCGGTGATGCCGAGACCCAGCGACGTCAGGATCGCGGCGTTGCCGCCGCCGAAGAACCACGGCAGCAGCGGGACCAGTGCTCCGATCGAGAACGCCAGCAGCGAGGACGCCGCCGCGCTCAGCGGCCGGCCCAACTCGTTGGGATCGATCCCCAGCTCCTCGCGGGCGTGGGCCTCCAAGGCCACGTCGGGGTCCTGCATCACCGCCTCGGCCAGGGCCCGGGCCCCTTCGGGCGGGAGGCCGCGCTGCTCGTAGAGCCCGGTCAGCTCCTCGATCTCCACGTCGGGGCGGCGGCGCAGCTCGCGGGCCTCCATGTCCAGCTCCCGTTGCAGCAGGTCGGCCTGCACCCGCATCGAGTTGTACTCGCCCGCAGCCATAGACACTGCTCCGGCGATGAGTCCGGCCAGACCACCGAGGCGCACGACCCCGGGGGCCGGATGGGCGCCGGCCAGCCCGAGGATCAGGCCCATGTTGGACACCAGGCCGTCGCTTATCCCGAACACCGCGGCCCGCACAGCACCGCCCTGGACATTGCGGTGGTGCTCGGCGTGGATCCGGGCCGGCGGCTTGCTGGTCACGCTCGCGGACACTACCCAGCGAACCAGGTCGGCCAGGACATGTGGGGCCTACCCTTCATGCAGTGCCACATCTCTACGACCTCGACCGGGACGCGCTCGCGCAAGTGCTCGGCGACGAGCCGCGCTACCGGTCGGACCAGGTGTGGGACGGCCTCTACCGGCAGCTGACCCTCCCGCAGGAGCTCACCACCCTGCCCAAACGGCTACGGGCCACGCTGGCCGCCGAGGTGCCACGGAGCCTGACCACGGTGACCGAGTCCCGCAGCAAGGACGGGGACACGGTGAAGTGGCTGTTCGCCCTGCCCGACGGCGTTCGCATCGAGACAGTGCTCATGCACTACCGCGACCGCACCACCGTCTGCGTGTCCACCCAGGCCGGCTGTGCCATGGCCTGCGGGTTCTGCGCTACCGGCCAGGCCGGCTTCACCCGGCACCTGTCCACCGGCGAGATCGTCGAGCAGGTGGTTCGGGCGGCGCGCCGGGCCCGAGACGACGGCCGGCGACTCGGCAACGTGGTGTTCATGGGCATGGGCGAGCCGCTGGCCAACTACGACCCGGTGTGGGCCGCGGTCCAGCGACTGCA
The DNA here is from genome assembly GCA_036505485.1 of Acidimicrobiales bacterium. Taxonomy (GTDB): domain Bacteria; phylum Actinomycetota; class Acidimicrobiia; order Acidimicrobiales; family VFJN01; genus DASXTK01. The sequence continues at coordinate 7,879 of DASXTK010000463.1, forward strand.
CGGTGGTCTCGGCCTGTCCGCCCGCCATCTGACGCTGTCGACGGTCGGTCTCGTTCCGGGCATCCGGCGGTTGGCCACCGAGGCGGAGCTGCCGGTCAACCTGGCGGTGTCGCTCCACGCCGCCAACGACACCCTGCGGGATGAGCTGGTGCCGATCAACCGCCGCTACCCGCTGACCACGCTGATGGCGGCCTGCGCCGATTACCTGCAGGCCAAGGGCCGGCGGCTGAGCATCGAGTGGGCGCTGATCGACGGCACCAACGACCGGCGCTCCGACGCCGCCGAGCTGGCCGAACTGGCCCGCACGTTGCCGCTGGCCGCCCACGTGAACCTGATCCCGCTGAACCCCACACCGGGCTGGCCCACCCGGGGCACGCCACCGGAGGGCGTCCGGCGGTTCCAGCGCTGGCTCACCGACATCGGCGTCAACGCCACCATCCGCCGCAACCGCGGCACCGAGATCGACGCGGCCTGCGGCCAGCTCGCAGCCGCCAACCCCTCCGGGACCGAACTCACTATTCGCATGTGAGGTTGTACTTTCGGTGGGGTGGGAGGTCGCTCTATCCGAGCGCTGTGGCTTCCGCCCTGGAGGCGGGCGCCGTTGCGAGCCTGGGCCAACCCGTCCCTGTTCCTGGGGGTGGCGGTCGCGGCCTTCGTGCTGGGGGTGGCGGGAGGATCACGGCCGATGTTCGCCTCGTCCGCGGCGGCCGGATCGCTGGGCCGGGACCTCCAGGAGGGATGCTCGTTCTCGGTGGGACTGCGGGTGGAGCGCCCAGCCCTCCTCGGCACGGATGAGGGCGAGGTCTCCGGGCCGTTCCCCCGAGTCGACGAGGCGACTCGGGCCCTGGACCGTGCCGTGGGTCGACCGACCGGCATCGATCCCGTCCTGGTCACCATCGATGGCGGGGACGGCGAGCTGGTCGCCGGGGGCGGCAACGTGCCGGTCCAGCTCGTCGAGCGCACCGGCTTCCGGGAGCACATCACCGAGCTTCAGCACGGATCCCAACCGGGGGTCTGGGTTCCCGATTCGGTGGCGAACGACCGGGGAATCCGAGTCGACGACCAGGTCAGTGTGATCGTCGACGGCCTGGTGACGACGCTGCCGGTAGCCGGGGTGTATCGCGACCTGCGGAGCGGGCGTGATCGGTTCTGGTGCTCCATGCGCTTCTTCTTCGAGCCCCGAACCGCCAGTGGCGGCGCCCCGAACCCGGTCCTGCTGTTCGATCCCGGGGAGATAGGGGGCGTCGTCGGAGCTGGCGGGTTCCCGGTCCGCACCACCTGGTGGGAGTACGCTCCGTCGGCCCGCCACTGGGACCTGCCGACGGCCAAATCGTCGATCGGTGCGCTGGAGCTGGTCTCGGAATCCACCAACAACCGCTCGGAATCGCTGGGCGACCTGCTCGGGACCGGTCGGTCCAGCGTGGACGTGGCCGGCAGCGTCCACAAGTCCGAGCGCACGGCGGCGTCGGTGGAATCGGTGGCCGGCCCGGTGGCGCTGGGGACCGTCGGCGTGGCCGTGGTCATGCTCCTCGCCGCGGCCCGGAGCTGGCTGTCCCGCCGGTCCCAGGAGGTGACCGTGCTGTGGCTGCGGGGCGCGGGCTCGGTGTCCCTGGCCACCAAGGGGATCCTGGAGCTGCTGCCGGCGATGGTGCTCGGAGGTGTCACCGGGCTGGCCGCCGCGGTGGTCCTGGTGCGCACGATCGGACCCGACCCCCGAATCGAACCAGGCGCGTTCGTCGAGGGCAGCGGCTTCGTGGTCGCGGCCCTGGTGGTGGCCTTCGCCGCGGTGGCCGCGGTGGTGGTGACCGGCGCCCGCCGGGTGGGGACCAGCCACGAGGGCGCCTCGCCCCGGTCGGCCCTGCCCTTGTGGGAGCCGGTGGTCCTGGGACTCGCCGCCGCAGCGTTCTACGAGCTGCACACTAGGGAGACCATCGTCGAGGACACCCGAGTCGATGGGCTACTCCTGCTGTTCCCGTTGTTGCTGCTGGCCGGCGGGGCCGGTCTGCTGGCCCGGCTCGTGCTGTCCCCTCGCCCCCTGGGCTGGATCGCGGCCCGGCTGCCGACGGCCGCGTGGTTGGCCATGCGTCGGCTGGCCGCAGCGAGGGTGCGGGCCGCCCTGATCGTGACCGGCGCCGCCATCTCCATCGGCATCGTGGTCTTCGCCGGGGCGCTGTCGGCGTCGGTCCGGGCCACGTTGTACGCCAAGGCGACTCTCGGGGCCGGGGCCGCGCAGACCATCCGGCTGTCCCGCAACCAACCGCCGCTCGAAGCGGCGCCGCTGCCCGGGATCAGCACCCTGGTGACCCGGACGTCCGAGACCGGCGTGATCCGGCACGGCCACGACGAGGCCGACGTGCTGGGCGTCGATCCGGAGACCTTCGCCGACGCCGCCTACTGGGACGGCAGCTTCGCCTCGGCTTCGCTCTCCGACCTGTTGGGACGGCTGGGTCCAGCGGCGGCCGACAGGGCCGCGGCGCCGGCGATCGCGGTCGGAGACGGCATACCCGACCAGCTCGTGTTGACCCTGGACGGCATCGATCAGGAGGTGGAGCTGGAGGTCAAGGTCGTCGGCCGGGCCCAGGCGTTCCCCGGTCTCGGCTACCAGAACGACCGACCGCTGGTGGTGGTGTCGCGGGACGTCCTGGCCGAGCACGGGGTGGACGGCCTGTCCGAGATCTGGGTCGACGACCCGTCGCCCCGGATCCCCGACCGGCTGGCCCGGGACGGCATGCAGATCGTGTTCTCGTCCCGGCCGGCCGCCGACAACGAGGGCACGTTGCTGCAACCCCAGCTCTGGGCCATCGACTACCTCCAAGTCGTCGGGCTGGCCGCCGGGTTGGTGGCGGTGGCCGGACTCGGTCTGTACTTCGCCGCCAACAGCGAGCGCCGCCAGCTCGGTGCCGTCTTCGCTCGCCGTCTCGGGCTCCGGGCCCGCCAAGGGGCCACCGCCACCGGCCTCGAGGTGACCACCATCGTGCTCGCCGGCTTCCTGTTCGGAGTGGGATTGGCCTGGCTGGCGGTGCGACTGGTGTACCGCAACCTGGATCCCCTCCCCCGGACCCCGCCGGACCCCATCATGCGGCTCGACCTGCCCATCGTGGGCATGTGCGCCCTCGGGGCCCTGGTCGCCGCGGTGCTGGTCGGCGCCGCAGTGGAACGGCGGGCCGCCCGGGCCGATCTCCCGAAGTTGTTGCGTGATGCTGGCTGACCGGAACGCCGCGGCCTGCCACGACCTGGTGCAGGTGTACGAGTCCGCCGGCGGGCCGGTGCACGCCCTGCGCGGCATCAGCACCGACTTCCCGGTCGGGAGCCTGACCGCGGTCATGGGCTCGTCGGGCGCGGGCAAGTCGACCTTCCTGCGGCTGATCGCCTGTCTGGAACGCCCGACCGTGGGCGAGGTGATCATCGACGGCGCCCCGACGGCCCAGCTCACCGGGCGGGCCCGGCAGCGGTTGGTGGCCCGGCAGATCGGCTACGTGTTCCAGACCCCGTCGGACAACCTGCTGTCGTATCTGTCGGTTGTCGAGCACGTGCGGATGGCCTGGAGGATGCGGGCTCCCGAGCCACCGGGTGCGGTCGACGAGCTGCTGGATCTCACCGGGCTGGCCGAACTGGCCAAGAGCCGGCCCACCGGGCTGGCCGCGGGCGAGCAGCAACGCCTGGCCTTCGCCATGGCGGTGGCGGCCCGACCGGCGCTGGTCATCGCCGACGAGCCCACGGCCAGCCTCGATCCGGCCGGGGCCGAAGCTCTGGCCGCCCTGCTGCCGGTGCTGGTCGCCGGCGGGCAGACCCTGGTCATCTGCACCCACGACTCCATCGTCACCGACGCCGCCACCCGGGTCCTGCTGCTGAGCAACGGGACCCTGGCCGCGGAGTCCGACCGCGGCGGCGAGCTGCTGTCGGTGCTCGATGGCGCGGACCGGATCCAGCTCCCCCGCGGCATGACCGGGCTGTTCCCGGGTCGCCGGGTGCGGCTGACCGCCTACCCCGATCATGTCCGGATCGAGCGACCGTGACCCAGACCCAGATCACGCCGTGTCTGCAGGCCGAGGGGGTAACGAAGCGGTTCACGCGAGGCTCGACCGTGATCTGGGCCGTGCAGGACCTGGACCTCAGCCTCGCCCCGGGCGAGCTGGTGGCGGTCACCGGCCCCTCGTTGTCGGGAAAGACCACCCTGGTCGAGCTGTTGGCGGGGTGGACCCGACCCGACCAGGGCCGGGTGGCCTGGGGCTCGGACACGTCCGGGGGCTCTCCGCCTTGGTCCTATCTCGCGGTGATCCCGCAGACGTTCGCCCTGCTTGAGGAGCTGAGCGTGGGCGAGAACATCCTCCTGGCCACGCGCATCGCCCGGCGCCGGCGAGCCTCCGCGCCCGAGCGGCTCGATCACCTACTGGCGGCGATGGGCCTAGACCGCCTGCGGGACCGCGGGGCGTTCGAGATCTCCGTGGGCGAACGTCAGCGCACGATGGTGGCCCGGGCCCTGCTCGATCGTCCGCCCGTCGTCCTGGCCGACGAGCCCGTGGCCCACCAGGATCCCCACCATGCCGAGATCATCCTCGGACTGCTCCGTGACGCGGTCGACGACGGCGCCGCCTGCGTCATCGCCACCCGGCGCCCCGAGGTGGCGGAGCTGGCCGACCGGGTCGTGACCCTCACCCACTGACCCGCGACCGCACCAAGACGGTGGTGCGGCCGTCGGCTCGGATGGCGTCGACCAGGTGCTCGCCGGGCAGGACCTCGGCGCCGTCCCAGACCACCGAGTGCTCCACCGTGCCCTGGACCACCGCTCCGGGTCCGATCACCGATGCCCCGCCGCTCGCGGTCAGGTTGGCGGCCAGATACCGGGCCGGGTTGCCGCAGTCGATGCAGGGCCCGTCCCAACGCACCACGTCGATCCGGTCGGCGGCGGCCAACCGACGCCATGACGCCTCGTAGAGACCCGAGGGCTTGGGCTCCAGCCGGTCCACCTCGGACCACGGCATGAACGCACCGGCCACCCGGCTGCCGGGCCGCAGCACGTCGTCGTCGACGACCAGGACCCGCACCCGTTCGCGGTCCCAGCCCGCCAGCGCCGGCTCCAGCGATCCGGGACACCACGTGTCGGCGTTCACCACCACCAGCGAGCGCCCGTCGATCCATGGCCGCAGCAACCCCAGGGCCCCGGAGGTGCCGAGCGGCTCGGTCTCCTCGACCGAGAGGTGCACCGGGCTGCCGTCGAGATGGGCGGCGATCTCGTCTCGACCGTGGTGGAGGTTGACGGCCACGTCGGTGGTCACCGTCCGCACCCGGCCCAGCGCGTGATCGACCAGGGGGACGTTGTCGACCGGGCACAGCGGCTTGGGCCGCAACCCGCTCAGGGGGCGCAGCCGGGCGCCCTCGCCGGCGGCCAGGACCACCGCGCACAGCAGATCGTCGGTCACGGCGCCGGCCTACACAGGGTCGTCACGACTAGAACGCGTTCCACGAACTGGGCCATCATCGCTGCCATGGCAACCATCGTGCAGGGAATCGGCGGGCTGCGGGAACTCGAGGGCACGCACTTGGGTTACAGCGACTACCTCGAGATCGGGCAGGACCGCGTCAACCAGTTCGCCGATGCCACCGGCGACCACCAGTGGATCCACGTCGACGTCGAACGGGCCACCAAGGAGAGCCCGTTCGGCGGTCCGATCGCCCACGGCTATCTCACGCTGGCCCTCGGGCCGCTGCTGGTCCCCCAGGTGGTGCGGGTCGAGGGCATCCGGCTGGCCGTCAACTACGGCGCCAACAAGATCCGCTTCCCCTCCCCGGTGCCCGTGGGTGCCAAGCTGCGGGTCGGGGTCGAGGTGGCCGAGGTCAGCGACGTGCCCGGCGGGGTGCAGGTCATGATGAGGTTCACCTTCGAGTGCGAGGGCGCCGAGAAGCCGGCGTGCGTCGCCGAGAACCTCTACCGCTACTTCGACTGACACTCAGGCAGTCACGCAATCACGCAGTCACGCGGTCAGGCGGGACCGGACCGCGGACCACCCGGCGAGCGCCCGCACCGGCGCCAGGTCGGGCTCGCTGTCGAGCAGGCCGGGGGCCTTGAACCCGGCGTCCACCGCGGCCTCGATCCAGCGCAGGGCCTCGTCGGCCCGGTCGGCTCGGGCCCAGGAGCAGGCCACCTCGAAGGCGGTCTGGGCCGGGCTGGTCGGACCGGCCGCGAAGACCACCTCGCCCACCTCCGCGGCGGAACGGAACCGGTCGGCGTAGTGCAGATGGGTCTGCAGGCTGGCGGCGGCCTCCACCCCGGCCGGTCCGGCGACCACCAGGACGCGGGCCAGGGCCACGGCCTGGCCTTGCTCGTCCAGCAAGGTGGCCGGCACCAGGTTCGGTGGGCCACCGGGTTCGGCCCGGTAGGCCGACTCGAACAGGTCGACGGCGATGCTGGTGTGGCCTTGGGCCATGGCCACGCTGGCTTGGACGAACCCACTGGGTGTGCGCGACCCCGACTGCTTGAGCATGGCGGCCGCCCGGTCGGCGTCTCCGGCCCGCAGCGCGTTCCACACCCGGGCCTCGACCTCGGCCTGGTCCGGGGGTGCGAGTTGGGCGGCCAGATCGGTCGGCGTCGGCACGGCCTGCAAGTGACCGCCGCGCTTTCGGCCCCGGCCCCCGCCCCCGCCGGCCCGGGCCGGGTGACCGCTCGCTCCGCCCTCGGGCGCGTCCACCTCGAAGTTCTCGTTCCGCCCGGCCTGCAGGTCGCGGTAGTTCATGTACGCGAACAGACCCATCCAGATCAGGATGAACAAAGAGCTGTCCCACTCGACCATGAGATAGATGCCGGCGACCGCGGCGGTGACGATCGACAGCTTGCAAGCAGTCTCGAAACCGATGAGCTCCTCGGCCACGTGCCCGCCGTCGAGGGGGCGGATCGGCAACAGGTTGAGCACGCCCCAGACGATGCTGACCAACTGCAGGTAGTACAGGACAACGGTGATGTTGAACTCCCAGTCACCGAAGGAGTAACCGTTGAGTTGATTCTGGCCCCAGTCGCTTTGCCACGCGATGCGCGCCGGGATCCCGACGAGGAATATCTGTGCGAGTGAGCCCGAGACGCTCACCAAGATCGACTTCGGCTTGCTCAACACCCGCCGGCCACCATCGATCGGGATGGTGAAGCCGCCGAATCCCTGCAGGACGACGGCCGAACGCTGCCCCAGCACCCGGTAGGTGAACGCGTGGCCCAGCTCGTGCACCAGGACCGACACGAACACGATCACGACCCAGGCGAACACCACCCACACCGGCTCGAGCCGATATCCCAGCAGCACCGCGACGATGATGAACAGGGGCTCCACCCGCACGGGCACGCCGAGGATGCGGAAGTGCGCTCTTGTCACCCGCCCGAGCGTACGCCGCTCCGACTACGTCGGCGGAACGGCCCCCTTCTAGCCTGAGGTGCGATGGTGCAGAGTCCGGCCCCCGCCCTGCCCGAGGGTGCCGCCAAGGTGCGGGCCGTGCGGTCCATGTTCGATGCCATCGCGCCGCGCTACGACCTCGTCAACCGGGTCATGACCTTCCGCATGGACGTAGGCTGGCGACGCAAGACCGTGGCGGCGCTGGGTCTCCCGACACGGTCGCTGGTCCTCGACCTGGCCTGCGGCACCGGCGATCTGTGCCGCGACCTGCAGAGCGCCCAGCTGCGTCCGATCGGCTTCGACCTCTCCTTCGGCATGTTGGCCGCGGCCCGCACCACCGCACCGCTGGCCCAGGGCGATGCACTGGCGCTGCCCCTGGCCGATCAGCGAGCCGACGGGGTGACCTGCGGCTTCGCCCTGCGGAACTTCGTGGCGCTGGAGCCGTTCCTGGCCGAGCTGGCCCGGGTGCTCCGCCCGGGAGGGAGGATCGCGCTGCTCGAGGTGGCGACCCCGGCCAACCCGATCCTGCGTTGGGGCCACGGCGTGTACTTCGGCCGGGTGGTGCCCTTGATCGGCGGCTTGCTGTCCGACGCCGGCGCCTACCGCTACCTGCCCCGCAGCGTCGCCTACCTGCCAGAGACCGCGCCGCTGTTGGCTCTGGTGGCCTCCGCCGGCTTCGAGCAGGTCGACCGCCGACCCTTGTCCGGCGGGATCGCCCAGCTGATCACCGCCACCCGAGCCGGGGGAGAAAGGCGCCGATGACCGACAACCTGATCGCCCGGACCCGTCACCTCGACCACGACGTCGACCTCCTGGCCGTGGCCGGGGCCGAGGGCGTGCTGTTCGAACGCAGCCGGGCCGGGCTGGCCGGACGCGGGGTCGCGGCCCGGATCTCCTGGCCGGCCGGAGATGCCGCCGCCGCGGCCATCGAGACCGCGGCCGCTCTGGCCGGGATCGTCACCGACGACGAGGTGGGTCAGCCCGGGTGCGGGGCGGTGGCCTTCGGGGTGCTGCCGTTCGTGCCTGGCGCCGCCAGCGAGCTCATCGTGCCCGAGCTGGTGGTGGGTCGCTCCGAGGACGGCACCCGCTGGGTTACGACGATCGGACCGGCGGATCGTCCGGCGCCGACCCGGGCCGAGCTCACGCCCGAAGCCGCGGCGGGTCCGCCCCAGCCCCAACGGTTCACGGTCGAGTCGACGCTGGCGCCGGAGGCCTGGTGCGACCTGGTGGCACGGGCGACCAAGGAGCTGGTCAACCCGCCCATGGACGCGCCGCTGACCTCGGCGACCCACGAGTTCGTCAAGGTCGTGCTGGCCCGGGAGATCGTGGTCACCGCCGACACCCCGCTCGACCGGGTGGCGGTGCTGGATCGGCTGCGGACCTCCTATCCCGGCTGTCACCTGGTCTCGGTGGACGGGCTGGTCGGCGCCAGCCCCGAGCTGCTGGTGGCCCGGTCCGGGGACATGGTCCGCTCCCATCCCATGGCCGGAACCGCACCCCGGGGCGGCGATCCCACCACCGACCAGCGTCTCGCCGCATCGCTCCTGGCCTCGACCAAGGACCGGGAGGAGCACCAGATAACCATCGACATGGTCCATGACACCCTGCTGAGCTGGTGTTCGTACCTGGACTACGAAGCCGTGCCCTCGGTGGTGGCGGTGGCCAACGTGCAGCATCTGGCCACGCTGGTGGAGGGGCGGCTGTCCCGTCCGGCCCCGTCGGTCCTGGAGCTGGTGGCCGCATTGCATCCCACCCCCGCGGTGGCCGGCTGGCCCCGCGACCGGGCCATCGACTGGATCGTCGAGCACGAGGGCTTCGAGCGCGGCCGCTATGCCGGCACCGTCGGCTGGGCCGATGGCCAGGGCAACGGCACCTGGGCGGTGGCGTTGCGGTGCGCCGAGCTGGCTGGCCCCACAGCCCGGGTGGTCGCCGGCAACGGCATCGTCGCCGACAGCAACCCCACCGAGGAGCTGGCCGAGACCCGGGCCAAGCTCCAGGCCCTCCTCTCCGTCATAGTCCGGCCTTAGCTACCTGCCTCAGCCAGGAAGTCGAGGGTCTTGTCCCAGGCGTCGAGTCGGTCCCTTGCGTTGGCCACGGTGTCACCACCACCCATCGATCCTGGAGGCAGCGGCATCGGTGGAGGCGTGCTCACGAAGTCCCCGGCTTCGGGATATTCGAGTAGCTCATGCGCGAACTGGAAGCTGTTGGCGTCCAGACGGTCGATGATGGCGTGCGACATGAGACAGGACGGCCAGATGGCGTCCTGTCCACCGCAGATCAACAGGACAGGTCCGGCGATGCGCTCCACCGGGAACAGGACATCGGGGTGGGCCGCGAGGTAGCTCACTGGGTCGGAGAAGTCGTCCACGTAGGCCAGGGCCTCACCGGTGAGCGTCCAAGCCGGCCGATCGCATTCCGGGAGCCCGCACACCCGGACGTCCGCGGGCACCACGCCCACCACGGCGTGAACGAGATCCGGGTAGGTGGAGCTCACGAGCAGCGCCGCCTCCCCGCCCCGCGAGGCTCCCCACATGAAGACTTGGTCGGCGTCGACCTCCGGCCGGTCGCCGAGCCAGTGCAATGCCGTCTCGAAGTACTCGAGGGGGATGTTGGCCAGGTCATCGGGTAGTCCCGCGGCCTTGAAGTACGAGAGAACCAGGGCTACCTAACCCTCGTTGGCGAGACTCTTGGCCACCGCCGAGAACCGGGCGCCCGTCGGACCCGCCGAGCACTAGGACCGCCGGATGCCTGCCGTCGTCGGCCGGAAGAGCCAAGGTGCCGACGACGCCGGCGTCCTCCAGCGAGACCTCTTCCGTCGTCGCTTCATCTCGCTTCACCGTGGTGGTGGCCGGAGCCGCATCGTCGTCTCCGCCCCCACCGCAGGCCGCCAGCAACACGAACAGCAACGCCACCACAATCCGCCTCTTCATGACCCCAACATACGGCTCGTTCTGGCCCCTGTGTGGGCGGGGAACTACGGGCTGTAGGACTTCAGGGCGGTATCTACTGCTGCGGCTGTGGCGTCGTCGATGATCCCGTGGGCCTCGACGTTGGCGGCGCGGTCGGTGGCCACCACCAGGACGTGCACGCCTCCCTGATCGGCGGCCTCGGCGACGGCCTTCACCAGGCCGGCATCGGCCTCCAGCCGGCGGGCCTCGACGTCATAGGCCGCAGCCAGCGCTACCAGATCAACCCCGTGCGGGGTCCCGAACAGCAGCTCGAACCGGGCCTCCGGCAGCTGCCCGGCCTGGGGCAGGAACGAGAAGATCCCGCCGCCGTCGTTGTCCACCACCACACACACCAGGTCGACCCCCCGCTCGGCTGCACCCAACAGACCGTTGCTGTCGTGGAGCAGGGCGATGTCGCCGATGAGCAGGCCCGTCGGACCACTGCTCCCGAGCGCTACCCCTATGGCGGTGGACACCACCCCATCGATGCCGTTGGCTCCCCGGTTGGACCACACCCGCACGTTCCGTCGCGGCGAGGCATAGCGCTCGACGTCCCGGATCGGCATCGACGACGACACCACCAGCTGTGCACGGTCAGGCAGCCCGGTCACGACGTCTCGGGCTATCCCCGGCTCGTTGGGCGATTCCAGCGTCACGGCCGCGGTATCCACTGCCTGCACCGCCGCAGCCGATGCGGCTTGCCACCGCTCCAGCCAGTCCCCGGTTCCGGCCGCACTCGTGATCGAGGTCTGCCAGAACGAGACCACATCCGCGGGGTGGGCCGACACCACCACCGCGGCCGTCCCCGCCGGATCCGACCAGCCGTCGCTGGAGACCACGATCTCCTCGGCGCCGGACGCTGCGCACCACTCGTTGACCACCCGGGAGGACGGCGGGGCGCCGAGCCGCAGGATCACCTCGGGAACCAGGGCGACACGAGCCCGCTCCGAGCGCAGGATGCCGTCCAAGTGCACCACCGCGACATCACTCGGCACCCAGGCCGTCGAGCGGGGATCCGCGGCCACCGGCCATCGCAGCCGCCGGGCCATGGCGACGAGATCGTCGGGGTCCGGTCCCGGATGTCCGGCCAGGATCAGCCCCCGGCGCCCGTTGATCCGCTCCCACAAGCTGTCGAGCGCGGCCCCGTCAGGCTGCGGCCGACCAGCCATCAGGGTCCAGGCGCCGCCATCCCGTGGTGCCGGTAACGGCCCAGCGGTCCCCACCAGAGGCTCGCGGAACGGCATGTTCAGATGCACCGGACCGGGCCGAGGACCAACGGTCGAGGCCAGCGCCCGGGCTGCGAACGCCCGCCACCGATGGGCACCGGCGGCATCAGCCACTCCGGGATCGCCGAACCAGCGCACGGCCTGGCCATACAGCCGCCGCTGGTCGATGGTCTGGGGGGCGCCGACGTCCTGCAGCTCGGGCGGACGATCGGCGGTGCAGACCAGCAACGGCACCCCGGCGTGATGGGCCTCGGTCACCGCGGGGTGCAGCTCCACTGCCGCCGTTCCGCTCGTGGTCAACACGATCACCGGCCGGGCCGAAGCCAGGGCCAGCCCCAGGGCCAGGAACCCGCCGGAGCGCTCGTCGTGATGGACCTGGACGGTGAGTCCGGGATGGTCGGCCAGCGCCAGGGCCAGCGGCGTCGATCGGGAACCGGGACACACCACCGCGGCCGACACGCCACCGCGCACCCACTCATCCACCAACGTGGCCGCGAAGGTGGCCTGGACATCCTCGGGGAGGGACCGGGTATCGATCATGACCGCTCTAGCATCGTCCGCCGTGCCCCTCCACGGCGAACATGAGGGCCGTGGACCGCGGCTCGTGCTGGTCCACGGGTTCACTCAGACCGGTCGCTGCTGGGGACCGGTCGGCGAGACGCTGGCCAAGGATCACGAGGTCATGCGGCTCGACGCCCCCGGGCACGGCGGATCGTCGGCGATCCGGGCTGATCTGGGCGAGACGGCTTGGCTGATCGGCGAGGCCGGTGGACCGGCGGTCTACCTGGGCTACTCGATGGGCGCCCGGATGCTGCTGCACGTGGCCCTGGCCTCCCCCACCCTGGTCCAGGGGTTGATCCTGGTGGGTGGGACCGCCGGCATCGAGGACGAGGCCGAGCGGAACGCCCGACGCCAGCGCGACCAGACGCTGGCGAGCCAGCTGCGCCGGGACGGGGTCGAAGCGTTCCTGGAGCTCTGGTTGGACCAGCCTCTGTTCGCCGGTCTGCCCGCCTGGGCTCAGTTCCGGGAGGAACGCAGCCGCAACACCGCCGACGGGCTGGCCAGCAGCCTGGAGCTGGCCGGAACCGGATCGCAGGAGCCGCTCTGGACCCAACTAGCCCGGTTGGACATGCCGGTGCTGCTGATCGCCGGGGCCGACGACACCCGCTACGCCGAGCTCGCGGCTCGCATGGCCGAGGCCATCGGCGACAACGCAACGACCGCGCTGGTCCCCGCGGCCGGACACGCAGCCCACCTCGAACAGCCCCAGGCCCTCCTCGACCTCGTCCGCCCCTGGCTCACCACCCGAAATTGAGACACTTTCCCCGCATATGGCGGCTTTTCTGTCTCAATTTCGGTGGGTGCTAGGCCGAGACCCAGAGCCCGAACGCGAAGAGCAGGCCGAAGACCAGTTGCAGCCGGGCGGTGTCCATCAACACCGGGATCAGCGCCGGACCCCGATCCCCGCGCAGCACCGCGGCCAGCGGTCGCAGGGCGAACGGCACGGCCAGGAACGCGATCGTGGCCACCGGCCGGTCGCCGGTCCCGGCCACCAGGGGGACCGCGACGATCGCTCCCGCGACCAGCGCCATGTAGAACCAGCGGGTGCGGGCATCGCCCAGACGTACGGCCAGGGTTCGCTTGCCCGAGGCGGTGTCGCCGGGGATGTCCCGCAGGTTGTTCACCACCAGCAGCGCGGTGGCCAGGAACCCGATGGGGATGCTGGCGGCCAGGGCCAGGCCCGATAGCGACTCCTCCTGGACGTAGGCCGATCCGGCGGTGGCCACCATCCCGAAGAACACGAAGACGAAGACCTCGCCGAGCCCCAGGTAGCCGTACGGCCGAGGACCTCCGGTGTAGAACCAGCCCGCACCCATGGCCAGCGCTCCGACCAGCACCAGCTGCCAGCCCACCGCGGCAGCCAGCGCCAACCCGGCCAGACCGGCCACCCCGAAGGCGAGGAACGCCGCCCGCTTCACCTCGTCGGGCCGGGCCAGCCCGGAGCCCACCAGCCGCACCGGCCCCACCCGGCGACCGGACGCGTCCGTGCCCCGGACGCCGTCGCTGTAGTCGTTGGCGTAGTTGGTGGCCACCTGCAACGCCACCGCCACGATCATCGCCGCCACCATCCGCCAGGCCACGATGTTGGCTCGGCCCGCCGCGCACGCCGTCCCCACCAGCACCGGCACCACCGAGGCCGGCAGGGTCCGGGGCCGCGCCCCGGCCAACCACAATCGGCCCCCGGTCAGCTGTTGCTCCAACTGCACCACGCGACCGTACCCCGGTAGGTTCACGGACCATGGCCAGAGCCCTCGTCCCGCTCGAGGCGCGCGGCACCGACGCTTTCGTCGCTCAGCTGCGCCGGGCCTGGGACGACGGCGACGCCGTGTTCCCCCTGGATCCCCGGCTTCCGCCGGCGGCCCGGGAGGCGGTACTGGCCGCGGCGCGTCCCGACGAGCCGGTCGAGGACGGCGACGCCCTGGTGGTCGGAACCAGCGGCACGACAGGCGATCCTCGGTGCGTGGTGCTGACCCACGATGCCGTCTGCACATCGGCCATCGCCACCAGCGACCGGCTCGGGGTGGATCCAGCCGCCGACCGCTGGCTGGCCTGCCTGCCGCTGGCCCACGTGGGCGGGCTCGGCGTGGTCACCCGGGCCCTGCACACCGGCACACCGCTGACGCTGCTCGACCGGCCGGATCCCGAGGCCATCGCCACCGCGGCCACCGGAGGTTGCACCCTGGTCTCCCTGGTACCGACGTTGCTGGCCCGCGTCGACGTCTCCCGGTTCCGCACCGTGGTGCTCGGCGGCTCGGCCATGCCGCCCGACCTACCCGCCAACGCCGTGACCACCTATGGCATGACCGAGACCGGCAGCGGGGTCGTCTACGACGGGACACCGCTGGCGGGAGTGGAGGTCCGGATGGTCGACGGCGAGATCCAGCTCCGAGGACCGATGCTCCTGCGGGCCTACCGGGATGGGACCGATCCCCGGACCGGCGACGGCTGGTTCCCCACCGGCGACGCCGGGCGCTGGGATGCCGACGCCGGGAGGCTCCAGGTCGAGGGACGGGTCGGGGACCTGATCATCACCGGCGGCGAGAACGTCTGGCCGGTCGCGGTCGAGCGCGTGTTGGCCCAGCATCCGGCCGTCGCGGAGGTGGTGGTGTTCGGCCGCGCCGACCCGGACTGGGGTCAGCGGGTGGTCGCTCGCATAGTCCCGCGGGACGAGACGATCCCTCCGACCCTCGAAGAACTCCGGGCCTGGGCCCGAGAGCGCCTGCCGATCTGGGCCGTCCCCCGGGAGCTGGAGCTGGCCCGGACCCTCACCCGCACCCCCTCCGGGAAGGTCAAGCGGCCCTAGCCGTCAGGCCACGGTTCCCCGCAGCAGCGAGCCGCCGTCGACCACCAGGGTGTGCCCGGTGATCCACGACGCCAGATCGCTGGCCAGGAACAGCGCCGCGTTGGCGATGTCCTGAGGCTCTCCGATGCGCTTCAGCGGCATGATCGAAGCCACGCCCTTCTCGTTGGGCTCCCACAGCGCCCGGGCGAAATCGGTCTTGACCAGGCCCGGGGCGATGGCGTTGACCCGCACCCCCGGCGCCAGCTCGTGGGCCAGGGTCCGGGTGAGATGGATCAGCGCCGCCTTGGTGACGTCGTAGTGGCCGATCCCGGGAGCGACTGCGATCCCGCCGGTCGAAGAGATGTTGACGATCACACCCCCGTTGGCTTGCATCGACTCCTGCCAGACCCGCTGCACCCAGACCACCGGGCCGCGGTAGTTGACCTCCCAGGTCTTGTCGAAGCGCGGCAGGTCGATGTCGACCGCAGGACCCATGTAGGGGTTGGTGGCCGCGTTGTTGACCAGGATGTCGACCCGGCCCCAGCGCTCGACGGTGGCCTCGACGCAGGCGGCGATCTGCTCGGGATTGCCGGCGTTGGCGGCGAAGGCCGCGGCCTCACCGGACCCGTTGGTGCTCCCCGCGGCGATCTCATCGACCACGGCTTCGAGCGCATCCTGCTTGCGTGACGAGAGCATCACCGAGGCGCCCGCCGCCGCGTAGGTCCGGGCGATGGCCCGACCGATGCCCCGCGATGCGCCGGTGACGAGCGCAACCTTCCCCTCCAGGCTGATGTCCATGGCGGCGCACGGTACCGACCGCACGCGACGCCCATCACGTTCGGGGCGCGGCCAACCTGCGATCGCCGGTGGACGACACGCTCACCTCGGCGGCACCACCTCCGCCTCCGGACGAGAACGCCGCGGTCGCCGACGCCTACCTGCGCTTCTGGGACGAGATCCTGGCCGCCACCCAGCGTCCGACCCCGACCACCCCGACCTGGCGGCCACCGCTGAACGGGCGGCCCTGGACGAGGGACGCTCGATCGTCCACCGGGGGACTGCTGACGTCCGACCTACATTGAGCTGGTGAATCGTCTGGCCGAAGAGTCGAGCCCGTACCTGCGGCAACACGCCGACAACCCGGTCGACTGGTTCCCCTGGGGAGATGAGGCGTTCGCCGCGGCCCGCGACCAGGACAAGCCGATCCTGCTGTCGGTCGGGTACTCGGCCTGCCACTGGTGCCACGTCATGGCCCACGAGTCGTTCGAGGATCCGGACATTGCTGCCCTGATGAACCAGATCTTCGTGAACATCAAGGTCGACCGGGAGGAGCGGCCCGACGTCGACGCCCTGTACATGGAGGCGGTGCAGGCGCTCAGCGGCCAGGGCGGCTGGCCCATGACCGTGTTCCTCCTGCCCGACGGCGAGCCGTTCTTCGGCGGGACCTATTTCCCCAAGACCCGGCGGGGCGGGATGATCTCGTTCCCGGAGCTGTGCCAGCGCATCGAGGAGCTGTGGCGGACCCAGCGGGCCGACCTGTCGACCCAGGCCGAGCAGCTCACGGCGGCACTGGGCCGGATGTCCCGGCTCGACCCGGGCGACACGATCCCCGGGCCCGACGCCTATGACGGGGTGTACAGCACCCTGCGCTCCCAGCACGACGACACCTGGGGTGGGTTCGGCAACCAACCCAAGTTCCCCCAGACCATGTCGCACGAGCTCCTGCTGCGAGCTCTGTCCGCCGGCCGGTCCGAGCTCCAGGACATCCTGGAGACCTCGCTCGACGCCATGGCCTCGGGCGGCATCTACGACCACCTGGGCGGGGGCTTCGCCCGCTACTCGGTGGATCGGATGTGGCTGGTCCCCCACTTCGAGAAGATGCTCTACGACCAGGCTCTGCTGATCCGGCTCTACCTGCACGCCTGGCAGGTCACCGGGCACCAGCGCTACCTGCAGGTGGTGGAGGAGACCGTGGCCTACGTCCTTCGGGACCTGCGCCACGCCGACGGCGGGTTCCTGTCGGCCGAGGATGCCGACAGCGAGGGCGAGGAGGGCCGGTTCTACGTCTGGGCGCCCGACGAGATCGACGCCGCGCTCGGCGACGTGAGCCTGGGCCGCGAGGTCCGGGAGTGGTTCGGCGTGACCCCCGAGGGCAACTTCGAGAGCAGCGGGCGCTCGATCCTGAACCGCATCCACGCCCGGGGCGAGCTCAGCCGCCCGCCGCACATCGAGGACGCTCGGCAGCGGCTGTTCGAGACCCGGGAGCAGCGGGTGCGGCCCGGTCTGGACGACAAGGTGCTGACCGAGTGGAACGGGCTGATGCTCGCGGCGTTGGCCGAGGCCGCGGCGGCCGCCCGTCGGCCCGACTGGCTCGAGGCCGCGGTGGCCAACGCGGAGTTCCTGCTGGCAGCGCTGCAGCGCGAGGACGGACGTTGGCTCCGCTCCTGGCAGGCCGAGGTCGGGGCCCGGCACCTGGCCTTTGCGGCGGACTACGGGGCGCTTCTGGACGGCTTCGTGCGGTTGGCCGAAGCCACGGGCGACGCCCGGTGGATCGCCGAGGCCCGCAGCGTGGCCGACGGCCTGCTCGAGCTGTTCTGGGACCACGAACGGGGCGGTGTCCTCACCCCCGGCTCCGACGCGGAGCAGCTGGTGGCTCCCACCAAGGACCTCATGGACAACGCCACGCCCGGGGCCAACAGCCTGGCCGCGGTGGGTCTGCTGCGTCTGGCCGCCTTGGCTGGCGACTCGGCCTATCGGGAGCGGGCCGAGGACATCCTGCGTCTGGCCGGACCGCTGGCCGTCCAGCATCCGACCGCCTTCGGCCATCTGCTCGCCGCCCTCGACCTGGCCGTGAACGGGATCGACGAGGTGGTGGTCACCGGCGACCGACCCGACCTGGTCGAGGTGGTGGCCCGCCGCTTCCTCCCCAACGCGGTGCTGGCCTGGGGCGAGCCCTACGACTCCCCGCTATGGCTGGAACGGGAGGACGGCCGGGCCTACGTCTGCCGCAACTACGCCTGCCAGCTCCCCGCCACCGACCCCGAGACCCTGGCCGGCCAACTCCGAAATTGAGGCGTTTCTCGCGCTATTAGCGCGACAAACGCCTCAATTTCGGGAGTCAGGGTGTCGGGGGTGGGACCGCCGAACAGCGCGTCGTTGCCGGGGCCGCCTTCGAGCCGCTTGGCGCCCGACGCTGGGCCGGTGACGAACACACCGTCGTTGCCGTTACCGCCGGCCAACTGATCTTCGTGACCCGCGCCGCCGCTGTCTCCGTCGGTGTAGAGGAAGTCATCGCCGGCGTTGCCGAACGCGAAGTCGTCTCCGTTGCCGTCTCGGATGTTGTCGTCGCCGAGGCCGCCGTACATGAGGTCGTTCCCGTCGCCGCCGAACAGGTGGTTGATGAGACCGTCCTCGTCGGCGGTCAGGCCGGTGTACAGCACGTCGTTGCCGGCCTCGCCGTTGACGACATCGGAACCCTGTTCGCCGTCGAGGACATCGGCGCCGGTCCGGCCGTAGATGGTGTCGTTGCCGGCCTGAGCGCAGACCCGGTCATCGCCGGCGTTGGCGAAGATGGTGATCGGCTGCCCGAAGCAGGTCGGTGCCGCGGCGGGTGCCGCCTCAGCCGGAGCCGCGAGCACGCCGGTGGCCGCGGTCGGGCCCGCGCCGAGGAGCAGGGTCCGGGACCAGCGCTTCGCCCAGGATCTGGGTGCC
>DASXTK010000464.1:0-2199 GCA_036505485.1 Acidimicrobiales bacterium
CTGGCCGGGGTGTTCCCCACCCACGACGGGGAAGCATGCATCTGGGTCTGCAACCCCACCACCGACGCCAGGGCGGACCGCCGCAGCAGCCGATCACGCGTGGAGGCGTTCGATCAGCTGCTGGAGCGTTCGGCACCGCAGCTCGCCGAGCGGCTGCGGCACGCCCGCCGGACCTCGCCGGTGCAGGGCATGCTGCGGCAGCCTAACCAGCTCCGCCGTGCGTTCGGCCCGGGCTGGGCGCTGGTCGGCGACGCGGGCTATTACCGTGACGCCGTTACCGCCTACGGCATCAGCGACGCCTTCCGCGACGCTGAGCTGCTGGCCATCGCCCTCGACCAGGCCCTCCGCGCCGACATCCAGGACACGACCGTGCTCGCGCGCTACGAGCAGCTTCGCGACCGAGCACTCAGGGAGACCTTCGAGATCACCCGCAGTCTGGCGGCCTATCCGCCCGTGCCGACCTTCATCGAACTGCAAAAACAGCTGGCCGCCGCTATCGACAAGGAGGCCGCGGCGCTGGCCGCCCGGCCCATCCCCGGCGAGCGCCTAGCCGCGACCGCCTAACCGCACCCGCCAACGCGGAAGGAGGCGATGGGACTCCGGAACCTGCTCGAACTCAGCGCACACCACCTCAATCGGCCCGCGTCCAAGGAGATGCAGCAACAATGACGACCACCGACCAGCTCAACGCCTCGATGCGCAACGGGGTAGACACGGCCACCCTCTTCGCCACCCTCGACGCCGTGAAGCAAGCGCCCGAGGCGGCCAAATTCCAGTTCCGCGCCCACAACGAGTGGGTCAGCGGCACACACAATCGGGGCACCATCGCCGACTTCTTCGGTGTCGGTGAGGAACGATCGCACGAGCGCACATTCGTCTTCGACGCCGACCACCCGGCCGTCCTGGTGGGGCAGGACCAGGGACCGACCCCGGCCGAGTTCCTGCTCCACGCACTGGCCGCTTGCCTCACGTCCGGCCTCGCCAACATCGCTGCTGCCAGAAGGGTGAAGCTCACCGAGGTTCGCTCGACCGTCACCGGGGACATCGACCTCAACGGCATCCTGGGGCTCGACGCAGGTGTTCGTAACGGCTACGAACAGATCACCGTGCGTTTCACCGTCAAGGGCGACGCCCCGGCTGAGAAGCTGCGGGAGATCGTGGAGCAGTCACGCGCCAGGTCAGCAGTGTTCGACGTCATCACGAACGGGGTGCCCGTGACCATCGACGTGGACACAACCTGACGCAAAGCAGAACCCCCACGACGCATCGTCTAGCGGGATGCGTCGCCCAGCCCCCTTGCTTGGCGCATCCCGCTGGGCGGAAGGACACAGCATGATGCCGCAGCTCGCCACCGCGAGGAGAAGGCCGTGATCATCCGCGTTTTCAGGCCAACCGTCCACCCCGGCAAACAGAGCGAGTTCGAAGCGTTTCTCCGCGATACGGCGATCCCGCTGGTGTCTCGACAGAAAGGGCTAGTGGCGCACCATGTGGGGAGGCCCCGCGATCCGTCCTCTACCGAGTACGTGTACGTGACGTTGTGGCAGGACGTCGAGTCGGTCCGGGCGTTCGCCGGTGAGCGCTGGCAAGAGGCGGTGATCACCCCGGAAGAGGAACACCTTCTTAGCGACACCTGGATCGCCCACTACGACGTCCTCACCGCCCAGTGAGCAAGAAACATCGCTAGATCCCGCGACGAGCAGCTGCGGGCTGGCGTCAGCTAGTCCTTCCGAGCCAGCAGCACGCAGAACTCGTTGCCCTCCGGGTCCGCCATCACGACCCACGGGACCGATCCCTGGCCGATGTCAATGCGAGAAGCGCCCGCGCGAAGGAACCGCTCGACCTCGGCCTGCTGGTCGTTTGGCCGCAGGTCCAGATGCAGCCGGTTCTTGGATTCCTTGGCCTCCAGGACCGGAACAAAGATCAGCCCGGGCAGCCGATCCGCCGATGGACGGATCTCGTACTCCTCGGCCGAGTCGTTCAGCACATCCCAACCCAGGGCATCTGCCCACCACCTGCCCAGCGCAACCGGGTCTCTCGAGTCGACGACAACCTGCTCCCATTCAAGGCTCACTGTCCAAAACTACGACGAGGGGACGGGCAGTATTCGCCCGCTCCTCACCAACTCCCGCACTTCACTCTCTGCAGCTGACTTAAGACCTCTCGCAGGACCGGTGTCCGGCCAGAGTCGGCCAGAGATCG
>DASXTK010000465.1:0-13672 GCA_036505485.1 Acidimicrobiales bacterium
GTGGGCAAGAGCCAGGTGACCCACACCGACTTCCCGGCTTCCCATGACACCCACGACCACAACTTCGACGTGGACGTCGACCCGCAGTTCCAGGACCTCGTGGCCAGCCACGAGCAGGAGATGGAGATCGAGTGGGAGACCGGCGACTTCCCTGAGTGGGCCTGGCCCGATGAGGGCGATCGGGTGTGGGTCGACGGCAACTGGATCTTCGACTGCGGGCATCCCGACGAGATCGACGGCGTCGACCACTTCAAGACCGAGATCCATCCGCCCCGAGCGGTGGCGTCGATGCGCGATCAGATGCGCAAGATGCCCGGGAGCGGCACAACTCCGGTCCGTGTGACCGCCACCGACCTGTACGTCCACGGCCGCGGCGGGTTCGTGACCGACATGCTCCAGTGCGGCATGGATGTGCTGTTGGTCAATCCGAACCCGGAGAACCTCTGCTTCGCGGGCATCGAGCCGTTCCCGCATCGCGGCACCGCGATCGACGAGAACCTCGACTTCTTCGTCAACCTGCCTCCCAAACCGTCATCGGGCCCGGCGGGTCTGTCGGTCACGTTCGAGGACGGTCCCGGCAACACCCTCGCACCGGCGCCGATCATCGAGCCCATCCCCGCCGACAACCCCACCCAGCTGAAGGTCACGATCCCGCTAGCGGGCAGCGGCGCTTCCCCGGATGACGTGTACGCCCGCCGGATCTTCGCCGGCTGGCTCGCGCCGTCCGACAACCTGCACCGCTTCTCGGTCACCCTCAACGAGGGCATAGCCCACGAGGACCAGGATCCCGCCGGCAGCGACTGCGAGTGCCAGTTCTTCTGGATGAACGTTGACAAGGCTGGCTCGCCCGGCACCGACGAGTGGACCCGACTCGACGGGTTCGACGTCCCCACCGACGACAACGCCTCGTTTCCCTGTGAGCAGGATGACAACACCCTGGACTCCTGGGACGACGAGAAGGCCTGCGGCGAGGGCAACCTGAACTTCACCGGCCCGAACAAGGACTTCTACGTCGGGGACGACATGCCGTTCACGGTCAAGTTCCACGGCTATGACCTGGACTGCTTCGAAGGCGTCTTCGGGTTCCCGCACAACCTGTTCGCCCAGGGACCGCTGATGCTCGCCTGCTACGGGCCGACCGAGATCTTCGAGCCTGGCGACAACGACAGCATGGAGGTGGCCAAGACCACCTTCAGCGCCCCTGGTTACGCCAACGGCGGTCAGAGCGCCGGGAACGGCAACTACACCATGAACTTCACGGTCAACGATGTGCCGCTGACCGACGAGAACAGCGCAGACCTGGCCGCGGCCAAGAGCTGCGCACCCGACCCCGTCAAAGCTGGCAGCCCGTTCACCTGCACGATCGAGGTCGCCAACAACGGACCAGGGCTTCCCAGGGACGTGGTGGTCACCGATACGTTCAGCACGACGATCGACCCCGCCGAGTATGACGTGGACAGCGCCACCCTCACCTGGCAAGGGATCGCCAATCCACCTGCTCCTGCCCCGTGTGCTGTTGCCCCGGACCACAAGGTCACCTGCGCGCTGGCCAGCGTTCCCCTGGCCCCGGCCAAGGCCGTCATCAACGTCGCGGTCACCTCGCTGCAGGGCGGAACCATCAGCGACACGGCGACGGTGACCACCAACTCCAACGATCCCAACGGCAGCAACAACGCGGCGTCGGACAGCGTCACAGTGATCCCCCAGTCCGACCTTCGGGCCGTCAAGTCCGGGACCCCGAACCCGGTGCTGGCCGGCGGGGACCTCACCTACGTAGCGACCACCACCAACGACGGGCCCAGCACCGCCCAGAACGTCACGCTCACCGACCACCTCCCGCCCTCGACCGAGTTCAAGTCCGCGGTCCCCAGCGCCGGCGGAACCTGCGTCACGCCGCCGGTTGGAGGTAGGGGGGACGTCACCTGTACCTGGGCCGGTCCGACCCTGCGGGACGGATCCCGCTCGGTCACGATCGTGGTCGAGGTGGCCGGACCCGGCACCATCACCAATAGCGTGGTAGCCACCTCGGACATCGAAGACCCTGATCCCAGCGACAACAACGCCAGCGTCACCACCGAGGTGATCTGCACCATCACCGGCACGCCCGGACACGACGTGCTCCAGGGAACCCCGGGGTTCGATGTGATCTGCGGACTGGCCGGCAACGACGTCATCCACGCCAGCGGCGGCAACGACCGCGTCTTTGGCGGGCCCGGTGACGACACCCTGCTCGGTGAGGACGGCAACGACCGGCTCCGAGGCGAGGACGGCAACGACCACCTGGTCGGCGGCAACGGCAACGACCTGCTTCGGGGCGAAGCCGGCGACGACATCCTCGAGGGCGGCAAGGGCGTGGACCACCTTGACGGCGGCCCCAACGTCGACGTCTGCACCGACCCGACGAACGAACCCGGGACCTCCGCCAACTGCGAGCTCGGCAGCACCTAGGGCGTGTTTATGAGGGCCTGGTCGGCTGGAGTGGGTCCAGCCCGCGAACGGCACACCTTTGTTCGGGAGGCACTTCCGTGGTGATGTCACGTTGGCCGGGTCGGCTCCGACTAGCACTTGACGGCGGCGCCGAGGTGCCGGAGGTTGGCCATGAGCAAGGTCGTGGTGGACGTGTCGATGTCCCTGGACGGGTTTACGGCCGGCCCGAATGTGCGGGAGGCAGAGACGATGGGGGACGGCGGCGAACGCCTACACGCACGGATGGCCGGGTGTTCCCAGCTTCGTGGTCACCCATCGGGCGAGCCAGGACCTGCTCGGCAACAACGGCGGGACGTTTGCCTTCGACGGGCTGCAGGGCGCGGTCCGGCGCGCCACGCAGGTCGCGGGGCACGAGGACGTCGTGGTGCTGGGCGCCGATGTCGCCCGGCAGTTGCTCAGAGCAGACCTGCTCGACGAGATACGCATCCACCTCGTTCCGCTCCTCCTGGGCGAGGGAACGCCGCTGTTCGACTGGGAGCGGGCCGAGCTGATCCCAGAAGGAAAGCCGGTCGTGGGGACCGTGACCCACCTACGCTTCCGTGTCGCGAAGGCCCTAGACGGTGTTCCAGGGGCCGGGTCAGAGCCATTCGTTGATTGCGACGATGTGGAGTGTGGCCAGGTAACGCACGGCGAGTTTGTCGTACCGCGTGGCCGCACCACGGTGGCGTTTGATCCGGTTGATGCCGCACTCCACCGCGTGGCGCTGCCGGTAGATCGCAGTGTCGAAGGTCGGTGGTCGGCCACTCTTCGATCCCTTCTTACGCCGGTTGGCTGCTTGGTCGACCTTGTTGGGATGGTGGCGATGGTGGCGCGCTGGCGGAGGTACTCCCGGTTGGCGCGGGAGCTGTACGCCTTGTCGGCCAGTACCCGGTCCGGGCGGGTCCGTGGTCGACCACCCTGAGCTATGAAACACGGTCTAGACGAGGCGTTCGACTTGGCCTAGGCGTCCTAGGGCCTTGTCGTAGGCCGTGTTGTTGTTGGTGGAGATGAAGCGGTGGACCCGGCGTTCGAAGAGGCGGCCCAGGACCGGGTTGAAGGCGTGGTAGCTCTCCCAGAAGGTGAGCTTGGTGCGGCCTTCGCCCACCTCCTCGAGACGATGCCAGCCCTCGGCCCGTGACCACAACGGTTTGCCCACGGCGGAGTACCGGGACAGCTCGTTGACCCGAGCCTCGACGATGCTCTCGAAGGATCGGGCCACTCCACCCGACAGCAGATAGCGGGGAACCCGGAACGTGCACAGCCGGGCCAAGCCCTGGCCGGCTTCGTCGCCGTCGGCCACCACCTCGATGCTGCCGCCCGGGTACTCGATGCGCCACGGCAGGTCGGTTCCCGCCGGACGACGGGGATGCAGGAGGCGCCACACTGCGGGCACCTCGGCATCGACGATGAGCTCAGCCTGGTGTTCCCGCATCGTTGGCCCCCCAAGTGTCCCAGTAGGTGATCTGCTCCACCGGCGGCCGGCCGGCCGGCTTGAAGTCGGTCCCGATCGTGTAGGCCACCGGTAGCAACGCCACCTGCATGACCGTGTTCGGAATCCCCAGCAGCTCCGCCGCCTCGGCCTCCCGGGCCAGATGCAGCGTGGTCCACACCGAGCCGAGGCCCCGCGACCTCAAGGCGAGCATGAAGCTCCAGGCCGCGGGCACGATCGACCCGTAGGCCGAAGCCACCAGGAGGTTGGGGGCACCGTCGACCCGGCCCTCGAGGCAGGGGATCACGTGCACCGGGACGCGGTGCAACGTATCGGTGAGGGCCAGGGCGCTCTCATAGACCCGGCGAGTCTGCGGATCGGTCGTGCCCTTCGCCGCGGCCGCGAGGTAGTCGGCTCCGCTGGCGGCATAGAGCTCGGCCAGGGCGGACCGCTTGGCCGGGTCGGTCACCACGAGCCAACGCCAGTTCTGGGAGTTGCTGGCCGTGGGCGCCTGGACCGCCAGCCGCAGGCATTCCAGCACGACCTCCCGCGGGACCGGACGGTCGAGGTCGAGCCGTCGGCGCACCGCCCGGGTGGTCCGCAACACATGGTCGACCGCGGCGAGCGCCTCGGGGTCGTCGTGGTTCATGGTCCGAATCCTGACATAGGTGTTAGTTGGTCGCTCGTGGACAGGCGGGAGCGGCCGTGCCACACTCGGGTCCACGAACATGAGTGTTCGAGGAACTTGGGGGAAGCATGCAGATCGTCCGTTGCCGTTCCGCTGTCGCGGTCGTGGGTGTCGTCCTGGTGCTCATGGCGGGCCTGGGGATGTGGAGCGTCCCGGCTGGTGCTTCGCCCGCAGCCCCACCGCCTCCTCCCGACGACGACCCGTTCTACATCCCGCCCGCCGGGTTCGAGACCCGCGCACCCGGCAGCGTGCTGCGGTCCCGGCCCGTGACCGTCACCGGCCTCGGCGTCCCCCTCCCGGTCCAAGCCAAGCAGACCCTGGTCCGCACCACCGACTCGGCCGGCCACCCCGTCGCCACCGCTTCGACGGTGCTCATCCCGGGGATCCCGTTCTGGTTCGGCAAGCGGCCGCTGGTCTCCTACCAGGCCCCGACCGACAGCCTCGGCGACCAGTGTGAACCGTCGTACACCCTGCGCACCGGCGACCTCACCAGCGACCTGGCCCTCCTGGCCCCCCTGCTGCTCAAGGGCTACGTGGTCGTCGTGACCGACTACCAGGGGCCCAACCACGCCTACTCGGCCGGTCGCCTGGAGGGACACGCCACCCTCGACGGCATCCGCGCCGCCGAACAGCTGCCCGGCACCGGCCTCGCCGGAACCAACACGCCCGTGGGCATGTGGGGCTACTCCGGCGGGGCCATCGCCACCGGGTGGGCCGCCGAGCTGCAGGCGTCGTACGCACCCGAGCTGAACCTGAAGGGCGCGGCACTGGGCGGAACGCCGGCCGACCTGCTCGCTGTGGCCCGCTACCTCGACGGCGGGCCGTTCTCCGGGGTCGAGCTGATGGCGAGCATGGGTCTGGCCCGCGAGTACCCCGTCTTCGCCCTCGGGTTCAACGACGCCGGGCACGCCGTCGAGACCGACCTGGCCGACACCTGCGGGCTGGGCGACGCCATCATCCGGTACCCGTTCCGCCACCTGGAGGAGTTCACCGTCGTGCCCGACCCGCTCAACTTCCCCTTCGTGGTCGAGACCATGCAGCAGGTCAAGCTGGGCTCCACCGCTCCGGCCGCACCCGTGTACCTCTACCACGCGGTGTTGGACGAGGGCATTCCCTTCGCCCAGGCCGCGCAACTGCGCGACGACTGGTGCACGCGAGGGGCGGACGTGACCTTCCACGCCGACCTCCTCAGCGATCACGTGATCCTCGGGGCGAGCGGCGCACCTGCCGCCATCGCCTTCCTCGGCGACCGGTTCGCCGCACGTCCCACCCGGGAGAGCTGCTGATGTCCCCCCTCCGCCTGACAGCCATCGCCGCATCGGCGTGCCTGATCGTCCTGGCGTCGGCCTGTTCCAGCGACGACAACAGCGACAGCGCCTCCAGCGATACGACCACGACCACCGATGGCACCACCGGTACGACCGCGCCGCCGGAGCAGTTCACCGGGTCGGTGGACGACTTCTACCGTGTCCCGGATCCGTTGCCCGCCGGACAGCCCGGCCAGCTGATCCGGGTGCAGCCGGTCGGGTCGATGGACGGATCGACCACCGTCCGGGTGATGTACCACTCCCGCGACGCAGAGGAGCAGGACCGGGCGGTCACCGGGATCATCACCTACCCGACCGCGCCGGCACCCGACGGCGGATGGCCGGTGGTCTCGTGGTCCCACGGCACCACCGGGCTGGCGTCGAAGTGCGCACTCAGCCGCGACGGTGGAGCGGCGCCGGCGTTCGGTGTCCAAGGTGTCGCGGTGGCCACCGACTACATCGGGTTGGGGCCGATCGGAGAGATCCACCCCTACCTGTCCAAGCCCAGCGAGGGCAACGCCGCCATCGACGCGGTGCGGGCCGCCCGCAACCTGCCCGACGCCCATGCCGGAACCCGCTGGATGTCGCTGGGCCACTCCCAGGGCGGCCACGGGGCCCTGGCGGCCGCGGAGCTGTCGGCGGACTATGCGCCCGAGCTCGAGCTGGTGGGCACCGTGGCCTTCGCCCCGGGGTCCGACTTCACCAAGACCTTCGGAGGGATCGACGACATCGTCGCCCGGGTCACCGGAGCGATGGCCCTCTACGGCTCGGTGGGCGAGCACCCCGACATCGATCCGGCGGACTACGTCGGACCCCAGCTGGCCGCCGCGGCCGACGTGATCAAGAACGAATGCCTCGACGCCATCATCGGTGCCGTCGCCGGAATCCCAGCGGAGACGTTCTACGCGCACAGCCCGTTCGAGACCGAGCCGGCCAAGTCACTGCTGCTGGCCAACGACGTCGGCGACGTCAAGGTCGACGCGCCGCTGCTGCTGGTGTCGGGCACCGCCGACGACCGTGTGGTCATCGACCGGGTGCGTTCCCTGTTCTCCCGGCTCTGTGCTGCCGGTCAGGTGACCGAGTTCGTGGTGGTCGACGGCGCCAACCACGGTGACATCGTCCCCCGGACCTCGGCCCAGGCCGAGTCCTGGCTCGCCGCCCGACTGGCCGGCGAGCCACCGGCGGACTCGTGCCAGAACGGGGGCTCCTAGAGGGACCCCGCGAACTGGCTCACGTGGTAGGCGGTGGACCGGCCATCAGGGCCGCGAGTCCACTTGGACACCATGAGGTGCAGGTCGCCGGCGTTGCGGCTCGACCACGGGTGGATGAACCCGCCGTACATCCCCGGCTCCTGCCACCAGCCAACCTGGATCCGCTCGGCCGACCAGACCCGGTCGGGTCCGGGCGCGGTGCGGGTGACGATGCAGCCGATGGCCGCGTTCAGATACGAGAGCACCCAGGTTCCATCAGCGAGGCGCCGTACCGAGGGCTCACCGAACCGGCCGTTGAGGATGGGCGAGCACGGCCGCCCCCAGCCCCAGTTGCTGCCGTTCCAGCCCCAACCCTCGTAGGCCCCGGGGTCGAACATCCGGTCCCAGCGGACCCGGCGCAGCATCATCGGCCCGTCCTGGCGACCCGAGCGCACCGAGAACACGTAGACGAAGTCGCCGTCGCGCTGCATGGTCCACATCTGGAACGGGTCGGTGTTGTCGCCGGAGTTCCACCACTTGAGCCCGGTGCGGCTGAAGTCGTTGCCGTTGTCGGAGTAGGCCAACCCCGCGTAGTTCGACTTCCATTGCGGTCCGGCTGGGCCGGCCGAGTTCCAGTTCTGGATGCTCATGTAGGAGATGAGCTGCCGGCCGGTCTCGGGGAAGCTGATCCCGTCGTTGGGGATCACCGTCACCTCCCAGACGCCGTCGATGCCGATGCCGTTGTGGCCGTTGTGCATCAGCTCCGGCGCCCGGCCGTTGCCCCGGACCCGGGCCGCGCTGTCGAACACCACACCGCCGGACGCGCCGGGGTGGACGTTCGAGCGCAGCATCACCGGGGACCGCCAGTCGTTGGGCACGGGCGGCCCTTCGGGGAACGGCGTGTTGAACGTGTCGCCGAACAGGTAGCCGATCGAACCGTTCTCCAGCACATACGGGATGCCGAGGTCGGCGCCCGCGACCTGCCAGCGACTGAACGTGTCCAGGTCCGCGCCGGTGAGGCGCTTCTTCCATGTCGCGGCATCCGCGGGTGCTAGGAGCTTGTTCGGCAGCGCCACATTGGACAGGAGGGCCGTGGCCACTCCTCCGATCGCGGCCCTGCCGATGAAGGCTCGCCGGGTAAGTGCGGTCATGGAACCCCCCTTTGTCCTGAGGCCAACGTAACGATTTCCGGGTTAGCGAACAAGAGTGTTCGTGACGAACGGCTCTGTTCCTTGGGCGACTAAGGTGGACGCATGTCCGATAGGCGAGTGCTCATCACCGGTGCGGCGCGGGGAATCGGCGCAGCCCTGGCCCTTCGGTTGCACGCGCGGGGCGACCGCGTCGCGCTCATCGGGCTCGAGCCCGACCTCCTGGCCCGGGTCGCCGGGAGGGCCGGCGATGCCCGGTGGCAGGAGTGCGACGTCACCGACCGGGCCCAGGTCGACGCCGCCGTCGACGACATGGTGAACGCCTTGGGCGGGCTGGATGTCGTGGTCGCCAACGCCGGCGTCGCCGCACAGCTCCCGCTCGTCGGCGGCGACCCGGCCATCATGGAGCGGACCCTGGCCGTCAACGTGCTCGGCACCTACTACACCCTGCGCGCCGCCGGACCCCACATCAGCCACCCTGGCGGCTACGCCCTCGCCATCGCATCGCTGGCCGCCGCAGTGCACCTCCCGTTGCTCGGCGCCTACAACGCATCCAAGGCCGCCGTCGAAGCCTTGGCCAACACCCTGCGGGTGGAGCTGCGCAGCTCCGGGGCCCGGGTCGGTGTCGGCTACTTCGCCGAGCTCGACACCGACATGACCAGCCGCGGTTTCGGAACCGAGGCCGCGGCCAAGCTGAGGGCCCGCCGGCCCTACATGCGGGTCGCTCCGCTCGAGGTCGGGATCGATGCGCTGGAGCGGGGCATCTCCCGACGGGCCCGCCGCATCGTCGCTCCCCGCCGGGTGGCGCCGCTGCTCCCGCTGCGGATGGCGGTCCAGCCCCTCCTGGATCGGGCCCTGCAGCGGGGGCTCGACGAGGCGTTGCAGGTCGCCCGCTCCGAACAGGCCCCGCTCACAACACTCCAACCCGAGGTCTCCACGTGACATGGTCAGGACCATGACTGACGCCGCGCCCCAGCAGCTCCCCCGCGGTCGGCACCGTCTCAGCCGGGAGGAGGTCGAGCAGTCCCAGCGGAGCCGGATGCAGCTGGCCCTGGCCTCAGCCATGGCCGAGAAGGGCTACGTCGGCACCTCCGTGGCCGACGTCCTCAAACGGGCCGGCGTCGGGCGCGAAACCTTCTACCAGCAGTTCAGCTCCAAGCTCGACTGCTTCATGAGCGCCTTCGACGTCGCCGGCGAGATGCTGCTCGGCCAGCTGGAACAGGCCACCAAGGACGCCGAGGGGACACCGCTGGAGCGGTTCGACCACGCCCTGTCGGCCTACCTGGACATCCTCGCCGAGCAACCCGCGTTCGCCCGGGTGTTCCTCGTCGAGGTCTACGCCGCCGGTCCCGAGGCCATCGCCCGCCGGGCCACCCTCCAGGACCGCATCGTGGACCGCATGGCCGACCTGCTCGGGGCCAGCACCAGGGACGACCGCTTCGCCTGCCAGGTCCTGGTGGCCGCGGTCAGCTTCATGGTCACCGGCCCCGTAGTGGCCCAGGACGCCAAAGCCCTCCGCGGCCTCCGCACCAAGATCGTTGCCCTGGTCGAGCGGGCCATCGACCTGGCCGCCGGCGACTGACGAGCTCTATCGATTCTGGCGAACCTGCCCCCGAAACCCGTGGCGGGCCACGGGTTTCGGGGGCAGGTTCCTGTGATCAGCGGTCGAAGACCTGGAGCTCGGCGGCGCGGACCACCTCCCCCTGGGACACGCCGAGCACCGCGGCGCTGCCGGTGACGCAGTCGGTGTCATGGCGAGGATCGTTGTCCTGGTCGCCCCGGTAGCCGGGGGTTCCGGTGCACTGGTTCTCCAGCACTCGCAGCCGCACATGGGAGGCCCGGGTCCGGGGGATGGCGAACGACCGGATGATGAGGTCGGGCGCCCGCGGCCGCGGCACCACCGCGGGGAAGGCGTCCGGTGGGCTCACGAACACCGAGGTGAACTCGGCGTCGTTGGTGCAATCGACGCCCGATCGGACACTGCAGGTCAGGATCTCGAACTGCCGCAGCGCCGAGAACCGACTCTGGGCCCCTGGATCGGCGTCGCCGACGATCGGCGGCCGCAGCATGGCGCTCACCTGAACCCGGCGGATGTCGTGGGTGGACTTGCTCGGGTCGAGCCGCACGGTCACCTCCTGCCCGGCCACCGGCGTGTTCAGCGAGGCCCAGTTGGTGGCCTCGGTGTCGTCGATGAGCTTGTCGAGGTTCACGCCGTCCCCGGTGGCCACCGCGCCGTTGTGGGACGACGCCAGGTTGGGCCGCAGGTGCACCGGCAGGTCGCGGGTCCGTCCGCCCCGGACCGTGACGACGAACTTCCGCGTGCCGAACCCGTCGGCCCGCACCAGGAAGTCGTAGGTCCCGGGCACCAACGACACGGTGTCGTCCAGCGGCGTGGCCGGGTCGGTGTCGGCCACCGGCCGGGACCGGGCCTGGTACTGCCCCACATACAGCTCGCCTTGGCTCGGTGTGCTGCTGGACCCGACCGGCTTGAAGACGAGCGTGCCCTCGTCCAGGAACGGCGACGTGAAGTCCGGGATGGGCGCGGTGTCCGCAGACATGTGGCTGGACGCCCCCTCGCCCAGGCCGTGGCTGGCGAAGGTGTTCCACAGGAGATCCAGATCCACCCCGTGGAACCGCATGAAGTCGGCGGCGAGCATGGCGTCGCGGGCGTCGACCATGCTGGTCCGGGTCGGCATCAGCAGCCAGGCGTCGAACATCAGCTGGACCCACCGGCGGTTGCCGGGGCAGGCGTCGGCAGCGAGCTCACCCCGGGCGCAGCTCTCCTGGAGCTCGGGCGTGCCGGCTCCGTAGCGATCCACCATGGCCTGGCGGATCGCGTAGTTCGTCGCGCTCCAGATCTCCCCGTCGGCGTGGACTTGGGGCCCGGTCAGGTCGTAGCCGACGTCGGAATAGTTGAGCGGCGAGTGGTTCATCCCGTAGTTGCGGATCCCCCGTTGCGGGTCGCCGGTGACGTACGGACCCACGGCCCAGTCGTTCTCACCGGCAACCGGAAGGAAGCCGAACTCGTGGAGGCTCTCCATGGCCGACAGGTCGGACCATGACTCGCCCATGGCGTTGGCCTGACCGTCGCGCAGGCGGTCGTCGGGTCCGCCGACCATCCGGTTCGAGATGATGTGGGTGTACTCGTGGCCGATCACCGACATGTCGTAGTCACCGTCCACGCACGGGGCGTAGAAGGCGCCCGGGACCACCTGCCAGAGGAACATGTTCCTGGTCGGCGAGATGCCGTCCGGGGTCCAGAACTGGTTGGCGTTGTCCCGGGACGAGTAGGTGGGCGGGCCACCGATGATCCCACCGGCCTGGGCGTTGCCGTGCTCGGGATCGTTCTCTACGCCGCCCCGGCCGAGGTTGGTGGTCTGGTCGTTGAAGTTCACCTCGGTGTAGCCGAGGTTGTACGCCCAATCGTGCATGCGGTTGTGGCCTACGAACAGGTTGGCGATGGCCGCGTCGATGTCGTTGCGCTGCGGCGACGTGAACGTGTCCGGGTTGCAGGCCTGCTCTGGTCGGCCTGGGCGTGATCCACCAGGTCGGTGCGGACCAGGACCTCGCCGGTCTCGGCGTCGACCAGGTGGCTGAAGCCCTCGGAAGCGGCCGGATCGAGCACAACCGTCTCCCATGCCGGGCGGACCCCGTCGAGCGGGGTGGGCACGGCGACCAGGCGGGCGTGCACCGGTTGGTCGAGTCCCTCGACGTCCAGCACCGTCCACTCGGCCCCGTCGGCGCTGGCGACGACTGCCGAGGCGCCGACCGACTGGCCGATGTCCGCCGCTGCGGCGCCCACCGCCTCCTCAGCGGTGAGGCGAACCTCGCCGGCAAGCGTGGTGTCGCGGGTGAGCGACGACGAGACGTAGGCCACGTTGCCCTCGATCACGGCGACGTCGACGGTGCCATCGATGCCGGATGGCAGTCCGCCGAAGCGCTGCCGGAGCATCACCGCACGACCGGCGCCGATCGGCGCGACCCGCACGACCTCGAGAGCGGCGACGGCCTCGGCGCTCAGCCCGAAGAGATCAGAGCGGGACACGATCCACTCACGGGCCGCTTGCACCGGATCGGCGGACAGACCCTCGGCCACGAAACCGCCGGGGTTGGCGACGACGTGCGGCGTCCCGAAGCGGTTCCATCGCACCGTTGCGCCCATCGACGCCACCCGTTGCTGCTGAGCGCTCGGAGCCACCTCCCCAACCCGAGCATCGAAGTCCTGACGGCCTCCTAGTTCGCCCTGGAAGTCGAACCCGTCGTGGCCCTGGGCCGGTTTGGGCCGATCCCGGCGACGGATTCCCCACCGTCAGAAGCAACGCCAGTACGACCGGAACGGAACGCCGTACCGCAGCCGCGCGTCGAACCATCGTTATCACCCCCCGCTCTCCCACAACCCCCCGGCGGGAGAGACTTCGGACGATCGTAGGCGCCAGCCGCACTATCTGTAGGGAAATCTGAACGACAAGTAGTCCATCAGCCCAGTGATATGGGTGGTGAGTGTCCGCTCCGCTCGTCAGTGGGGTAGGAATCTGGTCGGCATGCCCTCCGACGAACCCACCAGCTACCCAGGCACGAACCCCGACGAGGGCGAGGAGATCACCGAGCCGCTCTCGGTCCCCGATACGACGGCTACCGAGGAGTCGGTGGCGGAACCGACGGTGTTCGCATCTCCACCTGTCGTGCGCGACGAGCTCAGCCCCGGAACGGTCGACCAAGCACACCGCTCCCGGCGCCGGGCTCTCATCGCCGGGCTCGTGGCCGCCATCGTCGTCATGGTCGGTCTGGGGACGATCCTCCTGATCGCCGGCGACGACGACAGCAATCAGAACGCGCCGACGTCGACATCGTCCTCCACCACCGCGAGCACGGTGACGTCGACCACCGCCAACCTGACCCCGGTGCCGTCGGGTCCGGCATCAACCGCAGCGACGACCACGCCACCCGAGAGCACCACCACGCTGCCGACCACGACCACTACGCAGCCCACGACGTCGACCTCGACGAGCACCACCAGCTCGACCACGACGTCGACGACCTCCCTCACCACCGCGGAACCCCAAGCATCCACGTAGGCGAAAGCCCGATCAGCGCTCACTTTCGCGCGGTCCGTCATGCCCCTTGCACGCGTCCTGTAGATGGTTGACGCTGCTAGGGAGTCAATTTGTCGGGGGGAGGTGAGGCGAGCCGGGGTCCTTTCTGTGCACTCACCGTTCGGTGTTCTCCACTTCCTTCTGCACCTTGGGAGGTGCTGCCCAATGAGACGATGGCGAATTCTGGCCCTAGTCCTTTCCGTACTGGCCCTTTCTGGCAACTCGCTGCCCGCCGCCGCTGATCACAATGCCGACCGACATTCGAGGATGGATCTCCTCTCCGCCACCCCGAAGGCGGCGATCAACTCTGACTTCGCTTTCTGGGGCAACTACGCCGCGCTCGGCTACTAC
>DASXTK010000466.1:0-2721 GCA_036505485.1 Acidimicrobiales bacterium
TCGGCGTGCCCGGTTCCTCCAGCCACCGCGGCGGATCTGGCGGCCCTCAACGACGTGCGCTTCGGTGCCGACGGACGGGGGCTGGCGTGCCCGGTCAGCAGCCACATCCGGCGGGCCAACCCCCGCGACGCCTTCGGGATGCAGCCCGAGCTGGTCAGTCGGCACCGCCTGCTGCGCCGGGGCATGCCGTTCGGTCCGCCCCTCCCCGACGACGCGTCGGAGGACGACGACATCCCCCGTGGCCTGCTGTTCGTGGCCTACTGCGCCAGCATCCAGCGCCAGTTCGAGTTGGTGCAGCGGGAATGGCTCAACGACGGCAACGTGTTCGGCGTGGGCAACAGTCCCGATCCCATCGCCGGCCACGGGGATGCCCCTCGCCGGTTCCTGTTCGACCTGCCCGATCGGCCGCCGGCCATCCTCGGTGAGCTGCCCCGGTTGGTGCGCACCCTCGGCGGCGAGTATCTGTTCCAGCCCGGCCTGACCGGACTACGTCACCTGGCGGCTTCCGGCTGAGCCCAGCGGTAGACGGTGCGGCGCAGCGGGGCCAGGAACCTCGGCCCGGTCGCCGGTGGGTGGAACCGCAGCTTGGGATCGTCGGCCACCCGCTCGGTCAGCTCCAAGTCCCCGAGGCTGTGCCACGACCCCGGCCGTTCGGCCACCTGCAGCCGGTAGCGCAGGGGACACGGCTCGGAGCCAGCGATCAGCTCAGCCAGGGTGGCGCTGCGGTTCTCGACGGGAACCGCGCCCACCACCTGCTCGACCCCCTCGAGCGGGTAGCGCACGGCACTGGAGAACGTGCAGGCCAGCACGTCACGGTTGGGCCGCAGCTGGCACCACATCTCCGGCTCGGGCGCCGATGAGACCAACAGCAGATCGGGTTCGCC
The DNA here is from genome assembly GCA_036505485.1 of Acidimicrobiales bacterium. Classification (GTDB taxonomy): domain Bacteria; phylum Actinomycetota; class Acidimicrobiia; order Acidimicrobiales; family VFJN01; genus DASXTK01. The sequence goes on from DASXTK010000466.1 coordinate 885, forward strand.
GTCGTTGTCCAGCAGCCGGATCGCCAGCCCCACCCAGTCCGGCAGCGGTCGGGGCCAGCCGAAGGTGTCGGAGATGCGCACCAGCGCTTCGCGTGAACTGGCCGAGCCGGTCGGCGGACGCAACGTGGCCGCGAACAAGGCGCCCCGCCGATGAATCCACCGCCTGTCCTCGAGCCCCACGCGAAGACACCTTAATTTGCTGTACTAATGGGCCGGGCGCACGGCCCGATTTCATTGCAAGACGCAACGACCACGCAGTGCGCTAGGTTGGGGCGCACCCAATTTCAGTAGTTGACCCAATCATGTCGGGCTGGGGGGTCGATCCGTTGGGTGCGGTGGGGATGGCCTTGGGAGGGGAGGCACCGTGGTGGACCACCGTGGGCGCCGTCGGTTCAACATCCGTTCCAAGCTGGCGGTGGTCATGTGCGTGCCGATGGCGACGCTGGGCGTCGTCGTCGCCCTCGAGGTCAGCAAGATCGCCAGTGACACCAACGAGATCCGCCGGCAGACCGAGCTGGCCACCGCCGCCGACGGGCCGAGCGGTCTGGTCAAGAGCCTGCAGGACGAACGCAGCTGGGCCGCGGTCGAGCTGATCGGACAGGGCGGACAGGTCACCGTCGACGTCGAGGGCTATGACGAGACCCGGGCCCAGACCGACACGGCGCTCGCCGGCTTCCGGGACGAGCTCGAACACGGCCACGACAACGTGATCGAGGCCTACTCCCCCGCCATCCAGGGCCTGGCCGGGCTTGGCTCCCTGCGCGACCAGATCGACGCCTACCAGGGCCCCAGATCGCTGGACAGCACCGTGTTCGGCGACGAGATCTTCCGGGGCTACACCGAGCTGATCGCGCCGTTCTTCGAGGGCACCGCCCAGATCGCCCTGGTGGTGGACCACCCCGGGCTGCGCCAGGGTGCCGGTCTCATCGACACCTCGTCCCGCCAGGTCGAGGTCATCTCCATCATGATCAGCCGGACCTTCAACTACGCACTGCTGACCGAGGGCGGGGTCAACGAGCGCAGTGAGATCAGCGACCTGGCCAACCTCCTGGCGCAGTTCAAGCGCAACGCCGAGATCATGCGCAGCGACAGTCGAGGGCTCTACGCCCAGCTGGCCGACGAGCACCTGCTCGTCGACTTCACCAACGCCCTGGCCGCCCAGGTCGAGGGGGCCATCCAGACCAGCCAGATCGACGTGGGGACGTTCCTCGACACGGTCACGCTGCCCACCGAGGACTCCTACAACGGCTACCGGCTGCGAGTCGGTCGGCTGGTGCGCCAGCGCGCCCACGACCTCAACGCCCGGGCCGCGCTCGACCAGCGGATCTATCTGGGCCTGATCCTGGCCATCGTGGCCGTGGCCGTGGCCGTCATCCGGGCGGTGTCGTTGTCGATCACCCGGCCCCTGCACGCCCTGACCACCCAAGCCACGGCCATGGCCAACCATCAGCTGCCCCAAGCGGTGGCGGACGTCCTGCACGCTCCGCTGGGCGAGGACATCACCGCGCCCTGGGTCGAACCCATCACCGTGCGGGCCAGCGACGAGGTGGCCGACGTGGCCGAGGCCCTCAACACGGTGCAGAGCTCGGCGCTCGACCTGGCCGTGGGACAGGCGGTGCTGCGTCGCAACATCGCCGACAGCTTCGTGAACCTGGGGCGCCGCAACCAGAACCTGCTGGGACGGCAGGTCGACTTCATCACCGCCCTGGAGCACAGCGAGACCGACCCCGACAACCTGGCCAACCTGTTCCAGCTGGACCATCTGGCCACCCGGATGCGGCGCAACGCCGAGTCGCTGCTGGTCCTGGCCGGGATCGACCCGCCGCGCCAATGGACC
>DASXTK010000467.1:0-5688 GCA_036505485.1 Acidimicrobiales bacterium
GCGCGAGAAACGCCTCAATTTCGGGTGGGTCCTCACACCCAGCGCAGGTCGGTGGCCTGGTCGGACTCGACGACCACGCTGCAGGTGGGGCAGTACCACTGGGCCTCGAGGGTGGTGCCGCACGTCTGATGGGCCAGACCGGTGTCGGCTCCGGCGCCGCCGCTCGATCCCCTCCGGGCCGCAGCCCACTGGGCCAGCAACCGCAGCACCCCGGCCAGCTCCTCGCCCGAGGCGGTGAGCCGGTAGGCGTAGCGCAGCGGCCGTTGCAGATACGGCTCGGCGATGATCAGTCCGTCGGCCTCGAGTCGCTTGAGCCGCTTGGACAGGATGTTGGGCGCGAGGCCGGGGACATCCTCCAGCAGCTCCCCGAACCGTCGAGGCCCCTGGAGCAGGGCATCGACCACCAGCAGCGACCACCGGTCGCCGATCTGCTCGACCGCTTCGTTGAGCGGGCTGTTGGTTGTCGTGGTTTCTGGGGTTGCCATCCCGATCGCCCTCTGTAGAGTCACTTGCAGTTTGCTAGTGACAAGTGGGTCACGAGTCAGTCTACGGAGGTCAACATCATGGGTGTCGCAGAGGAGCTTCGGGAGCGGGCCCAGAAGGTGGTCGACGCCACCGGGTCAGCACTCGTCCGGATCGGAAGAAATGGTGGCCGGGGCTGCGGCTTCGTAGTCGGCCCCGGGGTGGTCGTGACCAATGCCCACAACCTGCGCGACCGCACCACCGAGGTGACGTTCGCCGACGGTCGAGCGGTGCAGGGACGAGCCCTGGGCATCGACGTCGATGGTGACCTGGCCGTGCTCGAGGTCGACACCGGCGAGGCCACCCCGCTGGATTGGGCCGAGGGTCCGGCCCAGCTGGGCGAGCCGGTGTTCGCCGTCGCCCGCATCCCCGACGGCGTGCGTGTCACGGTCGGAGCGGTCTCGGCGGTCGGCCGGACGTTCCGGGGCCCGCGGGGTCGGCGCATCACCGACGGCATCGAGCACACCGCACCGCTGGCCCGGGGCAGCTCGGGCAGCCCCATCGTGGACGAGAACGGCCGGCTGGTCGGCATCTCCACCCTGCGTCTGGGCGACGGGTTCTCGATCGCCCTGCCCGCCGGTTCCGACCTGGGCGACCGGATCAACGGACTGCGTGAGGGCAAGGGTCCCCAGCGGCTGGTGCTCGGTGTCGGTCTGGCGCCGGCGCACATCACCCGTCGACTGCGTCGGGCCGTGGGCCTGCCGGATCGGGACGGCGTCCTGGTGCGCATGGTCGAGCCGGGCAGCCCGGCGGACCGGGCCGGTCTGCAGCGTGGCGACCTGATCACCAAGGTGGGGGATACCGATGTCACCTCGGCCGATCAGGTGGCAGCGGCCATAGACGGCGTGACCCCAGGGGGAACCCTGGCCCTCCACGTCGCCCGCGGCACCGAGGAGCTGGACCTCGTGGTGTCCTTCGCCGAGGACGGCGGCGGAACCACCGATCACGGCGAAGCATGACGTGGCTACGGTCTTTCAGCGTCTGACCGACGCCAGCGCTGATGACAGCGTCGCCCTCGACGCCTACTCGCAGACCGTCGTGGGCGTGGCCGAGCGGCTGCTGCCCTCGGTGGTCAGCCTGAGCCACGGCCGGGGCAACGGCTCGGCCGTGGTCCTGTCCTCCGATGGTTTGCTCGTCACCTCGGCCCACGTCGTGGGGAGCATCAGTGCCGGCACCGCCACCTTCCACGACGGCGCCGAGCTGCCCTACGAGGTCGTCGGGCGCGACCGGCTGTCGGACCTGGCCGTCGTGCGGGTTCCGGTGAGCGACCTGCGGGCCGCCACCATCGGCAACGCCGCCACCCTCAAGGTGGGCCAACTGGTCGTGGCCGTGGGCAGCCCGCTGGGGTTCGCCGGGTCGGTGTCGGCCGGCGTGGTCTCCGCCCTGGGCCGTTCGCTGACGACCATCGACGGCCGGAGGGCCCGGGTGGTCGAGGGCGTCATCCAGACCGACGCCGCGCTTCATCCCGGCAACAGCGGCGGTGCGCTGGCCACCAGCGACGCCTCCGTGGTCGGGATCAACACCGCCGTGATCGGGCCGGGCATCGGCCAGGGCCTGGGTCTGGCGGTGCCGTTGGATCCCACGACCATGCGGGTCCTTGGGGCGCTGGTGTCCGACGGCCGGGTGCGCCGGGCCGAGATCGGCCTCGTGGGTGGGACCCGGGCGCTGCCGCCTCGCCTCGGCGAGCGGCTGCAGCGTCAGCGCGGGGTCGAGGTGACCGGCGTGGTCAGCGGTGGGCCAGCGGCCAAGGCCGGGATCCGTCCGGAGGACATCCTGGTGGCACTGGACGACGCCCCGGTCGAGACCATCGGCGACCTGCAGCGTCTGCTCACCGGCGACCGCGTCGGCCGCACCGTCATCGCGCTCGTGATCCGCGGCGGCGACCTCCACGACCTCCGCCTGACCCCCCGAGAGCTTTAGGGACCACAAGTTCGAGTCCAGCGATAGCGTCGCCGTCGTGCGCTACGGACTGTTGGTCGGATCCAATAAATCCATCCCGGAGGTGACGGCGGAGGCACGGCGGGCGGCCGATGCCGGCATCGACATCGTCGCCGTGTCGCAGATCTTCGGCTACGACGCCCTGACCCTGCTGGCCGTGATGGGCCAGACGGTGCCGGACGTCGAGCTGCTCACGGCGGTGGTCCCGACCTATCCCCGGCATCCGCTGATGCTGGCGGCCCAAGCCCTCACGGTGCAGGCCGCCCTGGACGAGCCGCGCCTGACGCTGGGCATCGGACTGTCCCACCAGATCGTGATCGAGGGCGTGCTCGGGCTGTCGTTCGACCGTCCCGCCCGGCACATGCGGGACTACCTCAAGGTGCTGATGCCACTCCTCCACGGCCAAGGCGTCGCCTACGAGGGCGAGACCCTGAAGACCGCCACCGGGCCGCTCGACATCGAGGCGTCGCCGCCGCCCGTGCTGGTCGCGGCCCTGGCTCCGGCCATGTTGAAGCTCGCCGGCACCTTGGCCGACGGAACCGCGACATGGATGACCGGTCCCAAGACCATCGCCGAGCACATCACTCCGTCGATCACCGCCGCGGCCGAGAGCGCCGGTCGCCCTCGCCCCCGCATCTCGGTGGGGCTGCCGATCTGCGTCACCGAGGACCCCGACGCCGCCCGTGAGCGGGCCAACCGGGCCTTCGCCCTCTACCACCAGCTACCGGTGTACCGGGCGGTCCTCGACCGGGAAGGTGCCGAGGGTCCGGGCGATGTGGCCATCGTGGGTGACGCCGAGACGGTCGTGGCGCAGATGCAGGCCTTGGAGGACATCGGGGCCACCGAGGTGCTGGCGGCTCCCTACGGCTCGGCCGAGGAGCGCGACCGCACGTTCGCCGTCGTCACGGAGCTGGCGGTCAAACAGCGTCAATAGAACGCACGAACCGAGGGGGAGCAATGGAGAGCTTTCGGGAGGCTGCCACATCCGGGATGACCCCGGCGTTCTGGGCCGCCCACCAGGCCGACGTGGCCGCGGTCATCTCACCGCACGGCGACCGGACCTTCGGCGAGCTCAACGCCAACGCCAACCGCCTGGCCCGAGCACTGCGAGCCCGCGGCGTGGGTCCGGACGATGGTGTGGCGCTGATGGTCTCCAACCGCCCCGAGTTCGTGGAGGTCGTTGCCGCGGTCCAGCGCATCGGCGCCCGTCTCACCCCCATCAACTGGCACCTGACTGCGGAGGAGGCCGCCTACATCGTCGACGACTGCGAGGCCGCCGCGTTCGTGGCCGATGCTCGGTTCGCCGGTGTGGCCGCCGATGCAGGTGCTCGAGCCGGGGCGGCCCCGGCCCGCTTGGCCGTCGGCGGTCCGATCGCGGGGTTCGAGGACTACCCCGACGCCCTGGCCGCCGAGGATCCCGCCGACATCGACGATCCGATCCCGGGCCGGACGATGTTCTACACGTCGGGCACCACCGGGCGACCCAAAGGCGTGCACCGCACCGAGGATCCGCCACGCTCGGACACCGCGGTGGCGCTGCTGGCCCACCCGGTGGGGGAGTCGCTGCACCTGTGCACCGGACCGCTGTATCACGCCGCCCCGTTCTCGTTCTCGCTGGCCATCCCACTGGTCAGCGGGTGTGGGGTGGTGTTGATGGACGCCTGGTCGCCGGAAGAGACGTTGCGTCTCATCACCGAGCACCACGTCACCCACACCCACCTGGTTCCGATCATGTTCCATCGGCTGTTGGCCGTGTCCGAGGAGGTCAAAGCCCAGGCCGACGTGTCGTCGCTGCGGCTCGTGCTGCACGGCGCAGCGCCCTGTCCGGTGCCGGTCAAGCAGGCCATCATCGACTGGTGGGGCCCGGTGGTCGTGGAGTACTACGCCGCCACCGAGGGCGTCGGGACCTGGGTCACCAGCGAGGAATGGCTGCGCAAGCCGGGGACCGTGGGTCGGCCGGCCGAGGTCGACCACATCCGCATCCTGGACGACACCGGGGCCTCGGAGTTGCCGCCGGGTGAAGTCGGCACCGTGTTCCTCAAGGCCCCGACCACCGGGCGCTTCGACTACTTCAAGGACCCGGACAAGACCGAGGGCAGCTACCGCGACGACTACTACACGATGGGGGACGTCGGGTTCCTCGACGAGGACGGGTACCTGTTCCTGACCGACCGCAGCGCCAACCTCATCATCTCCGGCGGGGTCAACATCTATCCGGCCGAGGTCGAGGCCGAGCTGGTGGTGCATCCCGCGGTCGCCGACGTGGCGGTCATCGGCGTGCCCGACGACGAGTGGGGCGAGAGCGTGCTGGCGGTGGTGGAGCTGCGTCCGGGGCAGGAGGCGTCGGACATGCTGGCCGCCGAGCTCATCGAGCACTGTCGGGCCCGGCTGGCCCGCTTCAAGTGCCCGAAGCGGGTCGACTTCATCGACCAGCTGCCCCGATCCGATGCCGGCAAGCTCTACAAACGCCGCCTCCGCGACCAGTACCGCGCCCCGTCGTCGACCCAGTAGGGGAACTCGGGGCGTCGTGCGGCGAACTAGCTGAGGTGGGGAGCAGCGACACGGATTCTGTGGTCGGCTCGGTCGAACGACCTGAGCTGTTGGAGACGGTGTTCGACCAGCACCACGGGGTGATCTGGGCCTATCTGGCCCGTCGGGCGGGGCGAGAACGGGCCGACGAGCTGGCAGGCGACGTCTTCGTGACCGCGTTCGCCCGGCGGAGGACCTTCGACCCCGAACTGGGCTCGGTCCGGGCCTGGCTTTACGGGATCGCTTCCAACCTGCTGCGGACCCGCCTGCGCAGCGAGGCCCGAGCCGGCAAGGCCTTCGCCCGGGCCGCCACCGAGCAGGTCCGGGTGGTGACGCCCATCGACGAGACCGATGACGCCTTCGCCAACCAGTCCCGCTTGGCCCAGGTGGTCGCGGCCTTGGCCGAGCTGGGCCAGGTCGACCGCGAGGTGCTCACGCTGTTCGCCTGGGAGCGGCTCTCCTACGAGGAGATCGCCATCGTCCTGGACGTGGAGGTGGGCACGGTGCGGTCGCGGCTGTCGCGGGCCCGGGGCCGTCTTCGGGACTCCTGGCCGAGACCGGCGAACTCTCCGACGACGTGAACGTTTGAGGAGGCGTAGGACATGGACGACATCACCGCCTTGCGGACAGACCCCGAGCCGGCGCCTGAATTGACGGCGGCGCATCGCAACCAGCTGCTCGCGGCCATGGGCGCGTATG
>DASXTK010000468.1:0-22206 GCA_036505485.1 Acidimicrobiales bacterium
CGGCGCAGAACCGTGCCCTCACGCAGCAGCCGCTGGCGGGCCCGCATGATGTCGCTGGCCGAGCCGTGCAGGGTCAGGCGCTTCATCGCCACCCGATTGCCCTTGTCGTCGCGCGCCAGATCCACCACGCCCATGCCGCCACGGCCCAGTCGAGCGATCGGCTCGTAGTCCACCGGCAGCCAGGCTAGGAGGGGCCGCGACCCCCTGCCGATCGGCCCTACAAATCGCGCGATGAGCGTTACGGTCCTGTTGACTGTCGTCCTGGCGCCTCGGAAGCCCGGTATGGTGGGCAGGTGACCGAGACCCGTGCGCTCGACGAAGTGATCAACGAGGCCTTAGCTGTCATCGACAAAGGCCTTGGCGACTTGCTTCATCGTGAGCTGGTGTCGACGAACGAGGTAGCTGATCTGCTCCTCGACGTCCGCACCTTGCTGGCGGCCCCCGCCACTCCCGGTCGCGACGCAAGCGACGACGGCGTCGTCGTCGCAAGCTGAGCGACGTCAGCAGCAGGTACCCCGAGCGCCTCGAGTCAGCGCGCCAATGAGGTGTGCTTGAACTCGTTGAATTCTCTAGGCCACTGCACTGCTCTGCTCCCGTCCAGCTAGAGGCCCCTATGCGGTGCATGGCTCTGCACCGGTCTGCGATGGTCATGGGTCACAAGATGGGTCACATGACAGGAAGGGCCGGCGGATGGCCAGAGGCAAGGGCGAGGGCTCCATCGGCACGACATGACCCCAGGTGAACGGATCCCCCGGCTGGGCAGGGTCGCCGCATTCGGGACACAGCCCGGTCTGTGGACAGGGTCCAAGCGCTCGGGCGTGAGCGTTACGAACCGCCTTGCGACCAGACCGACACGACTCACACCGCGAGAACCGGGCGTCCGTCAACACGCGGCACCCAAGACATCGCGTCAACGGCATTGGCAGCTCCCACCCGAGATGCCGTGAGAGCTATAGGTCCAATTCGAGCTCGCCCCGGATCTCAGTAAGCAGATCCTCGTTCGCTGTGTCGAGCTTTCCTATCAGCACGCCCATCGACTCCCGGTGTTCGTCGGAACGGGGATCCTCGGCCCTCCACATCGATGTGGAGAGCTCCGCACGGAGGACGCCCTCCTCGATGACTAGAGACCGGACGCGAGCGGCGGCGGCGGCCACCCGTTTAGATGCGACGACCTCAAGCTCAATCAGCGCATTCCCGAGCGCCTTGATGGTCGCCTGCATCAGCCCTCTTCCGAGATCGCTCGGCTCATGAATGTTCGCCATCATTTGGGCTCGGAACTCACCAAGACGGATCCGATAGTTCGCGTACGCGGTCTTGCGGTCGGTGTAGAGCCGCGCCCCGCGGGCATCCCGCAGCTCGAGGTCCCGCAGCTCCCGTTCGTGAAGACGATCCTCGGCCCGCTCATTGGCAGCCGCGGTCGCGCGGTCCCGCTCGCCCTTCTGCGCAAACCATTGGCTCACAAGCACGCCGCCGAGTGTTCCAACGAGGGTGGTAAGAGCTCCCCATCCGGCCGTGAACGTGAAGGCAATCAAGCGAGCAAGGCTATGACGCGCGACAGGCGAAAAACAGCCCTTGGCGTCCTACGCGAGAAAATCAGGGGGACTGGTCTCCGGGGGTCGAACGCGGCTGAACTTTCGACCCGCCCTCCCATCGCCGCGCTCTGCCATCGAAGCGCGACCGTGGCTTGCTTATGATTTCTCGCCGTCGACGCTGGCGCCCGTCGGTCCTGCGATCACCTCGACTGCGACGTCCGCGTCGACGGTGAGCGCCACGGACCGTCGGTCGGCCGCCACCTCGGCTGCGATGAGGGTTCCCACGGTGGTCGGTTCATCGACGACGTCGACTGCGATGTCCTTGCCGATGCTCTCGTCGAAGGCGTTGGTGGCGAACCGCTCGTCCGGCTCGGCGTGCTCAACGAAGGTGAATCTGGCCATCACGTGTCCTGCCGGCTTCCGAGGCGTGCTGAGCCCAGGGGGGCTGTGACGCGGAAACAGCCGCCCCACTGGACGGACGGCTGACGCATCTAGCGGAAATGTACCCCATCGGACCCAACTCGTATAAGGACCCCAGCTCACCGACGTCTTCACGCCGCGTCGCCGTTGCCGGGTCGGCTACGCCAGGATCGTCGCCGGCGTGGCGCCGTGTTCCCGCCCAGGCGCGTGACCTCGAGGGTGAGGCGCTCGACGTCACGGCGTGCCTGGTCTCGTTCTCGGCGCAGCCGATCCACCACGGTGCTGGCCTGCTCAGCGTCGGGTTGGGCCTCGCGTCGGATCGGGGTGTACTCGCCTCTGGCGACCCTGCGGGCTTGGGCGTCGATCCCGGCAGCGAGCTCCTCGATCTCGATGACGCGGCGGGAGCGTGGCCGGTGCCGGTCTCCCTCTCGGAGGAGGCGTATCGCGTCGTGGTTGGCCTCGGCCAGGATCTCGACGGCGTCGATGGCGGCGAGGGTGAGTGCCCTCAAGGCGCGTCGAGCTCGGCGGTCGCCGTTGGTATCGAGCGCGTAGTCCGGCTGACCGCCCTTGACGACTGCGTCGCGTGCTGCGGCAGGGCGGTCGTAGGCCAGGACGTGGAGGTCGTCGGCTTCCTCCTCGACCATGGCCAGCAGCTCTCGGGCGGCGTCGAGGCGGTTTCGCACGGTGTCGATCCGAGGCGTCGAGGCGTCCTCCCGGAGGATCCTGAGCTCGGCGAGGAGCTCGCTGCGTCGGGTCACAGCGCGGCTTCGTTGACGAGCCGAAGGTGCGCCCGTGCCTCGATCCCGTGGATCTGGCTCGGGTCCCGTTCGAGGTCCTCGGCGTTGCGGATGAGCTCGTCGTCGAAGACGGCATCCGCCCGCTCCTGGGTGAGGCCGAGCGCCAGGGCGGAGATCCGCACCTGGCTTCGAGCAGCAGGCAGCATCAGCGCCTTGGTGGCTTGGCTTGCAGCGATGCCGAGGGCACGCGTCACGAGCGCTGTGCCGACGGTCAGCGCCTCGGTGGGGGTGAGCTGAGCTGAGGCCAGGCCGCCGGCGTCGCCGTGACGGACGATGGCGAGGATGGCCTTGTGGCCGGTGACGAGCTCGATCCGGTCGCCGCTGTCGAGCTCGTCGCCGGCGGCCAGCTCGAGGCGGTCCGCAACGACCACGGGCGGATCATGGTCGACCTCGACGAAGCCCGCGCCGCGCTCGACCTCGGGCCCGAAGGTGGGGGAGGGGAACCCCTCACTGCAATCGCCGGAGCCTCCGGTGACATCGAAGAGGCGACCGAACGCAGGGACCAAGAACGAAGACATCGGCAGCTGACGCGATCGCGTCAAGGTGGCGTTTTGGCCACCGCAGCGGTGAGTCAGTCGATGTGGGGGTCGTCGCTGGTCAGGAAGTGGGTGAGCCGCGTGCGCATGGACGGGTGGATATGCAGCTCGTCGAGGTTCCCGGGGTCTATCCATGCGACCTGTGAGGACTCGCTGCTCATGGTTGGCTGCCCGCCGATTGGAACGGCCATAAGCACAATCGAGAACTCCTGGCGGACTTCGCCGTTGCTCGTGTACTCGATCAGGTGGCGCGGGTTCGTGTAGATGCCCACCAATCCCGTGATCTCGACGTCGATCCCGGTCTCCTCCCGGGTTTCGCGGATGCCGGCCTCGCGGACGGTCTCGCCGAGGTCGATCGCGCCGCCGGGCAGAGCCCAGTTGTCGTTGTCCGTGCGGCAGATCATCAGTATCCCGCCTCCCTTGTTGACTGCGACGACGTTGACCGAGGGTACGAGGCTGTTTGGCGCCGGGGCGTTGGGGTCGTCGAGGTAGTCGATGCGGCCCATCAGGTCCTCAGTTCCCACGCTGGCACGGCTGTCGCCCACACGCGGTCGAAGCAGTCGGCGTACTTCGTGAACAGCGGGCTTGGCGCCATGCGGCGAAGGTGAAGGAGCGGAGCGTGGGCAGCGAGTAGCCCATGGATGTGGGGATTGACCAGCATGTCGTCGTCGAACCGGTAGATCGACGTGTAGAGGGTGGTGGCGTGAAGGCGTATGTCGATCCCCGGGTGGCCGGCGAGCGGCCGGTAGAGCGCCAGCGAGTTCCGCACCTTCGCTGGAACGGTCTCGCCAATCCCTTCCTCAAGCCCTCGGCGTACGACGACATCGGCGTCGGGGTCGCCGAACATCAAGCGGATCTTGACTCCCGCGTCGGCCTTGTCGCGAAGAATGGAGATGAGCCGTGGCTCCTGCTCATGGAAGAACAGGCCAGCATATACCAGCATGTCGAATGAATCGGCGGTGCTCTTCAGAAGGCCGAGCCACAGGTCGCGGGGCGCAGCGGCACGGTCAGGAAACAGGTCGATGACTTCCGGGCGCGCCGAGCCTTCGGTGTCGGGCCATAGCTCGCTGGCGTCGACCTCCAGGAGGCGGGCGATCATGAACCGATGACGCGGGTATGGGCGCTGCCCCTGGGTGATCCACCGCTCCACGGTCTTGGGGTCGACGCCGGTCTGCTGAGCGATCTCCTGGCGGGTGACACCCGCATCAGAGAGCGCACGCAGTAACCGGCTGTTGCCCACAGTGACAATCGTCCCATAGCCCTACCCACGACTTCTACGGGTTGGGACGACTTGGGGATGTCTGGAGATGCCCTATCGCCGCTCCTGCGTTGTCTGATGCCACGTCGTTCACTGACTGGCATGGGCACCAACCCCAACGGACAGCCAACGCAACAGCCGGGCGACGTGGCGGTGTTCGAGCCCTCGGAGCAGCTCGCAGTCCTGATCATCAGCTGGTCGGTGATCATCGACCACGAATCGGATTCCACGTTCGAGGACCCCGACGTGCGGTCATCTCTTGCCGGGCTCTCGACGTTGATCCTTCAGCGTCTCGCCGGAACGTTGCAGCGTTCGGAGCCGGAGGTCGAGTAGCGGTGCCGCCGACAATTCCGCTCGTGTGCGGTCATGAGGGCTGCGACATGCCGGTGCTGTCGTCGCTGGGTGGCCGGACTTGGTACCACTGGGTTGACGACCCGGCGAAACGCCCATACCAGGGCTGGTCCCCTGGCCCTGTGCAACGCCAGTGCGACGACGGCGGCCTACACGACGCCGAGCCACCAGGCGGGTTGGACGTCGCCGGTCATGTCGCCGCGCTCCGGGCAGCCGAAGAGGAACGTCGTACGGCAGGCCGGGTGGTCCGTCTGCCGCGCAGCCGGACCTGATCTCCCCCACAGCAAGGAGCAACACCATGAAGAACACGACGAACCTGCAGTGGCGTACCAGCAGCTTCTCCGACGGCCTCCAGTGCGTCGAGGTTGCCGCGGTCGGCGATCAAGTACTCGTGCGGCATTCGAAGGACGCCGGCGGCCCGACGCTGACGTTCACCCGCGGTGAAGTCGGAGCGTTCGTGCAGGGCGCGAAGGCCGGCGAGTACGACGACCTGGTTTGAGGTCGTGGGTGGAGTGGGTGTCGAGCACCCAGCGACACGCCCGCCCTGCCCACTATCTGGTTCGGCCCGCCTGGGACCCGTCTCCTCGGGCGGGCCGTTCCGCGCTCGGATGAGGATGGGGTCACACGGTGGGGTCACATGGAGGGCGTTTGTTCAGCGTTGGAGCGTTGTGTGCTTGAACTCGTTGAGTTCGGGTGCCCCGGTCAACAGGTCGAGAATCCGGTCGATCGTTCGTCGCGCCAGGGCGGAGTCGTCCTTGGGACGGGTCATCACCCGTACGAACACTGCGCCTTTGCCGATGATGAACGTCGGCACGCCCCAGACCTCGTGGTCCTTGGCCGCGGCGGTGTGCTCGTCTCGCACGATGGCCAGCGGCGTCCCGGTGGCGATCTCGGCGAAGACCGCATCGGCGTCCACGCCGCTGTTGGCCAGGACCTTGCGGACCTCGGTCTCGTCGTTGATCTTGCGCCCCTGATCGTGCCGGAGGGCGAACAGGGCGACGTGGGTGTCGAGGAACTGGTCGGGGAACTGGTCACGCACCACCACGGCGGTCTGCAGCGCCAGCAGCCCGCTGTCCTCGGTGGGACGTTCCCACACGTCGGTCTCCCCCTCGGCCACGTGCACCTGGCCCAGCGAGAACGGGACGAAACGGACATCCCAGTCGGCGCCGCCGCGCAGTCCCTCCACAACGTGTTCGTGTGCGTTCCGAGCGAACGGGCAGCGGTAGTCCCAAGTAACGGTGAAGGCGGTCACATGCCGTGCAACTGTCGCTGGGTCCAGGTCATTCCGGAAACGGCCACAACCGTCGGGCCAATGCGGCCAAACCCACGCCGAGCACCGCTCCGGCGAGGACATCGGACGGATGGTGCACCTTCACGTACACCCGGCTGGCGGCCACGGTGGCGCCGACCGCGACATAGAGGGGCCACAGCGGATCGTTCTGGGCCAGAACGCCCACGGCGGTAGCCGCGGACGAGGCGTGACCGGACGGGAAGCTGGAGGTGCGGGGCCGGCGCAAGTTGTGCGGACGATCGTCCTCCCAGACCGGCCGACGCCGACCCACGAGGCGTTTGATGCCCTGGTTGACCAGCAGGGACTCGGCCCCGAGGATGGTCGCGACTCGAACGGCGTGGATGGGCTTGCGATCCGGCGCCAGGGCGCGGGCCGCTCCGATGGTGTGCCAGATGAGACTGAAGTCACCCAGCTCGGACGCGGCGTACATGACCCGATCCACGCTCGGGTTGCCACGCCAGCGATCGATGCGACGCTCGATCGCCTCGTCGAACCGGCGGACCGCCTGTCTCATCAGCCGACGGTGACCAGGCTGTCTGTGCTCGTCGTGGTCACCGGCTCCAGGCTGCCGCCGAAGGCGGGGCAGTACGGCTGATAGGCGCAGTAGTCGCACAACCGCGAGGGTCGGGGTCGGAAGTCCTCCCGTTCGCAGGCCCGCTCCACCGCCTGCCACACCGCGGCGAGGGACCGACGGGTGCCCCGGGTGGACTGATCGGTCGGTTCGGTGATGATGGCCACCGGTTGGCGCAGGTACAGCAGCTGGACCCGGGCGGGACGCTTGCCGAGCAGCTCCTCGCACAGCAGCGAGTAGAGGTGGACCCCGGACAGCCGTTTCCGCTCGAAGTTCACCGATGGCACCGAACCGGTCTTGTAGTCGGTGACCACCAGCTCGCCGTTGGCGTCGAGCTCGAGCCGGTCGATGATGCCCCGCAACCGCACGCCCTCGATGTTGACGTCGAGCGACAGCTCCACGCCGATGGCCTTGATGCCGCAGGGATCCTCGAGCTGGAAGTAGCGCCGCACCAACTCGGCCGCGTCGGCGTGGAACTCGGCCTCGGCCTCGGCGTCGAGCTCGAGATCGGCGTAGTCGGGGTCGTCCCGGAGATCGGTCGCCGCCTCTGCCAGCAGCCCGAGGGCCGCGTCGAGCGTCCGTTCGGGCCCGTCGAGCAGGTGGAGCCGCTCCAACGCCATGTGGACGAGCGTGCCCTTGGTCGACCACGGCGCCGGAGGCTGCGGCAAGCGGTCGATGGCCGAGTACCGGAACGCCAGGGCGCAATCGGTGAAGCTTGCGACCTTGGACGGACTGAGAGCCTCGGGAACCGCGAACGCCATAGGTCGAGAGTACGCGCGCGGTCTGACAGTCAAGAGGGACCCTCGTCCCCATTCGCCAGCATTTTCCGCAGGGACTGGGCGATGGTCTCCGGGGCCTCCATCGGCCCGAAATGGGTGAGCTGGGGGAATTGCTCCAGCCGACCGTGGGGCAGGGCGTCGGCGACCAGACCGGCGACCGTGGCCGGTGGGGCGCCGTCACCGCTGGCACAGACCGTCACCGGGCACTGCACGTCACCCAGGCGGGCGAACGCTCCGTGGCTGATCCCGCTGTTGAACACCCGCGCCTCGGTGTCGGGGTCGCACTTCAGCTCCACGCTGCCGTCGGGAAGCTCACGGAACCCATGCTCGACATAGGCCGCGAGCGCATCCGGATGCAGGGTGTGCAGCGGCGGCTTGCTGCCGTAGTTGTCCAGGGCCGCGGCTCGGCTGGGGAAGTTGGCCCGTCGCCGGCGGGCCGTGTCGGCCAGGGGGTTGGCCCGGGGCCTCGGACCCTCGAACGGCGGGAAGACGATCGGCTCGTAGCACCACAGCGCCGCCCACGTGCCTGGATGGCGCTGTTCGGCCATCAGCAGGGCGGTACCGCCCATGGAATGGCCGGCGCCATAGATCTCGTCGGTGTCGAGATGATCGACGACGGCCAGGACGTCGTCGGCCATGCCGTGCCAGTCCAGCGATCCGTTGATGGGGAGGCCGCTGTCGCCGTGGCCCCGGAAGTCCAGCGCCCAACAGTGAGCGACGTCGCCGAGATGGCCGGCGACCGGCGCCCACACCAGGCCGTGGAACCCGGTGGGGTGGCAGAACAGCAGGTGCGGGCCGGTTCCGCCGAGGTCGTGCAGCGTGATGGTCACGCCGTCGCTGGAGGGGATGCGGTACACGCGCCACATGCTGCCAGCGTCGCCGGCTAGGACAACAGTCGAGGTCGCGGACGTCGCGGGTAGGTTGCAGAGCTTGATGCAGAAGGTCGAAGGTCGAGTCGACGGTCGCAGCGCCCGGGCGCTGCGCACACGGGAGGCCATCGTCGACGCCTGCGTGAGCCTGGTCGAGGAGGGCGAGCTGCGTCCCACCGCGCCGCGGGTGGCGGAACGGGCCGGAGTGTCAGTGCGATCGGTGTTCCAACACTTCGAGGACCTGCCCTCGCTGCACATCGCGGTCACTGAGCGCATCTCGGAGCGGGTCGGGGCGTTGTTGCACCCGGTCGATGTCGGGATGCCCCTCGAGGAGCGCGTCGACGTGTTCGTCCGGCATCGTGCGCTCCTGCTGGAGGCCATCACCCCGTTCCGGCGAGCCGCCAACGTCCATGGACCGTTCGCCCCGGAGATCCGCCGCGCCCTGCGCCAGGCCAACGTGTACATGCACAACGAGGTGGCGCGGGGGTTCGGTCCCGAGCTGGATCAGATCACCGACGAAACCGTCCGGCGTGAGGTGCTCGAGGGTCTGTCGACCATGCTCTCGTGGGCGGCCTGGGACGCCTTGCGGACCGATGCCGACTGCAGCGTCGACGAGTCCACCGCGGTCACCATGCGGGTGGTACGAGCCCTCCTGAGCTAGCCAGGCGCCAGCGAGGTGAGGGTGGCGTTGGTGCCGTCGCCCGGATCGTGGACGACGAACACCCGGCCCCCGGCCACCGAGAGTTGGCGCGGGATGCCGGAGACGGGCACGATCGCCAGCGGAGCTCCCGCGGCGTCCAGAGCCTCGATCGCTCCCGGAACCCCCACGTAGACGACCCCGCCGGCCACCACTGGGTCGGTGGTGGGCACGGCTCCGAGGCTGGTGGTCCCCGTCGGCGTGCACGTCTCGGCCCCGCATCCCGATCGAGCGAAGGCCTGGAGGCTGTCGGCAGTCGTGACGTAGATGGTGTCTCCGGAGATCGCCAGCCGACCCCTGGTGCCCAGGGGCGCTCGCCACGTGATCGTGCCGGTGGTCCGGTCAATGGCCAGCAGCTCGTTCTCGTCGACCACGAAGAGCTCGTCGTCCCCGACCGGAGCCACCGCCGGACTGGGCTGGCTGCCGAGGTCGACGGACCAGACGGGGGTGCACGTCGCCGCTCCACAACCGGCCAGCAGCAAGGCGTGGAGCACGTGGTCCTCGACCACGAACACCTGGCCCTCGGCGACGGTGGGCGGATAGGCCGCGGTGATGGGCGGCGGGATGGCGAAGAAGGCACTCCACAGCGTGGTCAGCGTGATCCGGTCCCGGACCGAGACCGACCAGTTGCCGAAGCCGGCCCCGGTCTGCACGACGAGGCCCTCGGCCTCGACCGCCGGTGATCCCAGCAGGCTGGTCTCGGAGTCAAGGATGGACCCATCGCGGGGGTCGAGCCGAGCCGGGAAGGCCAGCTGCTGGAGGGGGATCGGACCGAACAGCGCCGCCGATGCCCCGGCCCAGAGCTCGTCGCCGACGAAGCTGGCCGGAGCGGTGGCGAACAGATCGGCAGGGCCGGTGAAGTCCACCAGGCTGGTGGCCCACGCGGCGGCGCCTGTGGCCGCGCTCCAGGCTCGCACCGACGCGTGCTTCACCTCGGCCTGGTCGCTGGACGTCACGAGGAACACGCGGCCGCCGCTGGCCATCGGTTCCGATCCGACTTGGAGGATGCCCACCGACCAGTCCGCTTCCAGGCTGGCCACGTTCTGGGCGGTGAGCTGGTCCTCGAGGTCGTTGAAGCGTGTATGGCCGGAGTCGAACCCGACTTGGAGCCAGCAGCCCGACAACAGCGCGCTCACCAGAGCGATGCCGAGCAGCCTCCGAACCCGAGTCCCCACGAGACCGTCCCCCAGATGCGTATGCCGGTGCACCCTACGGTTTTCGGAAACCTTCCGCGTCAACCGGAGTCAGCCACGGTTCGAGTTACCTGATGTGATCGAGGCGGACGAGCAGACGGGGCCTGAGCTGGGGGACGAGACAGGGGAGACGGCGAGCTTCGACGACCTGTACCGTCGCGAAGCCCGGAGGCTCGTGGCCCTGGCGTACGGCTTGTCGGGCAGTCGCAGGGCGGCTGAGGAGCTGGTGCAGGAGGCCTTCCTCGCTGCGTATCGCCGCTGGAACCAGATCAGCGCCTATGACGATCCGGCCGCGTGGCTGCGGCGAGTGGTGGTGAACCAGTCGGTCAGCCGCATCCGCCGGCGGGTGGCCGAGGCCAGGGCCATGACCCGCCTGAGGGCCCGGCCCACGCTGCCGGCGGTCCTGCCCGAGCAGGACGAAGCGGTCTGGCGGGCGGTGCGGGCACTGCCGCGGCGTCAGGCCCAGGTGGTGGTCCTGCACTACGTGGACGACCTCCCCATTGCGGAGATCGCCCAGGTGCTCGGTTGCTCCGATGGAACGGTCAAAACCCATCTCCACCGAGCCCGCCAGCTGCTGGCCTCGGCGTTGGAGAACCACGCTCACGGAGGCGCGGAACAGTGACAGCCGATCTCGACACCACATTGCGGGGAGCAGCCGGCGCCCTGCGGGATTCCGTTGCGCCCAACTCAGCGGGCCCGCCACCTCGCCCCAGCAGCGCCCCGATCCTGACGGCAACGGCCCTGGTCGTAGTCGCCGCCATCCTCGCCGCCGCAGTCGCGTTCTGGCCCAACAACGACAAGGACACGACGGTCCCGTCGTCCGACGTCTCGACGAAGGGGCACGTTGTCGTGCCGCGGCTGATCCCGGACCACGTCCCGGACGGCTACGTGGTCTCAGGCGCATCTGACCCGTCGGAGATGGTGGGGGAAGCCGCGGCGACGGGCCCGGTCTCTCGCACAGTCCTGTACGGCGACTCGGGAGCCGACGATCCTTTCGCCCACAGCGATCTGCAGACCTCCACCACCCGCTGGCCCGAGGACACGAATTTCGATGGGGGTTCCGGCATGCCGCCGGAAGGCCATGGCCACGAGGTGACCGTTCGGGGACACACGGGGGTCGCCTGTGCTCCAGACGAGTGCATCGGCGAGGTGATGGCCACGCTCTACTGGCCTGAGGAAGAGCCGTTGTTCGACGTCCGTCTTACATCGCGATCGCTCGACATCGACCAACTGCAGCAGGTGGCCGAGGACCTGACCTTCGAGGGCGATTACGCCGTGGTGGGCTCGCCGCCATCCGACGTCGATGGTCCATTGGATGAGCTGGCCCGAAGCCAGCCGAACGACCTTCCCCTGGTTGCCACCGGATACAGCATCAACTACGCCCCGCCCCACAACATCCCGGGGGGCCCGACGCTCCAGGTGTCCACCGGTGAAGGCGGCGAGAGCAACCTGCTCATGACCCGCTGGCTCGCCGGTGAGTGGCGGAGGGTCGAGGTCCGAGGCCACGAAGGCTCGATCTCGGTGAAGGAGGAGCGAGCGGGTGGTGGTCCGGATCGCCAGACGGCGATCACCCTCCTGTGGGAGGAGGAGCCCGGGGTGATCGCACAGGTGACGACGCTGATGTCGCCCCTCACCGAAGACGAGGTCCTGCAGGTGGCGGAGAGCCTGCGGCCGGCGACGGACGAGGAGTGGGCAGCGGCGCTGCAGGTCGACGATCCGCCGGACCCCGCGAACTACGGCCAGTACATCCCCACCGACGTGGTGGCGTCGGTGAACACGACTGGGATGGGTTCTGCGGCGTATCTCACCGCAGACGGGCAGCTTTGCGGCTACGTGGTCGACTCGGAGGGCAAGCTGCCCGACGTCTGCGGATCAGCCGACGATCGGGTGTTGGTGCTGGCCGACCGGGGCGGCAACGTCCACACCTACTTCGGCCGGGTGCCCGAGGGAACCGACAGCGTGGCCGGGGTCAGCCCCGAGTATCCCGATTCCCACCCCATGATGTACGCCTTCCTCGATCGGCAGGATGAGCCACCGGAGGTACCGCATCAGCTCTATGCGTGGGTCCCCGCCGGGGGGCCGTTGCCGACTGAGCTGCAGTTCCTCGCCGATGGCGTGGTTCTCGAGGCCGTGCCTGTGCCCTGACCCGGTCGCCAGAGCGAGGTCAGCCCAGGGCCTTGAGGGCCAGCATCATCTCTTCGTTGAGGCTGGTGGGCACCGCATAGCCGTCCTCGGAGCGGATCTCCTCGAGCCGGTCCCGGACGCTCTCGGCCGAAAGCTCGTGGTCCATGATCCCCTGGGTCACGCCGATGAAGATGCGAGCCACCCGGCCTCCGCCGACGGAGTAGACCTCGCCGGTCACCGCGCACTCCTCGCTGGCCAGGTAGGTGACCACCGGGGTCACGAACTCGGGCTCGAGCTTGTCGGCCAGCGGGCCGAGCAGGTCCTCGGTCATGCGGGTCTTGGCCACAGGGGCGATGGCGTTGGCCTTGATGTTGTACTTGGCGCCTTCGATGGCCAGGACCCGGGTCAGCCCGACCAGGCCCATCTTGGCGGCGCCGTAGTTGGTCTGGCCGAAGTTGCCGAAGATGCCGGCGCCCGAGGCGGTGCAGACGACCCGGCCGAAGCCCTGGTCACGCATGTGCTCCCAGGCGGGCTGAGTCACATAGAAGGCGCCCTTGAGGTGAACGTCGAGCACCGGCTCCAGCTGCTCAGGACCCATGTTCTTGAACGAGGTATCGCGCAGGATGCCGGCGTTGTTGATGACGATGTCGATCCGGCCGAAGCGGTCGATGGCGGTCTTGACGATGGACTTGCCGCCCTCCGGCGTGGCCACCGAGTCATAGTTGGCGACCGCCTCGCCGCCCGCGGCCTCGATCTCGTCGACCACGGCCTGCGCTGCGGTGGTTCCGCTGCCGGAACCGTCGACCGACCCGCCCAGGTCGTTCACCACCACCAGCGCGCCCCGGCGCGCCAGGGCCAAGGCGTGTGAGCGACCGAGGCCACCGCCCGCACCGGTGATGATCGCAACCTTGCCATCGAATCCGAGATCAACCATGGTCGGGCAGCGTAGAGCCAGCCCGCGATCGCTCCGAAATTGAGCTTCTTACCGCGCGTAGAGGCGTGCTAGGTGCCCAGAGCGAGGTAGCCGACCCGCTCGCTGATGTGCACGGCATGGTCGCCGAGCCGCTCGTAGAACCGGCCGACCAGGGTGGTCTGGAGGGCGTCGGCCAGCTCCAGCGTGCTCTGGCCCAACTCGGCGATCAGCTGGTCGTGGAGGTCGTCGAGACGGTCGTCGGTGGCGTCGATCTGCTCGGCTGCGTCGGCGTCGCGCTCGGCCCAGGCATCGGCCGCCGCCTGCCACATCTGCACGCAGGTCGAGCCCATCTCCTGCAGGATGCCCCGCACCGCCGGGGTGAGCCGGGCGCCAAGGCCTCGCGACGCCCGCTGGGCGATGTGTTCGGCCAGGTCGCCGCTGCGCTCCAGCTCGGGCACGATCCGGATCACCGAGAGCAGATAGCGCATGTCACCGGCCATGGGGGACTGCCGAACCAGCTCCCGCTGGGCCAGTATCTCCAGATCGGCTTCGAGCTGGTCGACCATGGCGTCACGGTCGGCGGTAGCCTGCGCCGCGGCGCGGTCGCTCGCCAGCAGGGATTCCGTGGCCGAGGCGACGGCCTCGGTGACCAAGGCGAACAGCCGGATCACCTTGGCGTCGATCTCCCCCAGCTGCTGATCGAACTGCCTGCGGAATTCGTGGCTCTCAGGCACAGCGGGTCACGGTAGCGGGCCGCACTCGCGCCGTAGTGCACCAAGTCGCTTGCCGACTCAGTGCGCTGGGCTATTTGGCTGCGCCGACCTGGTCAGTGGCGTACGCCTTGAGCCGCTTGTAGTCGACCTTGCCGTTGGGAGCCCGGCCGATGGTGTCAACGACGACGACCTGGCGCGGTGCCTTGTAGGCGGCCAGCTTGGACTTCACATGGGCGATGATGTCGTCCGGGTCCACTTCGGCGCCTTCGACCGGCTCGACGACCGCGGTGATGGCCTCCCCGAAGCGCTCGTCCGGGACACCGACCGCGACCGCGTCCCGCACCGCGGGATGGGTCTTGAGCACCTCTTCCACCTCTTCGGGGAAGACCTTCTCCCCGCCGGTGTTGATGCACACCGAACCCCGTCCCAGCAGGGTGAGACCACCGTCGGCCTCAACCAGGGCGTAGTCACCGGGGCAGGAGTAGCGGCGGCCCTCGAACTCGATGAAGGTGGCCGCGGTCTTCTCCGGATCCTTGTAGTAGCCGACGGGTTGGAATCCACCGACCGCCACCCGGCCGATCTCGCCCGATCCGGGCTCGACCCGGCGACCGTCGTCGGTGATGACGATGGTGTTCTCGCCCAGCGTGAACTTGGCGGTGGCCGAGGTTCCGCCGGCCGAGGAGACCGACTGGCCCATGCCCACGGCCTCCGACGACGAGAAGGCGTCGACCAACATCATCCCCGGGTGATGCTTGAGCAGGCCCTGCTTGACCGTCTCGCTCCACATCACGCCGGACGAGGCCACCAAGAACAGGCTGGAGAGGTCCCAGCGGCTCGGGTTCTCGTCGAGCGCCTTGACCATCGGCTTGGCGAAGGCGTCGCCGACGATGGCGATCGAATTGACCTTCTCCCGTTCGATGGTGTCGAGGAGCTCGTCGATGTCGAGCTTGCGCGACACCAGCGTGACGGTGCTGCCACCCACGGACATCATGATGAGCTGGGTGTAGAGCCCGGTCCCGTGCATGAGGGGGCAGGCCGGCAGCCCGATCGGGCCGGGGCCCGTGACCCCTTCCCGCACGATCGTGAGGTCGGCCTCGGCTTCCCGGTAGCGCGGGTTCATCGAGCTGGTGATGTTGCGGAACAGATCCTGTTGACGCCACATGACGCCCTTGGGCATCCCGGTGGTGCCGCCGGTGTAGGTCATCATGAGCTGGTCACCGTCACGTCCCCAGGGAGCGACGACCCGCTCGGCGTAGGACGTAGCGGCGTCCTCATAGTCGACCGCCCAGTCGGGACGGGGTCCGCTGCCGTCGTCCACCCACAGCCAGGACACCACCCGCGGCACCCGGTCACGGATGCGCTCGATCGTCTCGGTGAACGTGCCGTGGAACACCACAGCCACGCAGTCGGCGTTGTCCCACAGGTAGACCAGCTCGTCGTCCTGGTAGCGGTAGTTCGTGTTGATCGGCACCAGTCCGGCCTTGAACGACGCGAACATCGACTCGATGTACTCGGGGCAGTTGTAGAGGTACTGGGCGACCTTGTCCTGGTCGGCGGCACCGCGCTCGAGCAGAGTGTGGGCCACGCCGTTGGCCCGTCGGTCGAACTCCGCCCAGGTCAGCCGTCGGTCCCCCTGGACCTGGCACTGGGCCTCCGGGATCTGCTCGGCGATCACTTCCCAGACGTCTGCGAAGTTCCACCCGGCCATCGCCACACCCCTCTCGGATCGCTGCCATTGACCGCTCGGTCAATCGCCAGCTGAGGGTATCGAATCGGGTTCGAGATGCCGAAAACGCGTTCCTGCGTTCCCCTGATCCCGTCCAGGAGGACCAGGTGAACGCAGGAACCGGGGCCACCAGGAGGGGCCGGGGGGACAGGTCAGTTGATGTTGCTGCCGACGCTGTTGTCGTTGACCGTGGGGCTGCCGACGTAGTCGAGGTTGTGACCGGTGCCCGAGAGGTCGATCTGGGTGGCGGAACCGGTCACGTCGACGTTCTGGCCGCTGCCGTTGATGCTGACCGTGCCGGCCTGGTCGATGTTGACGTTGTTGGCGCTGCCGTTGACGGTGACGCTGGCGCACTCACCCACGAGGTCGACGTTTAGCCCGGTGCCGTCGACGGTGATGCTCTCCCCGCCGGTGCAGGTCCGGTTCTCGTCGTCGGAGATGACCCCGCTGCCGCTGGTGGTGGCGTTGTCGTCATCGTCCGACCCGGACCCGGTGCTGTCCTCGCCGCCGCTGGAGTCCGCGGGGCAGTCCTCGAGGTCGTCGACGTTGACGGAGTTGCCGTCGATCTCGACGGTGGTTCCGTCCTCGCCGTCGTGGACCTCGATGTTGCTGCCGTCGATGTTGATCGAGCTCTCGCCGTCGCCACCGATGTGGACGCTGTTGCCGTTGATGGAGAGGGAACCGTCATCGGCGATACAGATGTCCTCGCCGGTAGCGCCGCCGTCGCCGTTGCTGGCATCGGCCTGGTCGCCCGAGCTGCCGTCGTCCGCCGGCGACTTGGAGTCGATGGACAGACCTTGCTCACCGTTGTCGTCCGAGCTGCACGCCCCCAGCAGCAGCCCCGTGGCCGCCATCAGGACAGCCAAGCTCTTCATGCCATTCATCGTGGATGTCTCCCGCGCTCGTGTCCGCCGTCTCCGCATGCGGACGACCTTAGGTAAGCACCGTGAAACCAGCGTGAAAGCGCGGACTTCCCGAAATGACCGACCGGTAATCGGCGCATGTAGGGTCCGCGGCATGGACCTGGAGCTGCCTCCCGACGACGACCCGCGCCGCACCGCGGTGCGCGAGTGGCTGGCCGAGCACCCCCAACCCACGGGCCGGTTGCTGGCCGAGGCCGGCTATGTGGCGCCGCACTGGCCCGAGCCCTGGGGGCTGGCGGCCGATCCGATCCACCAGCTGGTGATCGACGACGAGCTGCGCCGGGCCGGCGTGCGTCGTCCGGTCAACCCCATCGGCATCGGCTGGGCCGGACCGACGGTGTTGCACGCCGGGTCCGAGGAGCAGAAGCAGCGCTACTTGTTCCCCCTGCTCTCGGGGGAGGAGATGTGGTGCCAGCTGTTCAGCGAGCCGGGTTCGGGATCGGATCTGGCCTCGTTGGGGACCCGGGCTCGCCGTGACGGCGACGAGTGGGTGGTGACGGGTCAGAAGATCTGGACCTCGCTGGCCCAGTTCTCCCGGTACGGGATCCTCATCGCCCGCACCGACCCCAACGTGGCCAAGCACCGGGGGATCTCGTACTTCATCTGCCCGATGGACTCCCCGGGCATCACCATTCGGCCCATCGTCGAGATGACCGGAGTGCACACCTTCAACGAGGTGTTCCTGGACGAGGTGCGTCTGCCGGCCGAGAACATGGTCGGCGTGGAGGGCCAGGGCTGGGATCTGGCCAAGGTGACCCTGGCCAACGAGCGGGTGTCGCTGTCGTCGGGCGGCGCCATGTGGGGCCAGGGACCGACGGTGTCCGATCTGTTCGACCAGGTGCGCGACGGCGGCGGCGTCAGCGACCCCCGCCTGCGGGAACGGCTGGTGCAGCTGCACATCGAGGCCGAGGTGATTCGCCTGACCCGGCTGCGGACCGTCAGCGCCCGGGTGCGGGGGGAGGCCCCGGGGGTCGAGTCGTCGGTGGGCAAAGCCATGACGGACGAGCTGGGTCAGAAGGTGTTCGGGCTGGCCAAGGATCTGGCCGGCCCGGCCGGGATGCTGACCGACACCGGTCCGCTCGGCGGCCCGGTCGAGCTGTGGCATCACGGCTTCCTGTTCGCTCCGGCCCTGACCATCGGTGGGGGCACCAGCGAGGTCCAGCGCAACATCATCGCCGAGCGAGCCCTGGGCCTACCCCACGAACCGGATGTCCAAGCGGGCGAGACCTGGTCCGAATCCCGCCGCAACTGAGACGAGTCGGGGCTGACCTTCAGGCTGGGGCGGGGGTGGGTTCCTTGCTGGGCGCGGCGGCTGGGCGTTCCGCTGGGGCGAGGGCCCGGAGGCGGCGGATCACCCAGAGGGTTACCGCGACGAGGGCGATGGCTCCGACACCCAGACCCATGCGGGCGCCGTAGTTCTCGCTGATCCAGCCCACGGCAGGACCACCTATCGGGGTGGATCCGAGGAACACCGTGCTCAGCAGGGCCAGCACCCGGCCGCGCATGGCCGGGTCGGCCTTCATCTGCATCACCGTGTTGGAACCCGAGATCAGCACCGCGGAGGCGAACCCCAGCGGCACGGTCGCCACCACGGCCAGCGCCACGTTGGGGGCCAGGCACAGGGCCAGCGTGGCCGCGGTCATGATCATCCCGTAGGTGACGAGGAAGCTCATGTGCATGTTCCGCCGGCGGGCCACGGTGAGCGCGCCCGTCACCGAGCCCACGCTCATGGTGGCGAACAGGACGGTGAAGAGGGTGGCGCTGCCGTGCAGGTCCCGGGTGGACAGCAGCGGCAGGGTTACCTGGTAGTTGAAGGCGACGGTTCCCATCACGGCCACGAACACCAGCGGCAGCCACAGCTCCGGCGTCTCCCGCGTGTAGCGGAACCCCTCGCGCAGCTGGCCCTTGGACCGTTCCACCAGGGGGGACGACCGGAGCTCGGACCGGTTCATGCGCAGCAGGGCCACGATGACGGCGGTGTAGCTGACCGCGTTGGCCACGAAGCACCACTCGACGTTGGTCAAGGCGATGACGAGGCCGGCGAGGGCCGGACCCACCAGGCGGGAGCTGGTCATCACCGCGGTGTTTAGACCGATGGCGTTGGGCAGGTCGTCGTGATCGACCATGTCGATGACCAGGGCCCGGCGCGACGGGTTGTCGATGGCCGTGAGGAGACCCCAGGCCCCCGAGAACACGTACATCAGCGTCATGCTGGCGTGGTCGGTCACCACCACGGCGGCCAACAGGGTCGCGAGGATGGCGAAGGCGATCTGTGTGGTGACCATGAGCCGGTGCCGGTCGAGCCGGTCGGCCACGAGTCCGCCCCAGGGCCCCAGCACCAGCAACGGACCGAATCGCGCCGCCGTGAGCAGCCCCAGCGCCACACCCGAGTCGGTGAGCTGGAGGACCACCACGGTCATGGCCACCATCTCCATCCAGGTGCCGATCATGCTGGTCAGCTGGCCGACGAAGAACAGACGGAAGTTGCGAGTGCGCAGCGATCGGAAGGTGTCGCTGGCCAGGAGCTGCATACGGCGGGTCACGGCGTGGGTGCGGGGACGGACGAGAGGGCTTCCAGGACGGGCAGGGCCGCGGCCAGATCGCGGCGCTGGTCGGCATCGAGCCGGGCCAGGCCCCGGGCCAGCCAGGCGTTGCGGCGCTGGCGGCTGTGATCGAGGCGGCGCTGACCCTCGGGGGTTATCCGGGCTCGGAAGATCCGCCGGTCGGTGTCGTCGACCTGACGGGTGACGAGCCCGTCCTCCTCCAGGCGGCTCAGGATCCGGGTGATGGTTGGGGGTGTGACCTGCTCGATGCGAGCCAGACGCCCCAGCGTGAGCGGGCCGTGGAGCTCGATCGTCGCCAACACCGCCTGCTGCGACGGAGACAGGCCGGTGCCGGCCTGCTGCCGCAGGAGACGGGCCAAACGGGCGGTCGACAGCCGTAGCCGGGCCGCCAGCTCGAGCACGTCGTCCTCGGAGGTTGCAGAGTTCTGGGACATCGTTTTGCTCAACTAATTAGGCAAGCAAACTATTCCGGTCGCGATTCGCGCCACCGTGCGTGCACCTGGCAGGATCGTGGGTCATGGCCAAGGGTGCGATCGCGACCGAGTTCCGCCGGAACGAGACCGTGAAGACGCTTGACGACCTGCCCGGCGTCCCCCAGGGGACCAGCGGACAGGTGCTGTTGGTCGACGGCTTCACCTGGACCCGCTACCGGGTGGCGTTCGACAACGGCTACGACCTCGGCTCCATCGATGGACAACACCTGAGCCGGGCCAGTCAGTACGACGCCGCGCTGGCTCATCGCGAGGAGCTGGCCTCCAGCGAGACCGCAGCCGCCGATGCCGTGGAGTCCGGTGACGGCGGCGAGGCCGGAGCATCGGTCGGCGACGCGGTGGTCAACGGGGTCACCATCCCAGCCCACCTGCTGGAACGATCCAAGCGGGCCCGCGAGCGCTTGACCGCAGCCTGACCAGGGGGACCAAAGCATGAAGCTCGGAATGACGCTCAGCTACGCGGGCGGCTTCAAGGAGGCGGCCCAGCAGGCGGCCGACCTGGAGCGGGCCGGGCTGGACATGGTCTGGGTAGCCGAGGCCTACGGCTTCGACGGCGTGAGCTACATGGGCTTCCTGGCCGCGGTGACCGAACGGGTCGAGATCGCCTCCGGGATCCTGCCCATCTACACCCGGACGCCAACGTTGCTGGCCATGACCGCGGCCGGGGTGGACGCCCTGTCCGACGGTCGCTGCGTTCTGGGCCTCGGCGCCTCCGGCCCTCAGGTCATCGAGGGCTGGCACGGCGTGCCCTACACCGCACCACTGGGCCGGACCCGCGAGATCATCGAGATCTGTCGGGCGGTCTGGCGCCGGGAGCGCATCACCTACGAGGGCAAGCAGTACACCCTGCCCCTTCCGCCCGAGCAGGGCACCGGACTGGGCAAGCCGCTGAAGCTGATCACCCGGCCGGTGCGGGAGCGCATCCCCATCTACATCGCCTCGCTGGGACCCAAGAACGTCCAGCTCACCGCCGAGATTGCCGACGGCTGGCTGCCGTTCATGTTCCTGCCTGAACGGGCCCACGAGGTGTGGGGCGACGACCTGGCCGCGGGTGCGACCAAGCGATCCGCCGACCTGGCCCCGCTGGAGGTGGTGGCCGCGGCGATGCTCGCCGTCGGCGACGAGGCCGCCGGGTTCCGGGACTACGCCCGGCCCACGTTGGCCCTCTACATCGGGGGCATGGGCGCTCGGGGCAAGAACTTCTACAACGACGTGGCGTGCCGCTACGGCTACGAGGCCGAGGCCAAGGAGATCCAGGACCTCTACCTCGACGGCAAGAAGGACGAGGCGGCCAAGGCCATCCCTGACGAGCTGCTGGAGGCCATGACCATCTGTGGTCCCGAGAGCTATGTGCGCGATCGCCTCACCGCGTACAAGGAAGCCGGCGTCACCGTCCTCAACGCCACGATGATCGCCCCCGACATCCCGGCCATGACCACTCAGGTCAAGGAGTGGATGGAACACGCCTGACGACGGCATGCTCCTTCCGAGCAAACAGTTGGAGGTGCAGCTGTGACCGCCGTCGACGTTCCGAGCCAGAGCGATCTCCCCACGTTCGAGACCCTGGATCCCCGCACCGGTGAGGTGATCGCCCGCCTGCCCGAGCACGATGCGCAGCATGTGCAGGTCGCGGTCGAGCGGGCTCGTGATGCGTTCCAGGCCTGGGGCAAGCTCAGCTTCGCTTCCCGGCTGGACCACGTGCTGGCGGTCCGGGACCTCCTGTTCGACCGGGCCGAGAGCATCATCGAGGTGGTGTGCCGCGAGACCGGCAAGCTCGAGTCCGAGGCGGTGATCAGCGAGTTCATGGCCACGGCCGAGCTGATCGAGTTCTACAAGCGGCACGGCGACAAGGCCCTGCGGCCCGAGAAGGTGCCGGTGGGCTCCTTCTTCGTCAACAAGAAGGCCTGGCGGACCTACGAGCCCATGGGCGTCGTGGGTGTCATCTCGCCGTGGAACTATCCCTTCACCCTGTCCATGACCCCGGTGGTGACGGCGCTGCTGGCCGGGAACACCGTGGTGCTCAAGCCCTCGGAGGTCACGCCGCTGGTGGGCCTGGAGGTGGGCAAGCTGTTCGCCGACGTTGGGACCCATCCGGACATCGTCCAGGTGGTCACCGGCGGCGGTGCGACCGGCGATGCGCTGGTGCGGTCCGGCGTCCAGAAGATCGCGTTCACCGGATCGGTCCGCACCGGGCGGCTGGTCATGCAGGCCGCGGCCGAGACGCTGACCCCGGTGCTGCTGGAGCTGGGCGGCAAGGATCCGCTGATCGTGTGTGACGACGCTGACCTGGAGAAGGCGGCCACCGGCACGGTGTGGGGTGCGTTCATGAACTCCGGGCAGACCTGCATGGCGGTGGAGCGGGTGTATGCCCATGAAGCCGTCTACGACCGCTTCGTGGACCTGGTGGTGGACAAGACCCGGGCGCTGCGCCAGGGCGTCGGGTCCGGCAACGACATCG
>DASXTK010000469.1:0-24506 GCA_036505485.1 Acidimicrobiales bacterium
GTAGCCCAAGAACCCGGCGTCCAAGTCCTCCCCCGCCCCCGCGCCCTGGCGCTGTTCGCCTCTTAACCGTCGGCGTCGGACCGCATCGGCTTCGGGCCGTCCAGGCCGCACGTGGTGGTCGACCCAACCTCGCTGGGCGTACTAGGCACCCGCCACACCCGTGCCTGCAGCTTTCAGCGGGTGATGTAGTCGAGGAAGCCTTGTAGGTCGGTGAGGTTCACGTCGGTGTCGGGGTTGTGGGGGTCGTCGTCGCCGGGGTCGCCTGGATTCTGGTAGACGTCGATGACCACGGCCGAGCGCTGGCCGTGGTGGGCCTTGACCAGGCCATCGCGCAGGGCCCACAGCTGGGCGCACGGCACCTCGGTGTCGGTCTCCTCGCAGGCCAGGTAGCCCGGCGGGTCTGCGGCGTCGAGCCAGCGGGGATTGGCCGGGGACGCCAGGGCCAGAAGCCGTTCGCACGGGCTCGGGCTCAGGTCGCAGCCGACCAGGGCCCGGGTGAGGGTGCCCATGCCCGGCTGTCCGTGGTGGTCCAGCCAGTCGGCCCAGGACTCGAGCTCGGTGGGTCCGACCAGGTCGACGAAGCCGCTCACCACCGTCCGGTACTCCGGCGCTGGCTCCCATTGACCGGCCGTCAACGCCGTCAGCGCGGCCAGGTGCCCGCCGGCGGAATGGCCGAAGACGACCACCCGGTCGGGGTCGATCCGGTGGTCGGCGGCGTGGTCCCGCAGCCACTTGATCGCCAGCTTCACGTCCACGATCTGGGTCGGGAACTGGTTCTCCCGCGTGTCCACCCGCAGCAGCCCGTAGTCCACCGAGGCGACGACGTATCCCCGCGCCAGCTGCAGGGCCGGTATGCAGGCCCGGATCGCTTGCGGTACGGCCGGATCACAGCGGACATCGGCCCGCCCGCCGCCGTACCAGCCTCCCCCGTGGAGGTACACGATGAGCGGCCGTGGTCCGGCGAAACCGGGGGCCGGGTAGTAGAGGTCGAGGAGTTGGATGCCGCTCCCGTCGCCGAAGTCGTAGGTCGCCGGCTCGCCCAGGTCCAGGCTCGTCCCGCTGGGCACGCGGGTGGGAGCAACCCGGCTGCTGAGGACGTCGTTGGGCGCGTAGAGGCTGACCAGGAGGATCGCCAGTCCGGCCGACAGCCTGCGTCGCGTAGAGAGCGTCATTTCCATGCCCAGCGGTAACTCCGGTGTGTCGGATCAGCCCGAGTCGGTCGGATCGTCCGGGTCCGGCGCCGCCGGAGGGTCGATGCGCCAGACGTCCTTGGCCACCTCGGTGACCTTGAAGCCGGCTCGGCGCATGGGGGCCGGCTGGTAAGGGCTGGCGGTGTAGATCAGCGGGTGGTGGTCGATCCCGATCAGCTCGGCCGCATCGGTGACCTGGCTGGAACGCCCGGCGAAGTAGTCCTTGACGTCCCCGGGCGTGGCCTCATGGACCACCCGTAGGTTGCGGGACGTCCCCAGCCCCTCGCCCAGCACGTAGTACCAGAAGAATTCGCTGTCGTCGTAGGTGTCCGTTATCAGGATCGCGTTCGATCCGACCACGTCCATGGCCCGTTCGAACCGCTCGGAGGCCTCGACCGTGCCCCGCTGGCTGGCCTTCGTGTAGTCGATCAACCCGCTGGCCAGCGGGATCGCCGCCAATGCCCCGACCGCCCCAACCAGCAGCGGCCGGTTGCCGGCCCAGCGCTCGCCGATCCAGCCGACGATGCCGTCCAGACCGATGCCCAGGAACAACGCCAGGACCAGGAACAGCGGCAGGAAGAAGACGATGACGTCCAGCACGTCGTAGTTCAGCCCGTAGAAGGCGCTGGTCAGGCCGACGAGCGCCAGGCCGATGGCGACGTCTCGGCGGGCCCGGTTGGCGGTTCTCAGCCCCCGCACCAGCCCGTAGGCCATCGGCACCAGCAGCACCGAGAACTCCTCCCGCAGGAACTCCCACAGCATGGGGATGCGGTCCTTGATGACCTCCTTGACCGAGAACACGAACATGTCGTTCTTGAACGGTCCACCGGTGACGATGTCGCGGATGTCGGCCAGGTTGTGCACCTGGACCTCGACATAACCGCCCCGACTGGTGGCGAAGAGCAGGTAGAGGTACTGGCTCGCGCCGACGAGCGCGAACAGTCCGGCCCACAAGGCGTTGCGCAGGGTGATGGCCCGGCGCCAGTCCGAGCACACCAGCCACAGCACCGCCGGAACCACCAGGATCGTGCCCACGTGGTTGCCGAAGGACAGGGCGAGCAGTGCCACGCCCCCCAACAGCCAGCGATTGCCGGCGCCCGTGCGCCAGCGGGTCAGGCAGACCAGGATCCCCATCACGAACAGCAGGTGGAGCGTGTACACCTCGGCGATCGCCGACTGGGTCCAGAAGACCTTGGTGACCCCGAACGTCAACGCCGCGGCAGTGGCGACCTCCCAGCGGACGTCGAGGATCCGCAGCAGGCGGAAGATCAACACCACCACACCGACCGCGCACACCGCCGAGAACAGGTTGGTGCGCCATGCCGCTGAGCCGAACGGCACGACGTGGTGGAACGCCTGGATCAGCGCGACGTAGAGGGGATAGCCGGTGGCGTGCGGGACCCCGCCCACAACGCTCAGCATCTGCCACTTGGCCGCATCCCCGCTGTAGCCGATGCCGGGCATGAGGCTGCGCAGGTACACCGCCAGCATCACCAGGGCGATGCCCGCGCTGAGCCAACGGTCCCGCCCTTTGCCGGTCGCGATCGCGGCCGGTGGGGCCGTGGACGTCGTGGGCTCGATCGGCTCGCTGGTGGGGACGTCCGCGGCGGCGCTCTGTGCCTCGTCAGATGTACTGCGGTCCGTCCCGGCAGCGGCTGCGGTAACAACGTGTTGCTGCGCCATGGAAGGGAGCAATCATGTCAGGAATCCCGGGTCGCAGCGGATTCTGATCACGTGAAGTTCCACTACGATCAGTCGTTCGACCGGGGGCCAGCAGAGCCGCTGGGAGACGCCAAGTGCCAGACACAGAGCGACAGACGGGGCAGAGGGTCACGATCGTCGCGCAACGCCCCGGGTTCGACGAGCTGGCCTGGGTGCGCTTCCTGCTTGGCGACTGGGCTGGCGACGTCATCGACGATCCCGATCGCACCCTGATCCTGCCCTACAGCTTGGTGGTCAGCGACCGGCCCGATTCGCTCAAGGGCAAGGTCCTCGCCGGGGTACGGCGCCTGGGATCCGTCGGCCTGCTGCACATCTCCGACCAGCGCTACCGGTCCCGGCTCGATGCCTACAGCTCGTTCGGCTGGGTGTGGCGCACCTACTACCACTCGGGACTGGCCGACCTGGATCTTCGGCAGATTCCCCTGGGTCCGGCCACGTCGTCGCCGATCTCGGTGGAGCCGACGGCGGCCGCGGTGCGACGTCCGGACGAGCGGCTCTACACCTGGACCGCGTCGCTGCCCGACGTCGAGTCCCGAGCGGAGGTCGCCGAGGCGTTGCGTCAGGTCGACGGCGGCTACGAGCAGCAGCTCGCCAGGGGCGACCCGGCGGCGGTCGACAGCCTCTACGACTCGGTGTTCGCACCCTGTCCAGCCCACGAAGGCAACCTCGAGTCGTCGCGCGTCTACGAGGCGTTGGAGGCCGGGGCCATCCCCATCGTCGAGCGGCGCCGCCGGCTCGACTACTTCCACGAGCTGCTGGGCGATCACCCACTACCCACTGTGCGACTCTGGTCGGAGGCCCCGCGGCTGATGGCCGGGCTCCTGGCCGACCAGACCAGGCTGACCAGCCTCCACCGGGCCATCCTCGGATGGTGGACCGCCACGAAGCACACCCTTGCGGGGTCGACGCAGGCGGACGTTCAGCGCTGCTTCGCCACCATCCTCAACGGGGTCGAGCGGGACGGGATCCCGTTGGAACGCCCCGCGCCGCGCTGGCGAGGCCGGGTCGAGATGATGCGCCACCGACCGCCCGGCAGCCTGCTGGCGCCGGCTAGGCGTCGCGGGAAGCGACGTAGCTAGCCAGCTCGACCAGCTCGTCGCGGGCCTCGGCGGTGACGTCCGCCCGCTCGATCGCAGCAATGGCCTGGGCGGTGAGGTCGGTGATTCGGCTCTCCATCTCCGCCAGCGCCCCGGTGTCCACCAGGACCCGTTGCACCGCGGTCACGTCGCCGTCGGACAGTTCCGTCACCCCGACCAGATCCAAGGTCTCGGTCTGGGCGTCGGAGGCCCGTCGGGTGGCCGAGGCCAGCAGCGGCGTGGGCTTGCCTTCCCGCAGGTCCTGGCCCACCGGCTTGCCGGTCCGCGCCTCGTCGCCGAACGCACCGAGCACGTCGTCCCGGAGCTGGAACGCCTCGCCCAACGGGTCGCCATAGGCCGTGAGCGGACCGCGCAACTGGTCGAGCCGTCCGGCCAGGGCCGCGCCGACGTGCAGCGGCCGCTCGATCGTGTACTTGCCGGACTTGTACCTGGCGATGCGGCGAGCCACCCCGGGGTCGCGGTCGCCCCGGGCCGTGCCCAGGATGTCCAGGTACTGGCCGACGTTCAGCTCCAGCCGCAGTTCGTGCCAGACCGACGCCACCTGGCCCATGCTGGCACCGTCGAGCAGCAAGTCCGCGTAGACGTGCGACAGGTCGCCGATGAGGATGGCCACCCCTTCGCCGAAGCGCCGGGGCTCACCTCGCCAGGTGGCGGTTCGGTGCCGTTCCCCGAACTCGACGTGGGCGGTGGTTTCGCCTCTACGTGTCGCGGATCCGTCCATCACGTCGTCGTGGACCAGGGCGAAGGCGTGCAGCAGCTCGAACGCTGCGCCCGCGTCAATGACCCGCGGATCGTCCGGATCGCCACCAGCACCGACGAAGCCCCAGAAGCAAAAAGCGGGGCGCAATCGCTTGCCCCCCGCGTCGACCAGCCGCTGCAACGAACGCAACGGCGCTTCGAGATTCACATCGAGTTCCTGCCAGCGGGTCAGCTCGGTCTCGAACAGGCGCTCGATGCGCTCGTCGACCCGGGCGGCCACCGCAGCCAAACTCGTGGGAGCGGAGGCGGGGGACCGAATTCGCATGGTGCGGCACCACGTTACGCATGGATCGGTCACCGGTACGACTTTGCGGCACCCTTGCTCGGGTTGCCCCACTATCGTCCTTCGGATGACCCGGATCGCCGATCTGCTCTCTGCCGGGCCGACGCTCAGCTTCGAGTTCTTCCCGCCGAAGAACGACGAGGCCGAGCGGCAGCTCGAGAAGACGATCTACGAGCTCGCGCCGCTGCGTCCGTCCTTCGTGTCGGTCACCTACGGCGCCCTCGGGTCGACCCGCGACCGCACCAAGGACATCGTGGTGCAGGTCAACCGCGACCAGCCGTTCCCGGCCATGGCCCACCTCACCTGCGTGGGGCACAGCCGGGCCGACATCGTGTCGCTGCTCGACGAGTACCAGGACGCCGGCGTGCACAACATCCTGGCCTTGGCCGGTGACCCGCCGGCCGACGGCAGCGATCCCGGAGGCGAGTTCACCTACGCCATGGAGCTGGTGGAGCTGGTGCGGTCCCATCCGGCCGGGTTCTCGGTCGGCGTGGCCGCCCATCCGGAGCTGCACCCCCGCTCGGGCACGGATCGGGTCTCGGACCGGCGGCACATGGCGGCCAAGCTCGAGGCCGCCGACTTCGGGATCACCCAGTTCTTCTTCCGGGCCGAGGACTACCTGCAGATGGTCGACGAGCTGGCCGACGCCGGGTCGACCAAGCCGGTCCTGCCCGGGATCATGCCCGCGGTGAGCGTGGCCGGATTGGTGCGGATGGCGGCGATGAACAAAGCCGCCATTCCCGAGGCCGTCCTGGCCCGACTGGACGCCGTGGCCGACGATGTCGACGAGGTGCGTCGCATCGGGGTCGAGGTCTCCACCGAGCTGGGTCAGTCCCTGCTTGACGCCGGCGCCCCGGGCCTCCACCTCTACGCCCTCAACCGCTCGGCCTCGGTCCTGGAGATAGTCGCCAACCTCGAGATGGACTTCGTCCTCGCCGGCTGAGGAACCGCTTCGCTGTCAGACCCCCTGAGTAACGTGCGGGGCATGGCGAAGTCGGGTCGATCGATGAGAGTCAACGGGCGTCAGCGCCGGCCCACCGCCACGTCGCGCTTCGGGGTGTCCCGGCGCGAGAACCACGACGCCAGCGAGTTCTACGAGCGGTTCATCACCCCCACGATCAGCGCCGACGACACCATCGCTCCGCCCGCGGTGCGCGACGAGATCTGGGTCGGCAACGCCCGGTCGATGGACGAGTTCGGCGACATCGCCGACGGCTCGGTCGCCCTCGTGGTCACCTCGCCTCCGTACTACGCGGGCAAGGAGTACGAGACGGCGATCGGGGAGGGCCACGTCCCCGAGTCGTACCTGGCCTATCTCGACATGCTCGAAGCCGTCTTCCGCGAGTGCGTACGCAAGCTCGAGCCGGGCGGCCGCATCGCGGTCAACGTGGCCAACCTCGGGCGCAAGCCCTATCGATCGTTGTCGGCCGACGTCATCCGCATCCTGGAGCAACTCGGTCTGCTGTTGCGGGGCGAGGTGATCTGGGTCAAAGGCCGGGCCGCCGGGGGGTCGTGTGCCTGGGGCAGCTTCCAGCGACCGGGGAACCCGGTGCTGCGGGACGTCACCGAACGGATCGTCGTGGCCTCCAAAGGGCGGTTCGACCGGGCGGTCGGCGCCCGGGCTCGCTCGGCGGCCGAGCTTCCGTCGGTGGCCACGGTCAGCGCCGACGAGTTCATGGACCTCACCACCGACGTGTGGGAGTTCCTGCCCGAGAGCGCCCGGCGGGTGGGGCATCCGGCGCCGTTCCCGGTCGAGCTGCCACGCCGGTTCATCGACCTCTACACCTACGAGGGCGATCTGGTGCTGGACCCGTTCATGGGATCCGGGTCCACCGCGGTGGCCGCGATGCGCACCGGCCGCCACTATGTCGGGTTCGACACCGACCCGGAGTACGTGGCCCAGGCCCAGGCCCGGGTGGAGGAGGAGCAGCAGCGGCTGGAGGCCGAGGTCGTGCGGGTCCGGGTCCACGCCTTGCCCCCCGCGGCCGACGATGTCGCCGACCCCGAGGGCCTGGACCACGAGGTGGAGGCCCGGAGGCGGGCCCTGGTCGACGGCCGCAAGGCCACCGATCTGGCTCGGCTGGTGGTCGAGCAGGCCGGGTTCACCGAGATCGACGATCGCAACGTCAAGGTCAAGGGGGTGCCGGTGAGCCTCCGGGCTCGTGACGGCGCCGGGCGGGTCTGGCACTTCGACGTCGTCGGAGCGTTCGCCAACGGCCAGGCCGGTCTCCGCCGCACCGAGACCCTGTGGAAGACGTTGGGCAAGGCCAGCGTGCTGCAGGCCGCGGCACCGGATCTCCGACTGATCCTGCTCACGACCGATCTGCCTCCGTCGGGGAGCCCGGCGGCTCACGCGTTGGAGGCGTGGCAGGGCGACAGCGGAAGCAACCTGATCAGCGACGTGATCCAGCTGCTCGACGACGACGACCTGTTGCGGCTGCGCAAGCACGCCGGCCAGGACACCGCAGTCGTGACTACCACCACTAGACCGTCGGCCGCGGCGAAGGGCTAGGCCCTGGCCGATCAGCGGACCACCGTCACCGAGCTGGTCACCGGGCTCGGGACCCTGGGTTTCGACAACCTGGACGACGCCCTGGCGGCCCGGCCGGCCCAGATGGTGAGCCTCTCGCCCGAGCAGTGGGACTTGCTGTCCGAGCTGCATCGAGGTGGGGCCTACCGTCAGGAGTTCGTCGCCGCCTGGCTCAACGGGGTGGCGTTCCTGCACGCCAGCGAGGGACTCCGCGACCGCACGCCTCTCCTGATCGAGTGGCGCGGCAGTCAACGGCAGCCCGGCGACGAGCCCGTGCCGGCCGACCTCCGCATCGACCACGTGTTCCTGGTCAGCTGCAAATACCTGTCGCGGATCGTGTCCAACACGTCGCCAGCCGCGGTGTTTGACCGGCTGCTGGCCGGTGGACACGGGGGCCGCTCAGGCGACTGGTTCGCCGAGGTGGCACCCGACGCCTACGAATCGCTGTACCTGGCGGTGCGCGACCACCTCGCCGATAAGAACCTGGACGACCTGCCGGCCTCGGTGCTCGATCTCATCCCGTCGCAGCGGGCCAGCCTGCAGCGGTTGCTGGGATCGGGAGCCTGGGCCGCCGAGCTACGTCCGGCGGCCGCGACCTTCGCCGCCGCGGTGTCCCAGGCCACGGCCGACCGCTGGCAGCGGGCGTTGAAGGACGCCGACCCCGAGCGGGTGCTTTGGCGGCTCCTGCGCATCGGATCTACCCCCTACTTCGTGCTCGGCGCATCCCCCCAGGGCTCGCTACGGCTGCGCATCGGCACCGCCTGGGACTGGCGCCAGCACTATCGGATCGAGGACTTCCGGGTCACCGCCACCAACCGGGCCCAACCGGTGGTCGACTGGCAAGTCGAGGTGGCCCATCGCCGCTCCACGGCCCGCAGCACCATCGAGGGCCACGTCGAGATCCGTTGGAGCCACGGCAAGTTCGCCCAACCTCCCGAGGCCAAGGTCTACCTCGACACCCCCCACCCCCGAATCCCCGCCTACTGGCCCCTGGCCTAGGGCGTGTCCTGTGAATCCGGTGTGCGGATCTGCATCCTGATTGCCGCAGCCCCGGACGGCGTCGCTCGGCGTG
Organism: Acidimicrobiales bacterium; assembly: GCA_036505485.1. Taxonomy (GTDB): domain Bacteria; phylum Actinomycetota; class Acidimicrobiia; order Acidimicrobiales; family VFJN01; genus DASXTK01. The sequence goes on from DASXTK010000469.1 coordinate 8,654, forward strand.
CCGGGACGACGCAGGAACCCACCAGCGGTTTCAATGTCGGCCCGGTGCGGCGAGCGGCGTCATCTGGCCGGAGAGGCGTGCGCCATGATTCGCAGGACACGCCCTAGCCGGCCGAGGCCTTGAGGTTGGTGTCCAGGGCGTCGAGGAACTCGTCGGTGGTGAGCCAGGGGGTGTCGCCGCCGACGAGGAGGGCCAGGTCCTTGGTCATCTGACCGCCTTCGACCGTGGACACACAGACCTCCTCGAGGGTGCGGGCGAAGCGGTCGACCTCGGGGGTGTTGTCGAGCTTGGCCCGGAACGCCAGACCCCTCGTCCAGGCGAAGATCGAGGCGATTGGGTTGGTGGAGGTCTTCTCGCCCCGCTGCCAGGCCCGGTAGTGCCGGGTGACGGTGCCGTGCGCGGCCTCGGCCTCGCAGGTCTTGCCATCGGGGGTGACCAGCACCGAGGTCATCAGGCCCAGCGAGCCGAAGCCCTGGGCCACGATGTCGGACTGCACGTCGCCGTCGTAGTTCTTGCAGGCCCAGACGTAGCCGCCCTCCCACTTCATCGCCTGGGCCACCATGTCGTCTATGAGCCGGTGCTCGTAGGTGAGTCCGGCCGCGTCGAAGTCGGCCTTGAACTCGGCGTCGAACACCTCTTGGAACAGGTCCTTGAATCGTCCGTCGTAGGCCTTCAGGATCGTGTTCTTGGTCGACAAGTAGACCGGGTACGCCCGGTCGAGGCCGTAGCGGAACGAGGCCCGGGCGAAGTCCCGGATCGAGTCGTCGAAGTTGTACATCCCCATCGCTATGCCTCCGCCCGGGAAGTCCGCCACCTCGAACTCCATCGGCGCACCGCTGGACCCGTCGGCCGGGGTGTAGGTGATCGTGACCTTCCCCGGCCCCGGCACCACGAAGTCCGTGGCCTTGTATTGGTCACCGTGGGCGTGACGTCCGATGACGATGGGCTTGGTCCAGCCCGGGACCAGCCGGGGCACGTTCTTGCAGATGATCGGCTCCCGGAACACCACCCCGCCCAGGATGTTGCGGATGGTGCCGTTGGGGGAGCGCCACATCTTCTTCAGCCCGAACTCCTCGACCCGGGCCTCGTCGGGGGTGATGGTGGCGCACTTGACCCCGACCCCGTGCTGCTTGATGGCGTTGGCCGCGTCGACGGTGATCTGGTCCTCGGTCTCGTCCCGCTTGGTGATGGACAGGTCGAAGTAGAGGAGGTCGATGTCCAGGTAGGGCAGGATCAGCTTGTCCTTGATGAACTGCCAGATGACCCGGGTCATCTCGTCGCCGTCGAGCTCGACGACCGGGTTGGCGACCTTGATCTTGGACATAGCGGGGACCCCTCGGGCGCTCGACAACTTGTATTGGACTTGTACACCTTAGCCGGCGTGTAACACAGTCCGACAACCGAACGTAGATGTGTACATCGCGGTCAACCTGCAACCTGCCGATGGGGAGCTGCTCGGAGCGCTCGGCCACGACATCGATGCTTTCGAGAAGTTCTATCGGCGCCACGTGGCCCGGGTCTCGGCCTTCGCGGCGCGTCGCTGCTCATCGCCGGCCGATGTGGCCGATGTCGTGGCCCAGACCTTCGTACGGCTCCACGAGGTTGCGGACCAGTACGACTCGGATCGGGGCGCGCCCCGGGGCTTCGTGTTCGCCGTCGCGGCCAACGTGATCAACGATCATCACCGAGCGGCCAAGCGGCAACGCCTGCTGGTGTTCCGGCGGGCCGGCCGGGATCTCCTCGACGCCGACGAGACCGACCGCATCGCCGGAGCCATAGATGCCGCCCGAGCCGCCCCGGCTGCCCGGGACGCGCTGCGGTCCGGGCCCGAGGACCAGAGCGCCATCGTGGCGCTGGTCGCTGCTGGCGTCTCCACCACCCAGGCCGCTCGGGATCTGGGCATCTCTCCGGTCACCGCCCGAGTCCGGCTCTTCCGGGCCCGCCGCCGCCTTCGCAGTGCGATGGCTCACCACGTGGAGGACATCTGACATGGCCACGGATCTCGATCGTCTCCCCCTGCCCGCCTTCGAAGACTGCCTGTGGCAGGAGCTGGCCGCGCTGCACCGGTCGGGGCGGCCGCGGAAGTCCCGAGGACCGTCGCGGTTCGTGCTGCTGGCGGCGGCGGCCGCTGTGACCGTCCTCGTGGCGTCGGCCGCGGCGGTGGTGCTCGCCCAGGACCACGGTTCGTCGAGCGTGAAGCTGGCTCCGGTGCAGCCGGGGCCAGGTCCGGACGAGGCGGCCACCTCGACATCGGCGCCAGCATCCCCGACATCGACCGAGCTCGTGCCCGTGACCGGGAGCGAACCGATGGTGTTCCACACCGAGCAGCGCAACGGCGGCGGGCTGGTCAACCAGTCGTGGGTGGACGAGGCCACCGGTCGGCGCCGGGACCTGACGCTCGACGCTTCCGGGAACGCGGTGCACGACAGCGGCTGGACCGGCTTCCAGCGCGACGACGCCGGCAACGACGTGATCGCCACCCGGACCGTCGACTACTCCGCCGGCACCTACAAGGACGGCACCTGGACCCCGCCGGGGCCGCTCACCGACCAGTGGCATCACGACGACGAGTACGCCCGACGCCGACGGCACCAATCCCATCTACATCCAGACCTACGACTACTTGCCGAGGACGCCGGAGACCCTGGCCCTGATCGAAGTTCCCGTTCCCGACGGCTTCGTCCCCGGCTGAGCACCCAGGGCTAGAATCTGACGAACCGTCAGAATTGTGCGAGGGGTGTCGGCATGCTCGATCTCGTGATCCGTGGGGCAACGATCGTCGATGGCACGGGGAAGTTGGGCCGTCCCGGCGATCTCGGTGTTGCCGACGGCCGGATCGTCTCGGTCGCCGAGCCCGGCGCCCTGGACGATCCGGCCCGCACCACCTTCGACGCCGACGGGCTGGTGGTCACACCGGGGTTCGTCGATCCCCACACCCACTACGACGCCCAGTTGTTCTGGGATCCGGCAGCCTCGCCGTCGAACGTGCACGGGGTGACCTCGATCGTGGCCGGCAACTGCGGCTTCACGTTGGCCCCGCTGCACGCCCAGGACGCCGACTACCTCCGCCGCATGATGGCCAGGGTCGAGGGGATGCCGCTGGCCGCCCTCGAACACGGCGTCGACTGGGCCTGGGAGAGCTTCGGCGAGTACCTCGACCGGCTGGACGGCGCCATCGGCGTCAACGCCGGGTTCATGGTCGGCCACTGCGCCCTGCGCCGCTACGTCATGGGGCCCGAGGCGGTCGGAGCCAAGGCCAGCCCCGAGCAGGTCGAGGCCATGGTGGCGCTGCTGCACGAGTCTATCGACGCCGGCGGCCTGGGCTTCTCCACCACGCTGTCGTCGAGCCACAGCGACGGCGACGGCCAGCCGGTGGCCTCCCGTCACGCCGCTACCGAGGAGCTGCTGGCGCTGTGCCGGGCCGTCGGCCAGCACGAGGGCGCGGTCCTGGAGGGCGCCTTCGAGGGCGGGCTCGACCAGTTCAGCGACGAGGAGATCGAGCTCGTGGCGGCCATGTCGGGCGCCGCCCAACGGTCGATCAACTGGAACGTGCTCACCGTCGATTCGGCAGTGCCCGGTCGGGTCCCCCGGCAGCTCCAGGCCGCCGATGCCGCCGCCACCCAGGGCGGCCGGGTCGTGGCCCTGACCATGCCGGTGCTGGTCCCGATGAACATGAGCTTCGGGACGTTCTGCGCGCTGTTCCTCATTCCGGGCTGGGGAGAGGTGCTGCAGCTGCCGGTGGCCGACAAGCACGCCAAGCTGGCTGATCCGGCCGTACGACGCCGGATGGCGGCCCAGGCCCAGAGCGAGGAGGCCGGGGTGTTCCGCCGGCTGGCCGACTGGGCCCGCTACGTCATCGGCGACACCTACTCGGCGGCCAACGAAGGCCTGTCGGGCCGGGTCGTGGAGGACATCGCCCGCGAGCGTGGCGGCCAGGATCCGTTCGACACCCTGGTGGAGATCGTGGCTGCCGACGACTTCCGCACCGTGCTGTGGCCCATGCCCACCGACAACGACGACGCCTCGTGGGCCATGCGCCAGGAGGTGTGGTCCGACCCCCGGGTCTTGCTGGGCGGCTCGGACGCCGGCGCCCACCTCGACCGGATGTGCGGAGCCACCTACACCACCCGGCTGCTGGCCGACTGCCTCCACGGCCGGAGGCTGGCGTCACTGGAGCGGGCGGTGCAGATGCTGACCGAGGCCCCGGCCGAGCTGTTCGGGCTGCGGGACCGGGGCCGCATCGCCGAGGGCTACCACGCCGATCTGGTCGTGTTCGACCCGGAGACCGTGGGTGCGGCCCATGCCCGGCTGGTCCACGACCTGCCTGGCGGTGCCGCCCGGCTGACCGCCGAGGCCGAGGGCATGGTCCGCGTCTACGTCGGCGGCGTGGCCACGGTGGCCGACAACCAGACCACCGGCGCCACCCCCGGCAAGGTCCTCCGCTCCGGCCGCGACACCCGAACCGTGGCGGTCTAGCTCCTTCCATCGTTCCTGGTGCGGAAATCCCCACGTGGCGGGGATTTCCGCACCCAGAATGCGAGGCCGCCGGGGGCAAGAAGGTAGTGCGAATGACCTGCGATTGACCCTAAGGTCAAGAGCAGGTCTAGCGTCCATTCCAACCACCCGCCCGGCAAAAGAGGGGGAGTCATCGTGCAGGTCTACGACAAGCTGTTCATCGACGGAGCGTGGGTGTCCCCCCTGGGCACCGGGTCCATCGAGGTCATCAACTCCTCCAATGAAGAGGTGATCGCGTCGATCCCCAAGGGGAACGCCGAGGACGTCAACAAGGCCGTGGCTGCGGCCAAGACCGCGTTCGAGACGTGGTCCCATACGCCAGCTGAGGAGCGGGCCAAGTACCTCAACCGCATCGCCGAAGGCCTGATGGCGCGCATGGACGAGATCTCCACCGTGGTCAGCCAGGAAGTCGGCATGCCCAAGAGCCTCAGCGGCCTGGTTCAGGTCGGTCTGCCGCTGGCCAGCTTCCAGGGCGCCGCCGCGGCCATCGCTGACTACAAGTTCGAGGAAGAGCTGGGCAACAGTCTGATCGTCAAGGAGCCGGTGGGCGTGGTCGCTTCGATCACCCCGTGGAACTATCCGCTGCACCAGCTCTCGGCCAAGGTCGCTCCGGCCCTCGCCGCAGGTTGCACAGTCGTGGCCAAGCCCTCGCAGGTGGCACCGCTGAGCGCCTTCATGCTGGCCGAGGTCATCGCCGACGTCGGCCTGCCGCCCGGCGTGTTCAACCTGGTCAGCGGGGCCGGCTCCGACATCGGTGAGGTCATCGCCAGCCATCCTGACGTGGACATGGTCAGCTTCACCGGGTCGACCCGGGCCGGTCGGCGGGTGGCCGAGCTGGGCGCGTCGACCATCAAGCGGGTCACTCTGGAGCTCGGGGGCAAGAGCGCCAACATCATCCTCGACGACGCTGACCTCGAGCAGGCCATCACCGACGGTGTGGGCAAGTGCTACCTCAACTCGGGCCAGACCTGCAGCGCCCTCACCCGCATGCTGGTGCCGCGGGACAAGTTGGCCCAGGCCGAGGAGATCGCCGCCCGGGTGGCCGAGACCTACACGGCCGGCGACCCGTTCGACGCCTCCACCCGGCTCGGGCCGCTGGCGTCCAAGCAGCAGCAGGACACCGTCCGGGACTACATCCAGAAGGGCATCGACGAGGGGGCCACGCTGGTGACCGGCGGGGTCGAGGCTCCCGAGGGCCTGGAGACCGGCTACTACGTGCGGCCCACGGTCTTCTCCGGGGTGGACAACTCGATGACCATCGCCCAGGAGGAGATCTTCGGCCCGGTGCTGTCGATCATCCCCTTCGACGACGAGGACGACGCGGTGCGCATCGCCAACGACTCGCCCTACGGGCTGGCCGGCGGCGTGTGGTCCGGTGATCCCGAGCGGGCCAAGGCCGTGGCCAAGCGCATCCGCACCGGCCAGGTCGAGATCAACGGCGGCTCGTTCAACGTCCAGGCGCCGTTCGGTGGCTACAAGCAGTCGGGCTACGGCCGGGAGCTCGGCCCCTTCGGCCTCGACGAGTTCTTCGAGATCAAGAGCCTGCAGCTCTAACTCTGAGCTTCTTGGTTGGGAAACCCGTGCATAGCGCGGGTTTCCCTACCGAGTAAGTCGCGGGCGTCTAAAGTCAGACCCGAGGGGCCTCGCTGGGAGGCGGCACTTCGGGGGTGCGAGATGAGTTGGAGGCGGTTCACTACGCGTCGCGCCGCGGCTGCGGTCGTGGCCTTGGGATTCACCGTGGCGGGGGCGGGGCTTCCGGCCCAAGCCCATCCACGGTCAGTTGGAGCACCGGCGGTCCCGCCGGAGGGAGCGATCCCGGACCTGGGCCAGAACGGCTGGACGAGGGTGCTCGACGAGAACTTCGACGGCACCGCGGTGAACGAATCCATCTGGGAGGTTCCCGAGGCCGACTGGGGCCTGGGCGGTGGCCTGAGCAAGGACGCGGTCACCGTCGGAGACGGGATGTTGTCCATCCGCGCCTTCTCCGAGGACCGCAAGGCTGCGAACGGGCAGCCCGGCACCGACGGCAATCCGGAGCACTACATCGGCAGCATCGAGACCGGCGACGAGCCCTCCAACTACGGGCACGACGTCTGGGACGGGTTCTCGTCCTCGTACGGCTACATCGAGGCCCGGGTCAAGGTCGTCGAACCCCGTGGAACCGTGGGCGCGTTCTGGATGCTCCCTCAGAACACCCACAAGTCGAACCCGCTCGGCGATCCGGCCGCGAGCGGCCCGGAGATCGACCTCTTCGAGTACGGCAACACCGTGGACGGGGACCAGCATCCGGCCGACGGCATCTGCGACTACACCACCCTGCTCGAGCCGTGCGACGAGATCGCCTCGAGCACCATGAACTGGAACGAGTTCGACGAGACCCTCTCGACCCAGAACCAGCAGGTGGACTGGAGCGGGCCGTCGCATCCCGCGCCCCACGGCAACTTCATCGACTACGGGCTGCTGTGGACGCCGAGCGGCTACCGGATGTATCGCAACGGCCAACAGGTGTACGAGTCCACCGAGGCGATCACCAACAGCCCCGAGTACATGCTCCTGACCAACAACTTCCGCTGGGAGAACGTCCCGGCCGCGGGCTACGGCACTCGGGCCCAACAGGTCGCCCAAGGCGTCGACCCCATCATGCAGGTCGACTATGTCCACGTCTGGCAGCGTCCGATCTCCGAGATCCCCGACCAGCAGATCGGGCTCAACAGCGCGATCGCGGTGCCGTTCAACGTGATGGACTACTTCTCGTCCGCCTCGAGCGGCGCGAGCCTGCGGGCCCCGCTCGGCGGGGTGTGGGTGTCCGCCAGCGCCAACGGATCGGCGGTGGTTCCCGACGGGCACCTCGCGGTGACCGGCAACCCGTCGCCGTCGCCGGGCGAGCTCGACGGCAGCTACACCAACGGTGACTTCGAGTCGGCGTTGGGTGGGAGCAACAACTGGGCGTCCACGGGCGCCGCGGCGCTGTCGACCACCAAGGAGCACGGCGGGAACCAGTCCCTCAGGTTGGGGTCGGCCGCCGGCAGCGTCGAGCAGGTGATCACCGGGCTCCAGGCCAACACCACTTACGCCGCCGGCCTGTGGCGGAACCTGGACGGCTCCAGCACCTCCTACGACTGGGGTGTCCAGGACGTCGATGCGTCGCTGTCCGGAGACCAGAAGGTGTCCAAGACCGACGGGCGGCTGAACGGCAAGGACGACAAGTGGATCCACAGCGGGCTGACGTTCACCACCGGCCCGTCCACGACCCAGGTGAAGGTGTTCATCACCAAACAAGGGACCGGGACCGACTATGTCGACGACCTCGTCGTCCGGCCGTTGACACCGGCCAACCGCACGGTCGTCGTCCGTCCCGCCGACAACCAGTACGGGGAGGCCGAGATCACCCTCACCGCCCGGGACCTGGGCAACAACGTGCTCGGCACCGAGACATTCAAGGTGAACGTGAGCGACTACTCCAGCTACACCAACGGCAAGTTCGACTCTCTGCCCCGGGGGACGGGCTGGGAGCTGTACAACGGCGCCGACATGGTCGCCCCCGATCTCTTCACCTTGGATCGCAAGCTGGCGTTGGCCACCGGAGGCAGCACCGCGGTCCAGCACCTAACCGGGCTCAAGGCGGACCAGCAGTACGACGTGCACGTCAAGGCCACGGTGAACCCGTCGCCCACCGGCACCCCCAACGACCTGGCCTTCGCCGTGTCGAACTACGGCGGGGGCCCTCAGGTGACCGGCCACATCACCCAGTCGACACCCAACGGTGAGGGCGTGATCAGCTTCACCCCGACGGGGACCTCCGGCCTGGCCGACCTCTTCCTGCTCGACTGGGATCCGTCGAACGGAACATCGGTGGTCGACTACGCCATCGTCGACCCCAACACCGGCGTGGCGCCACAGGCCTACACCCCGCCTGCGCTCGATGCCCTCGGCCCGCAGCGCCTGACCGCGAGCGCACCGAGCGCGGTGGCGTTCAAGGTCGCCGACGGTGTCACCGTGAGCAGCGTCAAGTCCGACAACCAGTACCTGTTGCCCGACTCGGGCCTGGCGGCTCCGGTCATGGACGTTCCTCCGTCCTACCGGGGCTACGGCGTGCTGAGCCTGACGCCCCGGCCCGACCGGACCGGGAACGCCAACGTCACGGTGGCGACCAGCGCCGGCGACGTGACGATCCCGGTGACCGTCTCCGATGACGAGCTGGGCAACCCCGGGTTCGAGCAGGGAACGGTCCGCTGGGGGACCTCAGCCTCGGGCACCGCGATCGTCACCTCTCCGGCGGCGTCGCTCCATTCGGGGGCCAAGGCCATCCAGCTGAGCAGCGGTGGCAGCATCACCCAACGAATCACCGGTCTGGACTTCAACACCCCGTTCGTCCTCGACGGCTACGTCAAGGGCACGGCCACCGTGACGGTGAAACGGGTTCCCGACGAGTGGATCAAGCAGAAGTTCGGCGGCGACCGTGACACCCCGAACCTCAACTCCACCTTCACCGCTTCCACCTCGGCGAGTTGGTCGGGCAGCGACTGGACCTCGCGCCGGCTCAGCTTCAGCACCCCCGAGTGCCGGGCCTGGTATTGCAACGGCGCCCGGGGTGCGATCGCTCGGCTGGACCCGGAGACCGGTGACGCCGACCCGGCGAAGAACCACCCGTTGGAGTACTACACCCGCCCCGGCGGGCAGGTGGACATCACCATCACCGACGACACCACCGATCCGGCCCCGGTCCTCGTGGACGACCTGCAGCTGATGCACGCACCTCGGATCGGCCCGATCCGGGAGCTGTCGCTGACCCAGAACCAGACGGACACCGACTGGTTCAACGTCGGAAGGATCGGGGCCGGAGCGTTCTGGCAGCCCCAGATCAGCTCCTCGAACCCGTCCGTCGTCCCGGCGAGCAGCGTCCAGCTGGTCCGCCAGTTCCCCTGGGTGGAGTACCGCTGGGGCGCGAAGGTCACTGCGGGAACCACCACCGGCTCGAGCGACATCACCATCACCCTGACCGATCCGGCCACCGGCGTCTCCAGCAGCGCCACCTTCACGGTCCGGGTCAACGCCGGCAGCTTCAACGTCGGGGACCTCCAGCGTTCTGGAACCTCGGGCTACCCCATGGCCGGTTGGGCTTCGGTCGGCGGTTCCACCGTGGTGATCGGCGGGACGACCTACACCTACAACGACATCAGCGCCAAGCAGATGTGGGGCCACCTCGGCCCGACCGACGACGACAAGATCCTGCACACCAGCCGGGGCTGGATAGCCACGCCCATCACCGGGCTGGTCCCGAACCACAACTACAAGCTCCAGTTCTCGGCTCGGGGCAACGACTCCGAAGTCGGCGTGTGGTCAGCCGGCCTGTTCTCGCACGTGCTCGGCGCGACGCAGATCAACTGGATGCAGCAGAGCTGGAAGGGCGACTACTCAGTGACCTTCGAGACGGTGCCCCAATCCGACTGGGACGGCACCAGCATGACGATCAACATCGTCGATCACACCGCTGAGGCCACCCCGCTCCAGCGGGACGTGGGTTCCTGCGTCAACGACCGGTCGGGCGAGTCCTGCTTCGACGACTTCGTGTTGATCGACCTGGGACCGATCTGAGTTGTTCTTGGTGCGGAAATCCCGCCCAGCGGGGATTTCCGCACCAAGCAGTCGTCGTTAGTCGGTGCAGGCGGTGTTGTCGAAATCTTCGGGGGTCACTCGGGTGGAGCGGAGTAGGACCGAGTCGGGGACGAGGTCGGCGGGGGCGAAGCTGGCCCTCGCACCGCCGAGGAGCTGCACCGCGGAGTCCACCTGGGCCGCGGCCGTGGTGTCGGACGAGGCGGTGGCATTGTGCAGCCACAGCATCTGGACCTCGTAGACCGTCGACGGATCCAACGGCCCGCCGAGCGGCACCACATCGACGAACCCCGGCGGTGCCACCCCGACGACGAACTCGGTGAGCTGGCTCTCGGCGGTGGACTCGGCCCGCCAAAGCACCGTCCGATCCGGCGCCAGCAGCTGGAGGGCCGACGCCGTGCCGCCCTGGCAGCTCGGCACCCGGGCCACGATGGCACCGGCGGGATCGACCAGCATCCCCAGGTCCCTGGGCGTCGCCGTATCGGAGGAGGACTCGCAGCCGTCCAACCCCATGGGCAGGGCCACCGAGAAGGCCGCGACCACGAACCCGACGGGGACCACGATGAGCGCGCCGACGGTTCCAAGGACCCCCAGCAGATTCCTGGGCCACCGCCATTCCCCGTGCTCCTGCCGCACGGGCCGCAGAGTAAACCCAGGTCAGGGGCTATTGCCGCGAATGTCGCTCAACTGACATCGAAGGTGATGCTGGTCAGCAGGGCCTCGCGTTGGCTCTGCGGGACCGTCTGCTCCAGCCGGAACACCCAGAACTTGCCGTCGACGATGGCGCCGATGGCAGTGGCCGGATCGGTGCCGTCGGGGTTGTTGCAGACCGCCGCCGCGGTGGCGCCGGGGATGCTCATCACCGCGGGCTCGCCGTCGCACACCTGGGGCGTCACGTCGGCCAGGGCCGCCGCGGCGTCCTCTTGGTCGGCCTGATCGGCCGGGCGATGGGACACCGTGGCCACAACATCACCGTGGCGCCGCCAGGTGACCAGGCCCTCCTGGTCGTCGGGCTGCCAATCGGACGGAACCTCGTAGCGCACGCCGGCCCGGTCGTTGGCCGGCTTGGTGTCGCTGCCCCCGCCCCTCAGGTCGGCGAACCCGGCCCCGGCGGCACTGCCGCCGACCGCCAGCACGAGGACGCCGATCACCAGCCGTCGCCGGGCCCGGCGCCGGCTGCTGCGGACCACCGTGAGGTCCCGAGGCGGGGCCGCCACTCCTCCAGGCGGTGGCGGAGGCGGAGGAGGTGGCAGCCGCCGTTGGACCGGTGCCGGACCGGCGTCGGGGCGTGCCGGCGCAGCCCGCGGCCGGGACACCGGCGCGGTGTATGCGGTGGGCAGCACTGGCGGGAGTGGATAGGACAACGTGTCGTCGCTGTGGTCGACGACGGTCGGGACCGACGCCGCGGCCAGCAACCGGGGAGGGAGCTGGCTCTCGTTGAGCAAGGCGGTGGCCTCGGTGGCCAGGGCCGCCCGCAGCTCGTCGGCCAGGGCGGCGCCTGATGCGGGACGGACCTCCGGGTCCTTGGCCAGCGCCCGGGCCATCAGCTCATCGAGCTTGGGGTGGCCGATGGGCGGCACCGGCTCGGTGGCATGGGCCAGCAGCAGCGCCACGTAGTCGTCGCCGGGGAAGGGGCGGCGGTCGGCGACCATCTCGTAGGCCACGCAGGCCAGCGAGTACAGGTCGGCGGCCGGCCCGACCTCGCTGGGCCGCGACTGCTCCGGGGCCATGTAGGCCGCCGTCCCCAGAGCGCCGGTGGTGTACAGCCCGGCCGACCGGGCGGTGGCGGCGATGCCGAAGTCGGTCAACCAGGCTCGGCGCGGGTCGTTGGCTTCCAGCAGGATGTTCGACGGCTTCACGTCCCGATGGACCACGCCGCGGGAGTGGGCGTGGTCGAGCGCGGCGCCGATCAGCTCGATCACCGCCAACACGTCGTCGGTGGGGAACCGGCGGCCTGCGGTCAGCGCATGGTCCAGCGACCCGCCCTCGATCAGCCGCATGGCCAGCCACAGCACCCCGTCGTGCTCGCCGGCGTCGTACACCGGGACCACGGCGGTGTGGTTGAGGCTGGCCACGGCCCGGCCTTCCAGTACGAACCGCCGCCCGATGGTGGGGCTGCGATGGGCCGCAGGGTCGACGACCTTGAGGGCCACCGGGCGTTCGAGCGCGGTGTCGACGGCTCGGTAGACGGTGGCGAACCCGCCCGAGCCGATCACCGATTGGATGAGATACCGCCCGACCGAGTGGCCGAGGAGTTGGGTCGCGCCCGGCACACCCTCAAGGTAAACCGGCAACGGTCGTCAACGGCATCGGGGTTGTCCCCGTTCCGGTCGGCGAGATTCGGATAGACCCGTAGGCGAATGGCTCTGCTCGACCTGTTGATCCAGCCGCCCCGCCTGCCCCGGGCGGTGCCGAGGCCGCGGGTGAGCAAGGCGGTCCTGAGGGCCGGGGTCGAGCCCGGTCGGCTGCTCATCGCCCCCTCGGGCTCGGGCAAGACCGTGGCCGCCACCCAGGCGCTCCACGCCGCGGGCACCGACAGCCGCACCGGTTGGTGCCGGCTGGCGCCCGGAGCCTCCGGTGGCGCCGACCTGGTGGAGCTCGTGGTCCGAGCGCTCGGCGCTCCTATCGACGACGTCGGGATGGGCACGCTGCAGCGGGCCGCGGTGATCCTCGAGGCCATCGGCGATCACCCGACCACCTTGGTCATAGACGACTATGACCTGGGTCGGCCCGAGGAGTGCGATGCCGTCTTGGCCGAGGTGCTGGCACTGGTCGGACCCGACTGCCGCATCGTCGTGTGCAGCGCAGCCCGGCCCGCCGGGCTGGTGGGCCGGGCCAGCGTGGGGGATCTCCGGGTGGTCGGCCCGGTGGACCTGACGTTCACCGAGCAGGAGGTGGCGGACCTGCTGGTGCTGCTCGGACACGACCCCTCGGCCGCGGCGGAGCTCCGGGCCGCCAGCGGCGGCTGGGCCACCGCGGTGGCGATGTTGTCCGAGGCCGGAACCAGGCTCGGCACCGACGGGCCCACGACCGCAGCCGCGGTGGATCTGCTGCTCGACCAGGCTCGATTGGGTGAGATGGATGCCACCGGCGACTCGGCCCGGCTCGATGTCCTGGCCGCGCTGGCACTGCTGCCCTCGGTGGGTGCGACCGAACTGGCGGCGGCTGGGGTCGCGCCGGCGCTGGTCGAGGATCTCGCCCAAGGGACCGCACTGCTGCGTCCGATCGGGGACCGTTGGGCCCTGCTCGATGCGGTCCGCGAGCCGCTGCGCCGCCGGCTCGGGCCGGATCGACAACAGGCGGTGGCGCTCCGGCTGGCACCGGTGCTGGCAGTGTCCGACCCGGTGGCCGCGGCGGGAGCGCTGCTGGACGCCGGGGTGGGCGACGAGGCCGCGGCCGACATCCTGGCCCGGCATGCCAGCGAGGTGACCGCCGACGCCGTGGTGCCCTTGCTCTATCGCATGCGGCCCGAGGTGCGCCGCCGTCTGCCGCCCCTGCTCAGCGAGGCCCGGGCCACGGTGGAGATGGACGCGGCCCTGGCCGAGGCCGAGCTGCGCCTGGCTCGGGCCGCCGATGCCCGCGAGCGGGTGGAGGCCCAGGTGGCGGTGGGGGCGATGCTGGTGCACCGGGGTCAGCTCTCCTCGGCCTGCACCGTGTTGGAGTCGGCGCTGCGGGCGCCCCGGTTCGTTGCGGTCCAGGCCGCGGCGGCCGCGGTGGGTTGGCTGGCGCTGGCCCGGCTGTGGGCCGGCGACCTCGACGGCGCTGCCGCGACGCTGGCTCCGGTGCCGACCGCCGGCCGACCGAGGGGAACGAACGACCTGGTCGAGGTGGCCCTCGGCGCCCACCTCCCGCTGCAGACGTCGCCGATCGCCCTGTGGGTGGGGGCGGAGATCGCCCTGGCCCAGGGTGATCTGGCCACCGCGGATGCCGGGGTCCACCGCGTTCGGGGTGCGGGCTGGGACTGCGCCGCCGATGCGGTGGAGGCCCAGCTGGCCTTGGCTCGGGGAGCGTCCGAGGACGCGGCCGTCACGGCCGGCCGGGCGTACCAGGTGGCGGTCACCCATGGCGGGTTCGACCTGCTGGTCGCTGGGCCGGTCCACGCCTGGTGCCTGGCTCGATCCGGGCGTTGGGACGAGGCCGCGGCGGTGGCCGAGGTGCTCCGGCGCCGTCTGGGGACCGTGGACACCTGCGCCCGCCTCCAAGCCGACCTCATCGCCGAGGCCTGCGCTCGGGTCGCCGGCGACCAGGTGGCCGTGGTCCGTCACGGCCGGGCCGTCGCCGCGACCCGAAGACTCGGCTACGCACCGGTCGAGGCCACCGCCCGCCGCTGGCTGGGCGAGAGCGACAACAGGACCAACCCTCCCGCGGCCTCGGGGCTGCGGGTCGAGCTGCTGGGTCCGGTGGTCCTGCGGGTCGAGGGGCAGGCGGTCGCGGACGGAGCCTGGCGTTCCCGCAAGGCCCGGGAGGTCCTTCTACTCGTAGCTCTGGCCGGGACCAGCGGGAGTAGCCGGGACGAGGTGGTGGAGGCGGTGTGGCCCGACCGCGAACCCGACCGGGGCCGGACCTTGCTGCGCACTGCGTTGGCCGAGATCCGCCGGGTCCTCGAGCCGGCCCGGCAGCCGGGGGAGGCGTCGCGCTACGTGTCCACCCGAGGCGATCGGCTCGCCATCACCGGGTCGCTCGATGCGGCCGAAGCGGAACGACACTGGACCGAGTCCGACCTCGCCGGGTTGGTCGCGGCCTGGCGACTGTTCCGGGGCCCTCCGGTGGCCGACGAGCCCTACACCGCTTCGCTCGAGGAGTTCCGGCGCCGGGCCGAACGGCTGCAGTTGGACGTCGCGCACGCGCTGGTCTCGGCCACGTCGAGCGAACCCGGTTCCGAGCCGGGCAGCGACGTGGTGGTTGCGGCCGCGGAGCATGTGTTGGCGGCCGAACCATGGCGGACCGAGCTGGCGCAGGAGGTGGCCCGGGCCTGCCGGGCCCGCGGCGATGACATGGCTGCGGCCCGGATCGAGCGGCTCTTGGGCAGTTCAGGACCCCCGCAGTAGGGTCCGTCGTCGGACATGCACCGTTCAGAGCAGGAGTGGTATTCATGAAGGATCCCGTGCGCGTCGCGGTCACCGGAGCCGCTGGGCAGATCGGGTACGCCCTGTTGTTCCGTGTCGCCAGTGGGCAGATGCTCGGCGACGATCAGCCGGTGATCCTCCAGCTGCTGGAGATCCCCCAGGCGGTCGGTGCGCTCGAAGGCGTGCGGATGGAGCTCGACGACTGCGCCTTCCCGCTGCTGGCCGACGTGGTGTGCACCGACGACGCCAAGCGGGCCTTCGACGGAGCCAACTACGCCCTGCTGGTCGGGGCCATGCCCCGCAAGGAGGGGATGGAACGGGCCGATCTGCTCCAGGCCAACGGCACGATCTTCACCGCCCAGGGCCAGGCCTTGTCGGCCAGCGCGGCCGACGACATCAGGGTGCTGGTGGTCGGGAACCCGGCCAACACCAACGCCCTCATCGCCCAGCGCAACGCCCCGAACATCCCCGCGGGCCGCTTCACCGCCATGACCCGCCTCGACCACAACCGGGCCATCGCCCAGCTGGCGGCCAAGCTGGAAGCTCCCGTGTCCGAGCTGACCCGCATGACCATATGGGGCAACCACTCGGCGACTCAGTATCCCGACGTGCTCCACGCCCAGGTCGGTGGCAAGCCGGCCTGGGATGCGCTGGGCCAG
>DASXTK010000470.1:0-3465 GCA_036505485.1 Acidimicrobiales bacterium
CGGGTTCGGCTTCCGCACCGGTCGGGTCTGGGGTGTCCACCTCGGCTGGAGCGGCAACCAGGTGCTCTGCGCCGAGAGCTCCTTCACCGGCTGGAAGCTGCTGCGCGGAGGCGAGCTGCTCATGCCCGGGAGATGGTGCTGGGCCACGACGAGACATATGCATCGCCCTGGCTCTACGCCTCCTGGGGCGAGGGGCTCGATGCCTTCTCCGGCCGCTTCCACGAGCACCTGAGGGCGCGCGAGGTCCACCCACGGCGCGAGCGACCCGTGCTCCTCAACACCTGGGAGGCGGTCTACTTCGACATGGACCCGCAGAAGCTCGTCGAGCTCGCCGTGCGTGCTGCCGAACTGGGCGTCGAACGGTATGTCCTCGACGACGGCTGGTTCAGGGGGCGGCGCGACGACACGAGCTCCCTGGGTGACTGGGTCGTGGACGAGGACGTGTTCCCGGACGGACTCACCCCGCTGGTGGAGACCGTGCACAGCCTGGGCATGGAGTTCGGCCTGTGGTTCGAGCCCGAGATGGTCAACCTCGACTCCGACGTGGCACGGGCGCATCCCGAGTGGATCCTCGGCACCCACGCTGGTCCTGGCATCAGTTCGCGCAACCAGCACGTCCTCGACCTGACAAATCAGGACGCCTGGGACCACGTGTTCGGCCAGATCTCGGCGCTGGTGGACCGCTACGGCATCGCCTACATCAAGTGGGACCACAACCGTGCCCTGACCGGCGCGGGCCGCGGCCGGGACCGCAGCCCGGGCGTCCACCTGCAGACCCTTGCGGCGTACCGGCTGATGGACGCACTCCGTGCGAAGCACCCGGGGCTCGAGATCGAGTCCTGCTGCGGGGGTGGCGGACGCCTCGACCTGGGAGTCCTCGAGCGGACCGACCGGGTCTGGGTCTCCGACTGCATCGACGCGCACGAAGGGCACCGTCTGGTCCGGTGGACCGGGCTGACCCTCCCGCCCGAGCTGATGGGCACCCACGTGGGAGCGGGCGCCGACCACACCACCGGACGCCAGCACACCCTGCGCTTCCGTGCTGGCACTGCCGTGTGGGGACACCTCGGTATCGAGTGGGACCTGACCACCATCTCGGACGAGGAGCGCGAGGAGCTCCGGGCCTGGATCGCGCTGCACAAGCGGTTCCGTGGGCTGCTCCACTCCGGCCGCGTCGTGCGGGCGGACACCGTGTACGACGCGCTCCAGCTGGACGGCGTGGTTGCCCCTGACGGGCGCGAGGCGCTGTTCCGTCTGTCGGCGCTCGACCTCACCCTGGGCCAGCCGGCCGGCCGCCTCCGGTTCCCCGGCCTGGCTCCGGAGACGGCGTACCGGGTGACGCCGGTGCCCCTTTCGGTGTCGCCCAAGAACCGCCCGCGACCCGCGTGGTACGACGGCGGCGCGGTGATGAGCGGGCGACTGCTCGACGAGGTCGGCCTGGTCGCGCCCCTGCTGGAGGCCGACGACCTGGTCATCGTGCACCTGGTCGCGGAGGTGGCGTCGTGACCGTCACCGTCCCGCGCCGGTGTGCCCAGTACTCCTGGTCCACGCCCGCGGTGATCGTCGCCACCGGCACCGCCGCAAAACGCCGAGTCCTCGGCGAAGGCTGCATCGGGTTTGCGCGCGGGCGCACGCTCCGCTCCGGGGCCGGCGTGAGGGGACCCGGTTCTCGGACCCCGAGGGCGTTCGCCGCCAACACGAATCTCTACCAATCAGGTATTGAAAGGCAGAGTCGTCGCGCTCTGGAAAACGAATGGCGCCCTCGCAACTGGCGCCCCCGACAGCTGGCGCCCCCGACAGGATTCGAACCTGTGACCCGCGGATTAGAAGGCGAGCCCCCTTTCGAGCCGCAATGTGGCTCTGATGCGATGAAGGGGCGGGGCCTCCGCTCCTCGTGCGGTCCCAGCGGATGCTGGGGGTGTACTCGACTTCGACGACGAAGGAGGCCCCTCATGTCAGAGTACGCAGGCAGGCAGTTCGTCGGTATCGATCTGCATCGGCGCAGGAGTGTGGTGGTGCGGACCACGGAGTCCGGTGAGGTGTTGGAAGCGACCCGGATCCTCAACGACGTCGACCGGTTGAACTCGGTGATGGAGCGTGCCGGCGAGGACCCTGAGGTGGTGCTCGAGGCGACCTACGGGTGGTACTGGGCGGTGGACGCTCTCGAGGCCGCCGGCGCGCGGGTTCATCTGGCGCATCCGTTGGGTGTGAAGGCCTTTGAGTATCGCCGGGTGAAGAACGATGTGCGAGACGCCACCGACCTGGCCGATCTGCTGCGAATGGGCAGGCTGCCCGAGGCGTGGATCTCGGACCCGCGGACTCGGGAGCTGCGGGAGCTGGTCCGCCACCGCGCCAAGCTGGTCGGCCTGCGGTCGCACTGCAAGGCCGAGGTGCACGCGGTTCTGGCCAAGTGCGGCATCCAGGTGCTGATGAGCGACCTGTTTAGCGTTGCGGGCAACGACCTGCTGGACCGGGTCCCGCTGCCGGGCCCGTACGCCGCGCGGGTGAGGTCGCTGCGCCGGCTCATCGACGACCTCGAGGACGAGATCGACCTGTTCGGGCGGCTGACCCGTGGACGCCTGGTCGCCGACCCCGGCTACACCGCACTGCAGCAGCTCCCCGGCGTCGGCCCGGTGCTGGCCGCGGTGTTCCTGGCCGAGGTCGGTGACGTGTCCCGGTTCCGGACCGCAGCGCAGCTGGCGTGTTGGGCCGGGTTCACGCCCAAGCACCACGAGTCCGACACCCACGTGCACCGGGGGCGGATCACCAAGCAGGGCTCCCGGCTGGTCCGGTGGGCTGCGGTGGAGTCGGTCAAGGCACTCGGTGCGACGTCGGTGGTCGGTGCCTACAAGAAGCGGGTCGCCGACCGGCGTGGGAAGAACATCGGCACCGTGGCCGCGGCCCGCAAGCAGGTCGAGTTCGTCTTCTACGCCCTGCGTGACCATCATGTCCGGGCCCTGCACCCGCCCCGACCACCGGCCGGAGCAGCCGCATGAGACCCCAGATTCCGACGGTCGGCCGCGAGGCCGCGCAGGTCATGACCCCCAACCCCGCCACCTTGGTGGGAGCGGCGTGGTCGCAGCTTCTGATTGACCCCGACTGACCGTCCCCCAGATCGTCGGCGAACCCCATCATGCGGCCCGCGGCGTGGCCTGCACGCCCCGGCGCCACGAAGGGATGACCGAGCGGCTACGCAGCCAGCTCCCCACCACCGGCAACGGCGATGATGCGCGAGACCGTCCGACCCCGACCCACAGACAGGACACATAGCCCACCCGCCACCCCCGACAGCTCAACATGGTGCGCCGAACGGGGACGGCGTCAAGGCCCTCCGGCCGCTCCGCGGTCGGGCTCCGCCCGAGCCCTGACACCGACCCCTGGTCCGGCGCGCTCAAGCACCGGGTCGGGAGTCGAAAACAGGGCCGGCCACAACTCTTGACCGACCCCGCCCATTCAGGGATGACC
>DASXTK010000471.1:0-9398 GCA_036505485.1 Acidimicrobiales bacterium
CCATGCTTCGACTACCGACTGAAGTCCTCGAGCGCCAGCACGGCCTCATCACCGCCGAACAGCTGGCGACCGCCGGCATCACCAACGCAGAGATCGAATGGTGCCAGGACAGCGACCGCCTGGCCAAGCTCTCCCCCCAAGTCCTGCGTCTGCTCGGCGCACCCCCGAGTGAGGCGCAACGGGTCCTGGCCGCGGTCCTCGACGCGGGGCCTGACGCGGCCTTGTCCCACTCGGCAGCGCTCGCCTGGTGGGGCATCCCGGGTTTCACCCTCGACGAGCTGCACGTCACCCGCGCCCGTGGTCCGGGGCGATGTCGGAGCCACCTCGCCACCCACGTCCACGAGCTCGCCCGTTTCCCGCCGCACCACGTCCGGGTTCTGGACGGAATCCCCGTCACCGTCCCGGCACGAGCGTTGTTCGACTTCGCGGGGACGCAGGCCCGCTGGCCGGCCCGGATGGAACGGGCCGTCGACAACGCGTGGAGCATGCACCTGGTGTCGGGCGCGACATTGCGCCGCATGCTGCGGGAGCTGGGCCGGGGTCGACCCGGCAACACCGTGATGCGGGACATTCTGCGAGAACGCGGCCCGGACTACGTCCCACCGGCGAGCGGGTTGGAAGCCCGGGTGATCGAGGTCCTGAAGAAGGATGGTCAGCCGGCCATGCGGCGGCAGGTCGACACCGGCGACGAGGAAGGGTGGATCGGTCGCATCGACTTCGCGGATGTGCGCCTACCTCTGCGTTTGGAGGTGCAGAGCGAACGGTTCCACTCGAGTCTGCTCGACCAACAAGCCGACGCCGATCGGATCCGGCGGTTGGAGGCAGCAGGGTTCGTGGTGGTGACGGTCACCGATCTGGACGTCTGGCAACGTCCGCGCCACGTTGCCGACGCTGTCCGCGCCGCACGACGGACTCTTCAGCGTCGTGAAGAGTCCGGTGTAGCTGGTCCAAGGGAGGTGATGGTCGGTGCTACTCCGTGAGTTGCGCAGAGGTGCACGAGGGCGGGGCGGATATGGGGTTGCAGCGGGCCGGGCCGCCTCCTGGGAGCTCCACCATGTACCCGGTGCCGAACCGGGGGTCGGCGACGATGTAGTCGGTCGACACCTGGTGGGCGCCGCTGGCCCAGGCCGCATCCCGTTGGGTGGTGTCGCCGGAGCGGGCCTGCACGGTGTCGGCATCGGCTCGGGTGCGGACGATGAAGCCCCGTTGCACCAGCTCACGGATGTGGTCGGCGTCCCCTATGGGATCGTTGACGACCACGACCGCGGCATCCGGGTCCGGCGGTTCCGCGGCTACGAACACCAGCCGGTCGGCGATGTCGGGATGAAGGTCCCGATACAGCCCTCGCTTCCGTCCGGTGTCGTCCAGCGTGAACATCACCCGGCCCCGGGAACGCTGCAGGCTCGGCCAGCGGTCGTGGAGGACGGCACCCTTCAGCGTGTGGAACCCGCCCATCACGTCACCGGGGGTGATGATCTGCTCGGTGGGGAACACCGACTCGATCTCCTGCTCCATCTGGGCCATCGCCGGGCTGGACCACTCGATCGGCGTCACGAACCCGAGGTTGACGGGATCCGGGATGACGTCGTCCTTGGCTTCGATCTGGATCGTGATCGGGATGTGGTTGGGATGGGCGTCCGACCACGCCCGGATCTCCTCCAGGCACGACACGAACGTCGGGCAGGTCGACCGGTAGTCGATCTCCTGGACGTGGAACACCTTGAGGCCGGGCTCCGACATCCGGGGGTCGATCGGGTCCAGTCCGAGCAACGGCTGGACCTTCGGGGTGGCGAAGCGCCCGCCGGCCGGGTCGTCGACGAAGAGATCCAGCTCCACCTGCCGGACCCCATGATCGAACTCCTGGGTCAGCGGCATGTGGGTGTACTCGAAGCCGTCGGCCTCATCCCCGATCACGCTGTGCAGGGCGTCGAGCAGGGCCGGTTCGGGCTCCCGGTGATAGCTGTTGTGCGAGGCCAGGACCTGGATGTCGTTGAGGCGCAGCCGGGTGCGCGAGCCGGAATGGTCTGGATTCCACCCCACTAGTGGGAGGGCAATCAGAGGTAACAAGAAGGTGAACCCCAAGCGACGCATCGGGCCAAGTTACGCAGGTCTGACAACGAGCGCTGGTAGAAGTCGTTCCTGCCGGGAATACTGAGGGTATGGCCCGTGCAATTTGGAGTGGTTCGGTCAGCTTCGGTCTGGTGAGCATCCCGGTGAAGCTGTACAACGCCGTGTCCCGAAAGAACGTGTCGTTCAATCAGATCGACAGCCGTTCTGGGGCTCGGATCCGCTACCGCAAGGTGTCCGACGCCGATGGCGACGATGTGCCGTCCGAGGCCATCGTGAAGGGCTATCAGCTCTCCAGCGGCGACTACGTGCTGATCGGTGACGACGAGCTGAGCGCCCTCGATCCGGAGGCCAGTCGTACCGTCGAGATCGAGCAGTTCGTCGATCTGTCCGAGATCGACCCGCTGTTCTACGACGCCGCCTACTACGCGGCACCCGACAAGGCGGCGCGCAAGCCCTATGCCCTCCTCCTGCGAGCTATGGAGGAGCAGAACCGGGTGGCCATCGCCCGGTTCGTGATGCGGTCCAAGCAGTACCTGTGCGCCCTGCGTCCCGACAACGGGGTGCTGGTGTTGTCCACGATGGTCTACGCCGACGAGGTGAACGACCCGGCCGAGCTGACCGAGCTCGACGAGATGGACGACGTCGAGGTGTCCGATCGCGAGCTGCTCATGGCCCGCCAGCTGATCGACTCGCTGACCGAGGACTTCGAGCCGGCCCGGTTCGAGGACACCTACCGGCTCCGGGTGCTCGATCTGATCGAGCGCAAGGCCTCCGGCGATCTCGAGGTCGTGGCACCGCCGGCCCCGGCGGCCGAGGAGAAGCTGGTCGACCTCATGGCTGCGCTGGAGGAGAGCGTGAAGGAGGCCAAGCAGGCCCGCACGCGTCATCCAACCTCGAAGCCCTCCGACTCGAAGAAGGCAGCCAAAGCCGAAAAAGCTCCGGCAGCGGCCAAGCGACGTAGCGCCTAGTGGCAGAGGGGCAGCGTGTCGAGATCGAGGGTCGTGAGCTAAGGATCTCGAATCTCGACAAGGTCCTCTACCCCGAGACCGGGACGACCAAGGCCGAGGTCATCAACTACTACGCCCGCATCGCTCCGGTGATGGTCCCGCATCTCGAGGCTCGGGGGATCACGCTGCGGCGCTTTCCTGACGGCGTCGAGGGCCAGTCGTTCTTCGAGAAACGTTGTCCCAGCCATCGCCCGGAGTGGCTGGGAACGGTCGTTGGGCCGGGCGACCGCCGAGGTGGCATCGACTACTGCTGCCTGGACTCGGCGCCGGCCCTGGTCTGGGCCGCCAACATGGCCGGTCTGGAGATCCATGCCCCGATGGCCCGGGGCGAGGACATCGATGCGCCCACCATGTGCGTCTTCGACCTCGATCCGGGAGCTCCAGCGGCGCTGCGCGAGTGCGCAGATGTGGCGCTGGACATCCGCCACGTGTTGGACGGGTTCGGGTTGGTCGCCGTGCCGAAGACCTCGGGGAACAAGGGCCTGCAGGTCTACGTCCCCCTCAACTCGCCCCACACCCACGAGCAGTGCTCGGCATTCGCTCAGGCCGTCGCCCAGCTCTTGCAGCGGGCCCATCCCGAGACCATCACCTCGGTCATGCGCAAGGCCGACCGGCCCGGCAAGGTGTTCGTGGACTGGAGTCAGAACAGCCGCCACAAGACCACGGTGGCGGTCTATTCGCTGCGAGCCCGAGCCCGTCCCACCGCATCCACCCCGCTCACCTGGGACGAGGTCGAGGGCGTCGCCTCCGGCGAGATCGCACCACCGGCAATCGAGATGGCCGAAGTCCTCAACCGCGTGGCCGAGCAAGGCGACCTTTTCGCCGACGCCCTCACGGTCAAGCAGGAGCTGCCAGCGGCCAAGTCCTAGTAGGTCGGATCAGCGGACCAGGGCGACCAGGGAGCTGATCTCTGCCGGGCTCAGCTCGCCGGTGCGGCGCTCGACCACCTTGCCGGATTCGTCGATCGCCACCCAGAACGGGAAGGCCGACAGCCCGTAGGACTTGGCCGCCACCCCAGTCGCGTCGGCGATGGTGGGGACGTCCCACTTCTCGCGGTCCAGCCAGGCCGAGGGCGGGTAGTTGGGACGGTCCGTCGACATGGCGGTGGCCACACCGATCAGGTCGACATCGTCAGGGAGGTTGCCGGCGTCGACCCAGTCCCGTACGACGGGCACCTCCGCCTGGCAATGCGGGCACCAATGGGCCAGGAACAGCAGCACCGTGGGCCGACCGGACTCCGGAGCGGTCAGGCTCGCACCGTCTCGCCCCTTGCCGGTGATGACCGGCGCGGTTTGGCCAACCGCTGGGTCCGTGCCCTCGGCGGGCGACGGCTGCAACGCGTTGCCGCTGACACTGGCGGTGGTGGTGTCGAAGGCGGTCATCGCCGTCGAATCGTCATCGCCGGTGACCATGACCACCACGAACGCCACCAGCGCCGCCACGATCACCGCGGCGATGGCGCCGAGCAGCACGAGGTTGGAGCGCGGCTTGGAGTCTGCGGGAGTCGGACGGGCAGGGCTGGTCCGGGTGGTCACGATCGCTCCTGGGCGGTTGACGTGGGGGGACGGGACACGAGCAGCAAGGTCACGATGAACAGGAAGGCGCTGAGCGCCATGACCGGCAGCGTGATGAAGCCCAGCCGCTCGAACCACTTGAGCGAGCAGGGGTTCTTCGGGTCGCAAGTGCTCGACTCGAGCGACGGGTAGCGCTCGATGAGGATGTGATAGCTGGCCACGACCGCTCCGATGCAGGCCATGACCAGCGAGATCCAGCGGGCCGGCCGCCACACCAGAGCCACGGCCAGCACGACCACGAGCGGGTACATGCACGCCCGCTGGACCCAGCACAAGCGGCACGGCGTGAAGCCGGCCACCTCGGAGAAGTACAAGCTGCCGCCGGTGGACACCGCGGCCACGAGCCAGGCCAGCCCGAGTCCACCATCGCTGAGCTGGGAACGGAACGGCTGCCAGATGCGCCGGGCCGCCGGTGTGGCCGAGAACCGGGCCAGCGCGGCAAGCGCGACGATGCCGATCGTGGCCGCCATGGTGAGCACGGTCAGGACGGTGAAGAACGTGATGGCTAGGTCGACGTCGCGCTGATCGGCGACGAGGAGCGTTCGGGCGACCACGCATCGAGGTTAGCTGGGGGCTATTCCCCTGCCGAGCCAGCTGCACTAGAACGGGACGGTGGTTCGATCTGGATTGGCGGCGGTAGGCGCAGCGCTTGTTTTGGTGGCGGTTTTAGGCAGTCAGGCGGCCCGGGACGCGACGTTCAAGGCCGACGCGGGCCTGCAGGCCCTGCTCATCTCGCTGACGGCCTTCCCGGCGTGGAACACCGAGTCGTTCGGGTCTGACTCGGGGGTCTTTGTCTCGATCGCCCTGAAGGTGCTGGTTCTTTCGGTGTGCACGTTCCTGGCTGCCATGCTTGCCGGGAGGGCCGAGTCGGCCGGCATCGCGATCCTCGCCGGTTGGGGCGGGTTCGTGGTCTCGTCTGCCATCGCAGGAGCGGTCTTCGCCATCGCTCTGGATGTCCTGGCCTACGACGGCAGCTTCTCCAGCAGCCAAGGCGGCTTGGCGGCACTGACGGTGCAGAGCGCCAACCGAGGCGCCGAGTTCGCGCTCTACACCGGTGTCCTGATCGGTGGCGCGGTGGCGATCGCACGCCAGACCGCCACCCGAACATCGCCCGCGGTCGCCCCACCCGGATGGGGAATGTTTCCCTCCACCGGCCCGGGAGGACCACAGCCGCAACCGCCGCCTCCGCCACCCCCGGTGCCGGTGATGAGCTGGCCGCCCTCGCCGGCTCAGCCTTCGGGGGTCACGGGAACCGGTCCACCCAGCCCGGCCTGGACGCCGACGCCGACCCCGCTGCCGGCGTCACCGCTGCCCCGACGCGGCGGCCTACCGGCGCGGGAGCCCACGGCCGAGCCGACCGAGGTGCACCCCGGCGTCGAGGCCCCGTCCGAGGACGAGGACCCGACGAAGCTTCAGTGAGTCAGCGGGTCAGCGGGCGACGAAGTACTTGGCCTGGGGGTGGTGGCAGATGAGCGCCGAGGTCGACTGCTCCGGCTGGTACTGGTAGCCGGTCTCCTCGTCGCACACCAGGCCGATGCGCTCGCCCTCGAGCAGCTGCAGCACCTTCTCGTTGTCCTCGAGGTCCGG
This sequence comes from Acidimicrobiales bacterium, assembly GCA_036505485.1. GTDB lineage: Bacteria > Actinomycetota > Acidimicrobiia > Acidimicrobiales > VFJN01 > DASXTK01. The sequence goes on from DASXTK010000471.1 coordinate 6,239, forward strand.
GCAGGCCGGATAGCCCCACGAGTAGCGGCCGCCGCGGTACTGCTGGCGGAACAGCCCGGCCAGGCTGGGTCCGTCCTCGTCGGCGAAGCCCCACTCCTCGCGGATGCGCCGATGCCAGTACTCCGCCAGCGCCTCGGCCATCTCGACGCCGAGCCCATGGGCCAGCAGGTATTCCTGGTAGCGGTCCTCGGCGAAGAGCTGGGCGGTGCGCTCGGACACGGCCGAACCCATCGTGACGATGTGGAAGCCGGCGTAGTCGACATCGTTGCCGTCGATGGGTCGGAAGAAGTCGGCGATGCAGTAGTAGGGCGCCTTGGACTGGCGCGGATACGGGAACCGGACCCGCTCCTCGGTGCGGGATTCGTCGGTCCAGATCACCAGGTCGTTGCCGTCGCTGTTGGCCGGGAAGTAGCCGTAGACCACCTGGGGTACCAGCAGCCCGTCGGCCTTGGCCTTGGCCATCTCATCGCGCAACGTCGGTCGGATGCGGGCCTTGAACTCGTCGTCGGACTCAACCGTGCCGTCGGCTCGCTTCTCCGGACGGAACTGCCACTGGTTGCGGAACAGCGCCGTCTCGTTCAGGTAGGCGGCGATGTCGTCGATGGAGATTCCCTTGACGATCCGGGATCCCAGGAACGGCGGCTTGAGCACCGGGTTGTCGGTCACCACATCGGGCGAGCGCTTGGGGATGTCAGCGCCGTCGCCGCCGCCTTCGCCCTTCTCGGCCAGCCCCAATGAGGCCCGGGACGGCACCCGGGACTCCGACGGCACCCGACCCCACTCGGGGTCGTCGTTCTCAGAACCGCGCTTGATCGCCCCCAGCCGGTCCATCACGTGGAGGCCCTCGAACGCGTCCTTGCCGTAGAAGACCCGGCCCTCGTAGACGTCACGCAGGTCGCGCTCGACGTAGCTGCGTGTCAGCGCGGCACCGCCCAACAGCACCGGGATGTTGGTGAGGTCGCGGGTGTTCAGCTCCTGCAGGTTGTCCCGCATGATCAACGTGGACTTCACGAGCAGGCCCGACATCCCGATGGCGTCGGCCTTCACTTCCAGCGCCTTCTCGACCATGTCGGCGATGGACACCTTGATGCCGAGGTTGTGCACCTCGTAGCCGTTGTTGGTGAGGATGATGTCGACGAGGTTCTTGCCGATGTCGTGGACATCGCCCTTGACCGTGGCCAGCACGATGCGGCCCTTGCCCGAATCGTCCTCGGCCTTCTCCATGTGCGGTTCGAGATAGGCGACCGCGGTCTTCATGGTCTCGGCCGACTGCAGCACGAACGGCAGCTGCATCTGGCCCGACCCGAACAGCTCGCCGACCACCTTCATCCCCGACAGCAGGACCTCGTTGATGATGTCGAGGGCGGCGATGCCCTGATCCATGGCCTGGTCGAGATCGGCCGTCAGACCTTCACGGTCGCCATCGATGATGCGGTGCTTGAGCCGATCCTCGACCGGCCAGCCCGAGCGGTCCTCCTTCTCCTGGGTCGCCACCTTCACGTCGGCGAACACATCGAGCAGCTTGGCCAGCGGGTCGTAGCCGGCAGCCTGGTCCCGACGGTCGTAGATCAGGTCGAGGCACACCTCGGCCTGCTCTTCGGGGATGCGGTTGAGCGGCATGATCCGCCCGGCGTGGACGATGGCCGAGTCGAGCCCGGCCTCCACGCACTCGTGTAGGAACACCGAGTTGAGGACGTGCCGGGCCGCCGGCGACAGCCCGAAGCTGACGTTGGACACGCCGAGGGTGGTGTAGACGCCCGGCAGCTCGGCCTTGATGCGGCGGATGGCGTCCATGGTGGCCATGGCATCGCCGCGCAGGTCGTCGTCGCCAGTGGACAGGGGGAATGTGAGGGCGTCGAAGATCAGGTCGCCGGGTTCCAGGCCGTAGCGCTGGGTGGCCAGGTCGTGGATGCGGTGGGCCACCCGCATCTTCCACTCGACGTCGCGGGCCTGGCCTTCCTCGTCGATGAGCAGGCAGATGACCGCGGCGCCGTAGGTGCGGGCCAGCGTGCACACCCGGTCGAAGCGGGTGCCTTCACCCTCGCCGTCCTCGAGGTTGGCCGAGTTGAGGATGGCCCGGCCGCCGGAGCGCTGCAGCCCGGCCTCGAGGACCGGGGACTCGGTGCTGTCGAAGACCAGCGGCAGGGTGACCTGGGTGGCGAAGCGGCTGGCCATCTCGTCCATGTCCAGCGCGCCGTCGCGACCCACGTAGTCGACGCACACGTCGAGCACGTGGGCGCCTTCCTTCTCCTGGTCGCGGGCGACCTTCACGCAGGCGTCGAAGTCGGCCTCGAGCATGGAGTCACGGAACTTCTTGGAGCCGTTGGCGTTGGTGCGCTCGCCGATGATGAGGAAGCTGGCGTCCTGGTGGAACGGGACGAAGCCGAAGATCGAGGTGGCGCCGTCCTCGTGCTGGGGGGTGCGGGGCGCCGGCGTCCAGTCCTTCGCCGCCTCGACGAGCTGGCGGATGTGCTCCGCGGTCGAGCCACAGCAGCCGCCGACCACCTGCACCCCCAGCTCGGTGACGAACCGGGTCTGGTGCTCGACGAGCTGCTCGGGGGTGAGGTCGTAGTGCATCCGGCCGTCGACCACGGACGGCAGGCCCATGTTGGGCAGGCACGAGATCGGCATCGGGGCGTTGGCGGACAGCTGGCGCAGGTGCTCGTGCATCTCGGACGGCCCGGTGGCGCAGTTGAGCCCGAACACGTCGGGCCGCAGCGCGCCGAGGGCGCCGAGGGCGGCGCCGATCTCGGTGCCGAGCAGCATGGTGCCGGTCTGCTCCATCGTCACCTGCAGCTGGAGCGGGACCGTGCGGCCCACGGCCGCCATGGCCCGCCGGGCGCCGATGACCGCGGCCTTGGCCGCCAGCAGGTCGAAGTGGGTCTCGGTGATGAGCAGATCGGCCCCGCCCTCGAGCAGGCCCCGGGCCATGACCTCGTAGGCGTCGCGCAGCTCGGCGAAGGCGATCTGTCCCAGCGACGGCGACTTGGTGCCCGGCCCCATCGACCCGGCCACCAGCCCGCCGTAGCCGTCGGCCACCTGGCGGGCGAGGCGGGCCGAGGCGACACAGATCTCGTGGGCCCGGTCGGGGATGCCGTACTCGCCGAGCGGTACGGCGAAGGCGCCGAAGGTGTTGGTCTCGACGACGTCGGCGCCGGCC
>DASXTK010000472.1:0-6757 GCA_036505485.1 Acidimicrobiales bacterium
ACTCGGCCTTTGGCCGTCCCTTGACCGCCCACCGCGGTTGGTTGGTCGGTTGGCGAGGCAATGGTGCCCACCATCGAGAGGCCGAGGCGATAGTGCCCGCATACGGCCACCATCGCCCCAACCTCAACACAGTGGGCACCATTGCCTCGGCTCGACCGCCCGGGCCTTGCCGGGAACACACTGGGACAAGCCAGCCCCCCCAAGGGCCGGCTTCGGCGCCTTGTTTCCTCGTTGCAGCCGCCGCCAAGCCAGCAGCCGGGAGGAAACCGACCCACGGATACGACAGGAGAGCCGAAATTGAGATGTGGAGGGTTGCCAGGCAACCGCTGACATCTCAGTTTCGGGGTTCGATGAGCTCGACGTCGAGGTCGAAGGTGACGACGTCGCCCAGAAGGGCCCCGGTACCGGGCGGCAGGTTGAAGTGGAGGCCGAACGCCTTGCGGCGGAGCTGGCCGGTGGCGCCGAAGCCGGCGTGCCGCTCGTCGCGGAAGTCGGCCAGCCCGCCGAACTCCACCTCGAGCGTGAAGGGGCGGGTTTCGCCCAGAATCGTCACGTCGCCGTCGACCTGCCACGTCGAGCCCGACCCGGTGATCTCGCGGGAGACGAAGTGGATCTCGGGATGGGCCTCGACATGGAAGAAGTCGGGCGAGCGCAGATGGTTGTCCCGGTCGCTGTTGCCGGTGTCGACCGACGCCATGTCCAAGGTGGCCTCAAGGCTTGACTCGGCCAACGACTCGCCGACCACCAGCCGGGCGTCGAAGCCGTTGAATCGCCCTCGTACCTTGGACAGGCCCAGGTGGCGGATCGAGAAGTTCACCGAGCTGTGGTTCTGGTCGACCAGCCACAGTCCCGGGGCAAGGGGAAGTTCGATTGCGGTGTCGGTTGTAGTGCTCATGGGACCACCGTGACGGCTCGGGCCCGCACGAGGGAGGCAAGGGTTGTCCTGGGAGTGACAGGGCCACCCTGTTTTGGCCCCGACCCGGAATGATGGGGGCATGCCGGAGGAGAGATCTGAGTTTGCCAGCTTCCTTCGTAGTCGCCGCGAGCGGATCCGTCCCGAGGATGTCGGCCTGCCGGCGGCCGGCCGGCGTCGGACCCCGGGGCTGCGGCGGGAGGAGCTGGCCGCTCTGGCCGGGATCAGCGTCGACTACGTGGTCCGGCTGGAACAGGGCCGGGAGACCAACCCGTCGGTGTCGGTGCTGGCCGCCCTGGCCCGGACCCTGCAGCTCAACGAGGACGAGGGCAAGCACCTGAAGGGCTTGGCCGCAGCGGCGTCGTGCGGTCCGTTGTGCCCGGCGGCGCCCGCGACGTCTGCGGTCGATGACCGTACGTTGGCCCTACTCGAGCAGATGAACGGGTCGCCGGCGTTCGTTCTCAACCATCTGACCGACGTGCTGGCGTGGAACGGCGCCTACGAGCGGCTGATGGCCGCCACCGGCCTGTTCGACATGGAGAACCTGATCCGTCACACCTTCCTAGTCCCGTGTGCCCGGCGCCTCTACCCGGACTGGGAAGCAATCGCCCGGGAGCAGGTGGGCAACCTGCGGGCCGCCTCCGGCCGTTGGCAGAGCGACACCGCAATTCCCGGGCTGGTGGGCGAGCTGAGCGTGGGCGGCGACGACTTCGCCCGGCTGTGGGCCGAGCACGACGTGGGGGAGAAGCGGTCCGGCACCAAGGAGCTGCGCCATCCCGTGGTGGGGGAGCTGCGGGTCGATTTCACCGCGCTGGTGCTGCCCGAAGGTGAGGCCCGGCTGGTGGTCTATCTGCCGGCCGACGAGGCCTCCGCCGCGGCGCTGGAACGGCTCGATGCGCCGGAACCGGAGGAGGCGGGTCTCCCGCGTCGGCTCCGGGTGGTCGGGGAGTAGTCCGGCGAACTAGCGCTTCGACGGGCGGAAGCCGTCGGACTCGGCCGCGGCCACGTCCCGATAGCAGCGGTCGGGGCTGGTGCGGTCGTAGGCGAGCCCGCCGGGGACGTGGAAGATGCCGCTGGCCAGCTTGACCTTGACCGGATGGCTGATCGGGCAGGCGCCCTCATCCGGTTCGACCCACGCGGCGGCGATGGTGCTCGGCGTGGAGTCCTTCGCCTCGGTGGGCTTGGTCGCCGGGGTCGCGGCGGTCCCGCTGCTGGGCTTCTTGGCCGCGGGCTGCTTCGGGGTGTCCGGACGGGCCTTGGCTCCGTCACCGTTGGTCGTGGTGGTGGCCCGGGCTTTGGAGGCCGACTCCGGCCGGGGCGGCGGGCTGCTCGGGCGAGCGGGGCGATCCGCGCTGTCCGAGCGCTTGGGCGCCGGATTGCGCAGGAAGATCTGAACCAGGAACAGGATCGCGCCAACCACGGCGCCGATGCGCAACCCCCGTCGAAGCAGCTTTCGGATCACGAAGGCCGACGTTACTTGCCGGTAGTGCCTCGAGTCGTGGACCCCGAAATCGCAGGAGTCGTCCCCGACGTGGCCTGTACCGTCACCCCCGGGTTGTTCCCCATGGGCCCCGCCGGCCAGGTCCGGCCCAGTCGCGCGCCCACACGGACCGGAGGGAGGGATCGTGCGCCTGTACTGGGAGGTCGCCCGCACCACCGCTCGTCGCATGGCCACCTACAGAGGAGCCACCCTCGCCGGGATCGTCACCAACACGGTCTTCGGGTTCATCCTCAGCTACGTGCTGTTGGCGGTGTTCCGAGAGCGGCCCAACATCGGGGGCTTCGACGCCACCGACGCGGTCACCTTCACGTTCGTGACCCAGGGTCTGCTGATGGTGGTGGGCATCTTCGGCACCGAGAGGGAGATGGCCGACCGGATCCAGTCCGGCGAGGTGGCCATGGACCTGTCCCGTCCCTACGACTACCAGGGCTGGTGGGCCGCGGCCGCCTACGGCAAGGCGTTCTTCTACACATGGGCGCGCGGCCTGCCGCCGTTCCTCATCGGCGCCCTGGTGCTGCCGGTCCGCCTGCCCGACCAGGCCTGGATCTGGCCGGCGTTCGTGGTCGGGGTGATCCTCGCGGTCGGCGTGGCGTTCGCCTGGGGGTTCCTGCTCCAGCTCAGCGCCTTCTGGATCCTCGACGTGCGGGGTCCCAACCAGATCGGCTGGTTGACGGCCCAGTTCTTCGCCGGCACCTTCGTGCCCCTGGTGCTGTTCCCGGACTGGCTGGAGCGAGTGGCCCGGGCCCTGCCGTTCGCGTCGATGATCGAGCTCCCGGTGGAGATCTTCCTGGGCAAGCACCAGGGCGCCGACCTGGCCCTCGTCTACGCCAACCAGCTTGTTTGGCTGGGCGTGTTGGTCGGTGCGGGTCGGCTCCTGCTGGCCCGGGCGGTCCGGCGGGTGGTGGTGCAGGGTGGCTGACCTGGCGATCTACGCCCGCACGGTGCACACCCGGATCCGGGCCGACTGGCAGTACCGGGTCTCGTTCGTGCTGTTCCTGGTGGGCCAGACCATGCTCGCCGGCACCGATTTCGCCGCCGTGGCCGTGATCTTCACCGCGGTCCACCAGCTGGCCGGGTGGTCCGGGGCCGAGGTGGCGTTCCTCTACGGGCTGTCGGGGGTGTGCTTCGGTCTCGGTGACCTGTTCATCAGCCCGGTGGAGTTCGCGTCCCGGCACATCAAGGCCGGCACCTTCGACCACTTCCTGGTCCGGCCGGTCGGTGCGCTGCAGCAGCTGCTGGCCACGGAGTTCGCGGCCCGCCGCCTCGGCCGCTCGCTGCAGCCCTTCGTGGTGCTGCTGATCGCCCTGCACCTCCTCGATGTGGACTGGAACCCGGCGACGGTGGCGCTGGTGGTCCTGTCGGTGGTGTCGGGTACCGCGATCTACGGCTCGATCTGGGTGATCACCTCGTCGCTGGCCTTCTGGACGGTCGAGACGCAAGAGATTGCGAACTCCTTCACCTATGGCGGGAACGCGCTGACCAACTATCCGATCGACGTGCTCGGCAACTGGCTGCGGCGCATCGTCACCTTCGTCGTGCCGCTGGCGTCGATCGCTTACCTACCCGGGATCTGGCTTTTCGACAAGCCCATGCCCTACGGCCTGCCCCGCATCGTGGCGTGGAGCGGTCCGCTGGTCGCGGTCCTGGCCGGGCTGCTGGCCCGGGTGGTGTGGGGCCAGGCCATCCGTCACTACCGCAGCACCGGGAGCTGAACGCCGTCGGCTGAGGGGGCACTAGGTTGCGGAGGGTGCTCGGACGGCGGCAAGGGGACGTGAGGTCTCCCGGTGCGTGAGCGCCGGCCACTCGACGCGTTCGTCGGACGGGATGCCGAGCTGGAGACGCTGACCCGGTCACTCGACCGGGCGCTCGGGGGCGACCCGGCCGTCGCCCTGGTGGCCGGCGAGCCCGGCATCGGCAAGAGCCGCCTGGTCGACGCCCTCGCCGCCGAGGCCCGCCGCCACGACGTGCGGGTCGTGTGGGGCGAGGCCCGCGACGACCGGCACGCACCCCTGTCGCTGTGGGCGGCGGTCGAGCGGGCGCTCGGCAGCGGCGCCAACGGGGCCGAGGAGACGCTGCTGCCGTCGTCGGAGCGGCGCTGGGAGCTGGTCGACCGGCTGGGTGCCGGGCTGGCCGATGCCGCCCGGTGCTGGTCGTGGCCGAGGACGACTACGTGGTCGCCGACCTGAAGCCGGGCGACTACGTGGCCCTGTGCTTCATTCCTATGGGCATGACCAACACCGACGGCCCACCCCCCGATGGGCCGCCTCACGCCATGCAGGGCATGGTGGCCGAGTCCACCGTCACCTGATCGGCGGAACACCCGAACTTCGACACCGGTGGTTGCTCCGTCGCCACCGGTGTCGAAATTTCGTCGCGTCAGGGCTCCCAGCCGGCGGGGCTGTGAGGGTCGGGAACGTAAGCGCAGTATGTGCCGGTGCGGGGCTGGGTCGGCAGCACCCACGCTCCGCCGCCCGTGAGCATCGCAGACCACGCCGCCGACGCCCCGGCCCTGCTCGACCATCTGCTGCTCATCCAGCGCAACCGAATCCATCCAGGAGGAGCAATGCCCCCTTATCCCGTCACGTGGGTCACCATCGACGGGGTGGCGAGCGGTGAGTGGGGCATAGCCGGCAAGCCCCTGCACACCGGCGATGTCGTCGGCATGCGCTCCGCGGCGCAGTAGCCGACGGGCTTACTCGCCGGTGGCAAGGAGCTGCTCAGCCTCCGCTGGGGTAGCGGCTCGCAAGGTCTCGACGAAGGCCAGCATCTCGGTGGCGGTGATGCCACCGCCATGACCGCTGGCGGTCACGGCGACCGTAGGGGTTTCGAGCCACATCACATCGACCTGTTCGTCGTCGTCGAGATCGGCCACGGTGGGCCATTCGTAGACGATGGCATCGCGGTTGCGGCGGACGGTCTGGGTGTGTGCGCCGGGGTGATCGAACCGGAACAATGTGACCAGATCGTCTATCCCCATGTCGTCGCTGAGGGTCCATGTCTTGATCCCGTAATCCACATTCCCCGTGGAGCCGGGAAACCTCCAATAGCTGACGCTTCGGACGGCCGGACCTACTGGCGCGTCCCCGACACTCCAGGCGATGTTCTCGACCGAGAACGCCTCGCTGAGCCCTCGATCCGAACCCGACCTGGCGAGGCGCACGGACCCGCCGGTCACGTCGAGCCTTTCCGCAATCGATGTGAGCTCATCGACGGAGAACCTGTGACTGCGCAACGAGATGGCGAGACCGTCCCGTTCGATCCAGGAGACCACGGTGGCTCCCGTCGGACCACGTCGAGGATCGCGGCTGCTGCGATCAACGTAGGCCTGCTTGTCTCGCACCGTCACCGTGTCGCGCTGGTCATCGTCGTCGCTTGGCTGGGCTCCGAGAATTCGTGGGTCAGCCGAATACCAGACGCCAAGGTCTTGGTCACCGAACGGGTCGTCAGCCTCGGGATCTCCATACAGCACCACTGACACCTGCCCGCTGTACGGGGGCTCGGTGAGATCCTGTGCCGTCGACTCGGTGAACTCGCCAAGCTCGTTCGCTATCAGCATCTGCCGCTCGGCCGGGGGCGGCGTCGCCCCAACCCGATCGAGCTGTCCAGCGACAGGTGGAGCAAGGTCATCCGCTCGATCGACGCTATTGCTGTGTCCGCATGCCGGGAGCATGCCGATGACCATCGCCACCCAGGCGAGGCCGGCCAACCTTCGCCCCGCCACCTCTACCTCCCGGGTTGCTGCGGCCGGTGGCCGCTTGGACACTGGGAACGAGAAGAACCTAGACCGGCTTGCTCGGCGGCTGTCGTCGGCACAGGGAGGCAGCAAATCGTGGGTGCACTGATCGAGCTCGACCGGGTCGAGAAGACCTTCGTGGTGCGCCACAAGGCCGGTTGGTTGCGGCGCCGCAAGGTCGAAGTCCGGGCCGTCGACCGGGTGTCCTTCGAGGTGCCGGCCGGCTCGATGGTCGGCTACATCGGACCTAACAGGTCGTGTCGGATAGTCCTATTCCTGAAGTGGAGGACCAAGGGTGGAGGCCGTGGCTGCCCGAACCGCTCGGGTCACCGCACCCTCAGGTGTTGGTCGGCCAGCCGACGATCGCGACCGGTCTGCACTTGAATCATCGCGACCACGGCGGTCAGGGCCGACGCGCGGTCGCCAGCGACCCGGCTCGACGCTCCCGGCGTATCGAGCCCTGGACATCTCGACGCGCAAGAGGCACCAGGACGATGCCGACGGCCTTGGATCACCACGGTCCCAGGCTGAGACCCCAAGGGTCGTCAGCGGGCCCTGATCCTCCGCTCGCAAGCTGACCTCGCTGCCCCGTTTCGTCCATCGGAGTGGA
>DASXTK010000473.1:0-2206 GCA_036505485.1 Acidimicrobiales bacterium
CCAGGAGCACCTCGCGCTCGGCCTGCAGGGCCTGCAGGGTCGCCCCGGCCATGGCCACCAGCATGGGCGTGCGCAGCTGGAGCGCCAGCACGCCGGTCCCGAGATCGAGCGATGGAGCCGCGGCGCCGGCTGCGGCCAGCAGGGAGAACGCCTCGGGTCCGGTGGTCTCGGCGGTCCAGAAGCTGCGATAGCCGCACTGCTCGGCCAACCGGGCGCTCTCGATCGCCAGATCGGGTCCCAGCGTCATCAAGGAAGCGAAGGTCACGCCTGCACGGTCCATCCCCATGGGGCCGGACGCTAACCGTCACGTCGGGGAGAGCCGTATTTCCCGCGGCTCACCGCGTAACCTCGCCAACATGGAGCTGACGGCCGCCGAGGGGAGGGTGCTCGGGTGTCTGATCGAGCTCCAGCAGCAGGCCGGACCCGAAGCCCCCGCGGCGTCACTCGACGAGCTGCGGTTCGCCTGCAACCAGGGACGGCGCCGGGAGCTCACCGTGTTCGACGACCGCGCCGTCGACGATGCCCTGCTGTCGCTCAAGTCCAAGGGTCTGGCCCGCTTCGTCGTGGTTGGTCACGGCGTTGGACCCGTCCGCTATCGGCACCGGGCCGACGAGCGCTGGCGGCTGAACCAGGCCGAGCTGGCCGTGCTGTCGGTCCTGCTGCTGGGAGGTCCTCAACGGGTTGGCGAGGTACGGGACGCGCTCGACCGCGACGACGCGATCGAGGTGGAAGAGGCGCTGGATTCGCTGGCCGGCCGGACCCCGACGCCCATCGCGGTGCGTATCTCCTCCACGGCGTGGGGCGGCGAGACGTTGTGGGCCGAAGTCCTCACGGGACGCCCGTCTCCGGAGGAACTGCACCGGATGGCCGCGCCGGTGGTGATGCACGCCACGTCAACGGAATCAGCGGGCCGGTCGGAGCCCTATCGCCCCAACGTGAGCCTGGGTGAGCTGGCCGACCGGTTGACCAAGATCGAGCGGCGCCTGGCCGGGATCGAGGCGGCGATCGCCGCCCTGCGAACCGGTCAGGAATCCTCCCGGATGATCCGGTAGGGGATCGCCTCGTTCACGTCGGCCAGCGAGGTGACCTCGACGCGGTAGGTGCTGTCGAGGTCACCGCAGGCCTCGGGAGTGAAGATGACCCGGGCTTCGTTGTCGTCGCGGCTGGAGTCCTCGATCACCGGCGTGGGGTGGTCCTTGCTGAACGTGTCCTGCACCACCAACAGGTGAACCGCGGCCTCGGGGGCGGCCATGACCGTGATCACGACCTGTCTGGGACATTCCGGATAGCGGGGGTCGCCCATGGTCAGCAGGTAGCTGTCCATCAGGCCGCCGGGTTCCAGCACCCCGTCGGCCTCGGTGATCAGCTCCGGGTCGATGGTGCTCGAGCCGTCTGGCGGCGTGCCCTCGTTCGTGCCGGTCGTCTGGGTCGTCGGCAACTCGCCATCAGGACCGGCGCCGGCGTCCTTCGAGTCGTCCCGCCGGGCCGAGACGCCCACAGCCACCAGCACGACGGCCGCGGCGAAGCCGACGAAGGCCATGGCCGGTCCGGTCCCGGTGATGCCGGTACGGGGCGGTGGTCGTCGCAGCGCGCTCTGATCCCCGGTGAGCAGCGCCGCCGCGGTCGGACGCCGCTCGGGCCGAGGTCGCAGCATGGCGGCCAGTCGTCGCCGCAGGCGCGGCGGAACCGTTTTGGGGATGCGCTCGACCTTGCCGTCGGCGGCGCGCACCATCAGCAGGCCGGGGTCGCCGTTGCCGAACGGCCCGGTGCCGGTGGCCGCGAACAGCAGCGTCGCTCCGAGCGAGAACACGTCGCTGGCCGGGGTCAGGGGTTCGTCACGGGCCTGTTCCGGGGCCATGAACCCGGGGGTGCCCACCACCATCCCGGTGACCGTGAGCCCGGAGGTCTGATCCCAGGTGTGGGCCACCCCGAAGTCGGCCAGACAGGGTTCGCCCTTGTCGTCGAACAGGACGTTGGCCGGCTTGATGTCGCGGTGGATGATCCCGGCCGCGTGGGCGGTGGCCAGGGCTCCGAGCAGCCGCTGGGCCAGCCGCTCGACCTCCTCGGCCGGGGCCGGACCGTGCTGGGCCACCCGCTCGGCCAGGTTGCCGCCGTTGAGGTAGGGCATGATCAGCACGATCTCGTCGCCGTCCTCGACCACGTCGAGCAACCGGACGATGTTGGGGTGGGTCAGCCGGCGCAGGAC
>DASXTK010000474.1:0-14781 GCA_036505485.1 Acidimicrobiales bacterium
ATGAGGCGGGCGCCTACCGCCAACCCGAGCGATTCCTCCGACACCGCATCGATGTCGGCCAGCCTGGTCACGTCCAGGGCCACAGGCCGCTCTGGGGTTGGTGTCGACGCATCACGGGCGGCGCGGGCGGTGTCGACCATCACCGCGAGAGGCCAATCGGCCGAGGGCGGCGGCGCACCCGGCCGTGGCGTTCCCTCGTCTTCATCGTGGTCCTCGCTCGGGTCAAGTACAGCTTCCACGCGGTCGAGATCCACCAACAAGAGCGCGGCGCCCGCACTCAACGCCGCTCGAGCCTCCGCCGTGTCGCCGACCCGGACAGCCACCGGAACCGCGCCCTGGGCCGCGGCAGGCCCGAGCAACCGGGGTTCGGCCGGCACCTCGGCCAGGTCGGCCCCGCTGTCGGCGGCGGCAGCCACCGCGGCGAGGACCTCGGCCTCACGTCCCCACCGAGGAGTTGGGACCACCGCGACCACCAGGGCGCGCGTGGCCAGATCGACCGTGCGCGAGCCGTGTGTGGGCGTCGTGAGCGTGAGGGTCAGGTCGACCCTGGGAACCGGAGGAGCAGCGGAAACCGACATCGGTTCGAAGGTACCCTCCGCCCGACCCCACCCTGCCGCCCTTTGTGGCGGCGACTCCGTCGCCACTGTCATCTGGGCCTGGGAGTCTGACGATCAAGGGCCGTCGCGTGACCGACCATGTCGGAAGACCAGGAGGGCGACGCCAGCCACCAGCAGCGCACCGAGATGCCATGAACCCAGCGACACGATCGGCCAACGTGCCGCGGCCAAGGCCACCGCCTCGATCCAGGCCAGCAACAGGCGGGTGGGCAACTGGAGCAGCCCGGCCACCGGTCCACCGACAAGCCCGGCGACGAGGCCGGCGGTCAAGCCCCACACCATGACCGGGCCGGCGGCCGGCGCGGCCAGGACGTTGGCCGGCAAGGACGCGAGGCTGATCGGCCCGAACACCGCGGTCAACAAGGGTGCGACCGCCATCTGCGCAGCGCAGGTCATGGCCAGAGGCGAAGTCACCCAGCGTGGTCCGGGCAGCCGCCGTTCGATCGGTCCGGCGCCCACGATGATGCCGGCCGCACCGAGCACCGAGAGCTGGAAGCCGAGCGACGAGACCAGCAGCGGGTCGCAGAGCAGCAGACCGGTGACCGCGAGCGCCAGCACGCGCCGACTGGACGCCGGCCGTCCCACGGCGGCGCCGAAAGCCCCGATGGCGGCCATGGCGGTGGCCCGGAGCACGGACGGCTCCCAGCGGGTGAGCAGCGCGAAGCCGGCCAGCACCCCGAGCGTGAGCACGAGCCGCGGCGCGAACCGCACCCGGCTCAACACCGGACCGGCCAACCCCAGCACGAAAACGACGTTCTGGCCCGAGACAGCGAGGAGATGGCCAAGACCGGCTCGCTGGAACGCATCGGTGAGATCGGGCGGCTGGTTGCGGTCGTCGCCGAGCACCAGACCCATCAGCAGGCTCCGCTGCCGCTCGGGAAGCCCCGCCGCGCCAGCGGTGAGCGTGCGCCGCAGGCCGTTGGCGGCGCGGGTCACCCCGTGCCCTGGACGCCAGCCCAGCACGGTGTCGACCTCGAGCCGGCCGACGAGGTGACGATGGGGCATCCGCCGCTCGTAGGGCCCAGGAGCGGTCACTCGACCCCGCACCACCACCCGTTCACCGGCCAGGCGGTCGTCGAGCGCGGCCGCAGCGGCCCGATGGGCCACGGCAGCCAACCGGTGGCCACCGACACCGACCTCGACGCTGATCGACCCGCCCCGGCCCAGGGGCGCGGGGTCGGTGAGCAGCGTCACCTCGCTCTGCATCGGTCCCAGCTCCGGCACCCGGGTCAACCCGACCATCGACCGCTGAGCCAGGGCAAGGGCCACGACCCCGAGACCAAGGCACACCAGCCCGGGACGCCGGCGGACCACGGCGACACCAACCGCCATGACCGCCGCTCCCAAGACGATCCCGGGTAGCGGAACCACCCGGCCCGACATCCCCAACCACGACCCCAGCGCGGCGGCCAGCACGGCAGCGATGTACCAACGGTCCGCGTCCATCAGACCGTGACCAGGGGTCGAAGCTGTTCCAGCTTGGCCTCGCCGATGCCGCGCACCTCGACGAGCTGGTCGACCGACCGGAACCGGCCGTTGCGGTCGCGGTGGTCCACGATGGCCTGGGCCAGCGCCGGACCGATCCCGGGGAGGGCATCAAGCGCCGCAACATCCGCGGTGTTGAGATCGACTGGTCCCGCCGGAGCCATGTCCCCGACCGCGGATCCTGCCGCCGGCGGTGGCGACTCCCCCCGGACCGGCACGTAGACCTGCTGGCCGTCCTCCAGCAGCGCGGCCAGGTTGACCCGGCTGAGGTCGGCGTCCGGCGATGCCCCGCCCGCGGCCTCCAAGGCATCGACCACCCGGGTCCCCGCGGCCAGGTGCTGGACGCCCGGAGTCAGGACCGCGCCGGCGACATGCACCACCACCTCGGCGGGCGAAGCCTGGGCCGTAGTCGCCGACGACGACTCCGGGCCGGGAGCGGTCGTAGAGACGAAGGGCAGCCGCATCTCGGGAGGAGTCGGCGGCGGCGCCAGCAGCTTCCAACCCAACAACCCGACCACGACCAGCGCCGCCGCACCGCCCACCAATCGGGTCGGGGTCAGGTCGAGGGACTCGGCCCATTCCGCCAGCCGGTCCCGCCAACTCGGAGGGCCGACCGGACGCGGCAGCTCGGACAGGGGGTCGGACATCACAGCCCTCCGGGCGCGCGACTTCGTCAGGACGAGGGGGAAGTCGTCACCGGGAGGGAAATCCGGTCCGCCCCGACCCTAACGCGCCGGCAACAGACGCCGATTCACACCGAGCGACGGGCGATCCACTCGGCTTCGATCTCGAACGGGATCCGCCGGTAGGCCGCCCAGTGGGGATAGCCACGCAGACGCCACCGGAAGTACGGGCCGAGGTAGCGACGCAGAAATCCCGGAACCCCGTTCTCCCGCCACTGGCGTACATGCTCCAGCTCGTGGCGCAACAGGCGGGCGTTCCCGACCCCGCTGCGCCGCATCATGATCAGCGGCCCGAACGTCGTAGCCCGAGCGCCCGGGGCGGCCGGCCCGGCCAGCAGCCAGTACCCCTCATGCCGCTGCAGGGTCCACACGCGGGGGTCAGAACAGTCGGGCCGACAACCGCTTGCGATAGTCCGCGGTGCGCGGGTCGTCCGGACCCAGCACCTCGAGCAGGTCGACGAACTCCTGGCGGGCGTCGTCGTCCTGCTTGACCCGGTCGAGCAGCTCGTCGAGCTTGGCCGCGATCTCGTCGGAGGCGCCCTCGTCGGCCCCGGTGCGGACCAGGGCGGCAACCCGTCGGGTCTCGGCGGTCTCGGGGATGCGCTCGAGCAAGGCCAGGGCTTCGTCGCCGTCGCCCTCGCCGCCCCGTCGGGCCAGCAGCTCGGCCAGCCCCACGATGGCCCCCGGGTGATCCGATCGGAGGTCCAGAGCAGCCCGCAGCGACATCTCGTCCCCGGCGGCCACCAGCTGCTCGAGCTTCTCGTCCTCGGCGCTGGGCAGCAGCCGGTCGACGAACTCCCGCACCATCGGCTCACCCTGGGCGCCGACGAACCCGTCGACGACCTTGCCATCGGCAAGGGCGTACACGGCCGGGATGCCCTGGACCCGGAAGGCCGCGGAGACCTGCGGGTTGTCATCGGTGTTCACCTTGACCAACACGACCTTGCCATCGGTCTCGTCTATGACCTTCTCGAGGATGGGACCGAGTTGCCGGCACGGCCCGCACCAGGGGGCCCACAGGTCGACCACCACCGGCGTGGTCGCCGATCGATCGAGCACTTCGGTCTGGAAAGTCGCATCCGTGACATCGACGCTCATCTCGCCCAGGCTACCGAGGTGCCCGGACGCAGCTACCGTGCCCCCGATGGAGGGGACACAGGCGCAGCCGACCCAGACCGATCTGCCACCCGGCATCGACGCGACCAACGTCACCGGCTGGTTCGAGCAGCACGCTCCCGCGGTGACGCCTCCACTCACCTTCCAGTTGATCGCCGGTGGACACTCCAATCTGACCTACCGCGTCGACGACACGGCCGGCCACAGCTGGGTCCTGCGCCGCCCTCCCCTGGGCCATGTGCTGGCCACGGCCCACGACATGGCGCGAGAGCACCGCATCATCTCGGCCCTGGCGCCCACCGATGTCCCCGTCGCCCCGGTCATCGGCCTGTGCCAGGACGAGCAGGTCAACGGAGCGCCGTTCTACGTCATGGACTTCGTGGAAGGGGCG
Source organism: Acidimicrobiales bacterium (assembly GCA_036505485.1). Taxonomy (GTDB): domain Bacteria; phylum Actinomycetota; class Acidimicrobiia; order Acidimicrobiales; family VFJN01; genus DASXTK01. Next base: position 4,293 of record DASXTK010000474.1, read on the forward strand.
GTGCTGCGCAACTCGGGCGCGGCCAAGGACTTCTCGCTCGAGGCCCGAACCCACGCCGGGCACGAGACGGCCGATGTCCTGGCCAAGATCCACGCCGTCGACCCTGACAAGGTCGGGCTGGGTGAGCTGGGCCGCAAGGAGGCTTACATCGAGCGGCAGCTCAAGCGCTGGCATCGCCAGTGGGAGCAGTCCAAGACCCGCGAGCTCCCGGTCGTCGAGGAGGTCCACGAGGCGTTGGCGGCGGGGATCCCGGAACAAGGGCCGGCCGCCATCGTCCACGGCGACTACCGCCTGGACAACTGCCTGGTCGCCCCGGACGGCGCCATCAGCGCGGTGCTCGACTGGGAACTGTGCACCCTCGGCGACCCCATGGCCGATCTCGGGTTGTTGCTGGTCTATTGGGCCGAGGCCGACGACCAGGTGGCGGCCTTGGGCGACAGCGCCACGCTGCTGGACGGCTTCCCGTCGCGGGCCGAGCTCATCGAACGCTATGCCTCAGCCTCGGGACGTGACGCAGCTCGTGATCCGAGCAGGGTCAACTACTACATGGCGTTTGGTTACTGGAAGCTTGCCTGCATCCTTGAAGGCGTGTTCGCCCGCTACCAGGCCGGGGCGATGGGCCAGGCCGGCGGTTTCGAAGGTTTCGGCCTCCAGGTCGAGGTCCTGGCCCAGGCGGCGCGAACGACACTCGACGACAACAAGTAACGAAGGACCTCTCCGTGGCGCTGTACGAGCTGATCGACCAACCCGAACTCGATGCCCCCGTCCTGGTGCTGGCATTGGAGGGCTGGATCGATGCCGGGCTGGCCGCGGCCGGGGCGGCCGAAGTGCTGCTCGACGGGCTCGACACCGTCACCGTTGCGCGCTTCGACACCGATGCCCTGCTCGACTATCGGGCCCGCCGGCCCACGGTCCACATGATCGACGGCGTGCAGAAAGGTCTCACCTGGCCATCGTTGGAGCTGCGGGCGGCCACCGACATCGACGGCAACGAGATGCTGCTGCTGGTGGGCACCGAGCCCGACCGCAGTTGGCACCAGTTCGTGGACGAGGTGGTGGAGCTGGCCCTGGACTTCGACGTCCGGCTCTGCGTCGGCTTGGGCGCCTATCCGGCGCCGGCACCCCACACCCGGCCGGCCCGCATGGCCTGCACCGCATCCACCGCCACCCTGGCCGAGGCCGGATTCCTGCGGGCATCGCTGGACTTCCCGGGCGGCGCCCAGGCCGCGCTCGAACAGGGCTGCGACGCCCGTGGGATCCCCTCCGTCGGCATCTGGGCCCAGGTACCGCACTACGCCTCGGGCATGAACTACCCCGGCGCCAGCGTGGGTCTGATCGAGAGCCTGGGCCAGCTGGCCAGCCTGACGCTGCCGTTCGGCGACCTACCCACCCAGGCCCAGGCCACCCGGGAGCGGCTGGACGAGCTGATCAGCCAGAACGCCGAACACGAGGCCATGCTCCACCAGCTGGAGACGGCCTACGAGCGAGTGGATGAGGACGCCGGGGTAGGTCCCCTCGACCGCACGCCCCTGCCCACCGGCGACGAGCTCGCGGCCGAGCTGGAGCGCTTCCTGCGCGAGCAGGACAACTAGGCCTTCACGAACTCCAGCTGGCCGTTCTCGTAGCGGCTGCGGCAGAGCGAGCGTTGCAGCTTGCCCGAGCTGGTCTTGGGCAACGTGCCCGCTGCCACCAGCACGATCTCCCGGGCCGGCACACCGATGGTCTCGACCACCCGCTCGGCCACGGCGTGACGCAGCGCCTCGAGGACCCCACCATCGTCGTCAGCCGACGCCCGGGTCTCGGCCACGACGGCCAACGCCTCCCGACCGCGCCCGTTGAGCATCCCGAAAGCGATGACGTTGCCGGCCCGGATCCCCTGGATGGTCCCGATTGCTCGTTCGACGTCCTCGGGGAAGACGTTGCGTCCACCGACGATGATCACATCCTTGATCCGTCCGCACACCACGAGCTCACCGCCCAGGAGATAGGCCAGATCGCCGGTGCACAGCCAGCCCTCGTGGAACAGCTCGGCGTTGACGTCGGGCCGCTTGTAGTAGCCGGGCGTGACCGACGTGCCCCGGATCTCCAGCTCACCCACCTCGCGCTCCTGCAAGGCCGCACCGGTGTCGGGGTCGACGATGCGAAACTCCAGCCCCGGCACCGGCCGTCCGAGCAGGGCGAATCGCCGACTCCCCGGAGTGCCGGGCTCGGTCGGAGCGGCGTAGCGCTCGGTCTCGATCACCCGCCGGTCGACGCAGTCGGTGATGAGCCCGCGCAGAGGCGGCGGGAAGGCGCCACCGATGCCGATCTCGGCCATGCCGAAGGCCGGGAAGATGGCGCCGGGTCGCAGACCGTGGGCCTGACCGGCGTTGATGAAGTCGTCGACGTTGTCGGGATCGATCGGCTCGGCCCCGTTGAGCGCGACCCGCAACGGCGACAGGTCGAGCTGCGGGCCGTTGCCATTGCGCAACGCCCGGGTCGCCAGCACCCAGGCGAAGTTGGGACCGGCGGTGGCAGTTCCGCCGTACGTGGAGATCCACTCCATCCAGCGGGAGGGGCGGGAGGTGAAGTCCTGCGGAGCGCCGAGCACCAGCGGGGTGCCAGTGGACATGGGCAGCACCAGCATCCCCACCAGACCCATGTCGTGATAGAGCGGCAGCCACGACACCAGCACGTCGTCGGCGGGATCGAGGCTGGGGGCCTCGGTGATGGCGTCGAGGTTGGCGCACAGCACCTGGTCGGGCAGCATCACACCCTTCGGGTCCGAGGTCGAACCGCTGGTGAACTGCAGGATCGCCAGGCGCTCGGGGTCGTCGTCGGGACGAACCCAGGCGGCAGGATCCCCGTCGGCCAGGTCGGTGATCGGAACCATGGGCGGGTCACCTGGCTCCTCGATCACGAACGCGGCCAGCTCCGGATCGATCACCACCAGCTTGGCGTCGGCGTGGTGGATGCGCTCGCGGGTCTGATCCACGAACTCCTCGATGGAGCCGAGGCGCATCGGCAACGGCAGCACGACGATGGTTCCGCCGGCCAGGAAGGTCGCTTGGATGGCTGTCACCAGCGACCGAGTCGTCGGCGACAGCAGGGCCACATGGTCGCCGGGCTGGACCCCACGGGCTTGCAGCGCGGCCGCGAAACCCTTGGCCTGGTGGTGCATGTCCCGCCAAGACACGACCTCTTCGCCCCCACCGACGACAAACGTGACAGTGCGGTCGGTTTGGGCGGCGCGCTCGATGCGCTGGAGAAGCGACGGCATAAGCGCTGTGACTCGCGCGGGCCCGTAGGGGTTACGTGGCTTTCGTCACGACCGCGTGCCATCTCCGCGAGTGGACGACCACGCCACGTGAACTGACTTACCCATGAATCCCGGGCGGTCGTCACCCGTTACTCTTCGTCGTCATGTCGGATACGTCATCCGCTGCGGACACGCCCCCCGAACCACCGACTGCGTCGGATGACGTCCCGCCGCACCGCTACACCGCCGCGCTGGCCGATCAGATCGAGACCACCTGGCAGAACCGTTGGGAGGTCGAGGGCATGTTCTTCGCCCCGAATCCCATCGGTGACCTGTCCAAGGGCTTCGAGGAGCTGAGCGATCTCCCCAAGCTCTACGTGATGGACATGTTCCCGTACCCGAGTGGTACCGGGCTGCATGTGGGTCATCCCCTGGGCTACATCGGCACCGACGTCTTCGCCCGCTACATGCGGATGCGGGGGCACAACGTCTTGCACTGCATGGGTTTCGACGCCTTCGGGTTGCCGGCCGAGCAGTACGCCGTGCAGACCGGCCAGCATCCCCGGGTCACCACCGAGTCCAACATCGCCACCATGCGCACCCAGCTGCGGCGCCTGGGTCTGGGCCACGACGACCGACGCTCGATCGTGACCGCCGATCCCGGCTACTACCGCTGGACGCAGTGGATCTTCCTGCAGATCTACAACTCCTGGTACGACCAGGAGGCCGACCGGGCCCGACCCATCGATGACCTGGTGGCCGAGCTGGACGTCGGCCGCCGCGAACCGGGCGAGGGCACCAACCCTTCCGGCAGGCCATGGGCCGACCTGTCGACGACCGAGCGCCGAGTGGTCGTCGACAACCACCGTCTGGCCTATCTGCACGAGGCCCCGGTCAACTGGTGCCCGGGGTTGGGCACGGTGCTGTCCAACGAAGAGGTCACGGCCGAGGGGCGCAGCGAGCGCGGCAACTTCCCGGTGTTCCGCCGCCCGTTGAAGCAGTGGATGCTGCGCATCACCGCCTACGCCGATCGCTTGCTGGCCGATCTCGACGACTTGGATTGGCCCGAGAAGATCAAGCTGATGCAGCGCAACTGGATCGGGCGGTCCGAGGGCGCCCGGGTCCGGTTCCCGACCCGGGCCGGTGTCGACATCGAGGTGTTCACCACCCGGCCCGACACCCTGTTCGGCGCCACCTACATGGTGTTGGCGCCCGAACACCCACTGGTCGATCAGCTGACCCCGGCGGCCTGGCCCGGGGGCGTGCCCGACTCGTGGACCGGCGGCCATACGACACCCGCCGAAGCCGTGGACGCGTATCGCCTGCAGGCCAGCCGGCGCAGCGAGATCGAGCGCCAGGCCGAGGCCCGGGAGAAGACCGGCGTCTTCGTCGGCGCCTACGCCGTCAACCCGACCACCGGCCAGGAGATCCCGGTGTTCATCGCCGACTACGTGCTGATGGGCTATGGCACCGGGGCGATCATGGCCGTGCCCGGGCAGGACGAGCGCGACTGGCTGTTCGCCGAGGTCTTCGGGCTGCCGATCATCCGTACGGTCGAGCCGCCCGAGGACTGGACCGGCAAGGCGTTCGTCGGTGACGGGCGGGCCATCAACAGCGCCAACGACGAGGTCAACCTGAACGGACTGGGGGTCGACGACGCCAAACGCATGATCATCCGCTGGCTGGAGGAGACCGGCCGGGGCATGGGCACCATCACCTACAAGCTGCGCGACTGGCTGTTCAGCCGGCAGCGCTACTGGGGCGAGCCGTTCCCGGTGGTCTACGACCCCGACGATGGGCTGCCGCGTGCCCTACCGGACCGCTTCCTGCCGGTGGTGTTACCCGACGTGGACGACTACACGCCGACCACGTTCCCCGAGGACGACGTCACCTCCGAGCCCGCACCGCCACTGACCCGGGCCACCGACTGGGTCGAGGTCGATCTGGATCTGGGCGAGGGGACCAAGCGCTACCGGCGTGAGGTCAACACCATGCCCAACTGGGCCGGATCCTGCTGGTACGAGCTGCGCTATCTGGACCCCACCGACAGCGGGGCGTTCGTCGAGCCCATCAACGAGCAGTACTGGATGGGACCGCGCGACGAGAAGGACCCGGGCGGCGCGGACCTGTACGTAGGCGGGGCCGAACATGCCGTGCTGCACCTGCTGTACTCCCGTTTCTGGCACAAGATCCTGTTCGACCTGGGCCATGTCTCGTCTCGTGAGCCGTTCCGCAAGCTGTTCAACCAGGGCGTGGTGCAGGCCTACGAGTACACCGACGAGCGTGGCAGTTACGTCGAGGCCAGCGAGGTCGTCGAACACGACGGCGCGTACCGGCACGGCGATACCCCGGTGCATCGACGGCTGGGCCGCATGGGCAAGTCGCGCAAGAACTCGGTCACGCCCGAGGACATGTACGCCAGCTTCGGCGCCGACACCCTGCGGTTGTACGAGATGGCCAGCGGACCGCTGGACACCAGCCGGCCCTGGGAGACCCGCAACGTGGTCGGGGTGTTCCGGCTGCTGCAACGGGTCTGGCGCAACGTCGTCGACGAGGAGACCGGCCGGGTCGTGGTGGCCGACGAGGACCCCGACGACGAGACCCTGCGGGTTCAGGCCAAGAGCATCAAGGCCGTGCGGGAGAGCATGGAGACGCTGCGGTTCAACGTGGCGATCGCCAAGATCACCGAGTTCAACAACCACCTGACCGCGCGTTACCCGGATTTTGGAGTTCCCGGCGAGCTGGCCGAGACGCTGGTGCTGCTGCTGGCGCCGTTGGCGCCACATGTGAGCGAGGAGCTGTGGGCTCGGCTGGGCCACGACGAGTCGCTGGTGCGCGAGCCCTTCCCCGAGCCCGACCGGGTGTACCTGATCGACAACACGGTCGAGATCCCGGTGCAGATCAACGGCAAGGTGCGGGCCCGCATCGAGGTCTCGATCGGCTTGGACCGCGCAGCGTTGGAGGCCGCGGCCCGGGCCGATGGGAAGGTCGCCGCGCAGCTGCAGGGTTCCACCGTGCGAAAGGTGATCGCGGTGCCCGACCGGCTGTTGAACTTCGTCGTGGGCTAGTCGAGCCGTTCGAAGTTCGGGGCCTCGGACTCGTCGACCTCGGTCGTGAGGAAGGCGTCCAGCATCTCGTCCGCGACGGGCAGAGACGTGAGCCGCAAGCCGAAGGCGAGGACGTTGGCGTCGTTCCACTTGCGGGCACCTTCGGCGGTCTCACCGTCGGTGCAGAGGGCGGCGCGCACCCCGGACACCTTGTTGGCGGCGATCGAGACGCCGGTGCCGGTCCAACAACACACCACGCCGCGGTCGGCCTCTCCGGAGGCCACGGCCTCGCCGACACCACGGCCGACGTCGGGCCAGGCGATGTCCTCGCCGACGACCAAGAGCTCGTGTCCGGCCTCGACCAGCCGATCCTTCACGTGATCGGTCAGCGCTGTCGTCTCGTCAGTCCCGAACGCGATGCGCACAGCACCGAGAGTACGACGCGGACACGGCATCGCGTGACGCGCGCCTTCCTTGGGCCCGCTCCCGATGCGGTAGGGTGAACGCTCCCTGCGGGGCTATAGCTCAGTTGGTAGAGCACATCCATGGCATGGATGGGGTCGTGGGTTCGATTCCCACTAGCTCCACAACGAGTTCCCCTTCCGGCGTCGATCTGGGCCGAGTACCGGGCCAGATCGACGCCGGAATGAGAGGAACGGCGGTCAGCGGGTGGGGCCGGCGACGTGGTCGGTGATGGCTTGTAGGTAGCCGCTGAGGGCTCGGCGTTGGATGGCCATCACTGCGGGGTGGGCGATGCGGGCTGGCAACGTGGCCGGGGCTGCGTCTACCCGGATCGTGGCTGTGACCTCGTCGTCAGGGGCTCGCTCGATGAGGAAGCTCTCCTCGCCCTTCTCGGCGTGGCCGGGCAACGTGCCGTAGGCGAAGCCGAACCGGTCGGGCTCGTCGACCACCGCCACCACCCGGTCCGGCACCACCACGGCGAACGGACCGAAGCGAAGCACCACGAGCAGGGTCGAGCCCACCTCGATCGGAGCGTCGGCCGGACGGACGATCGCGCCGATGCCGAGCTGCGGCCGCCACAGACGCAGCGCCTCCACCGCCCGATCGAACGCATCCGGACCTGCTCCCAGCTCGACCTGCCCGCGGCGCTCCGACCCCCGCCCCGCCTCGGCGAGGGTCGATCCGACGTGGTCATAGGTCAGCGCCGATTGCTCCGCCTCTCGCAGCAACCGACCCAACTCCTCCTCCCCAGGCGCCGGAAGGTGCACCCCGAACAGCTTCATCGCGTCACGGCCTCTGCGGTTGGGACCGACGTCACCGCACGTGACCCCAGCCACCCGGCCACCAGTCCGCAGATGGTGAAGCCGAACGCGTTGGCGACACCGTGGGTCCGGACCATGTCGGCCACCGACAGGGCCGGCACGTCCCAGTGCTGGGCCGCGGCCCAGGCAATGGCCAACACCATCGGGAACCACACGCTCACCCCGGAGATCGCCAGCAGGACCCGAACCGCCGACGCATCGCCGTGGCCCCAGGCCGCCCGGAGATGCAGGATCCCGGTCAGCCACACACCGGCGGTCAGCAGCCCCGCCCCGCCGACCTGAGGGATGGCCAGACCGGTCACGAACCCGGTGGCAACCACCGGAGGAGCTGCGGCGGTCAACACCACGGCAAGCCGGGCAGCGGCGCTGGAGAACCGCTGCAGGTTCGCCCGGGCCAGACCCAGACCGCCAACCCCGGCGTAGGTGAAGTGGACCGCGGTCAGCTCGACGATGGGCTCCCGTATCCCGAACAGCCGGACCCCCAGCCGAGATTGCACCAGGGCCGCAGCGGCAACGAGCGCGAACCCGGCCATCACCAGTTCAGCGACGTCAGAGAGCTCCAACAGCCGCTGACCCAGCAGCACCGAAGCCACCACCACCCAGGGAATGACGAACAGCGCGGCCGACCAACCCTCGGGACGAAGCAAAGCGATCACGACCCCGACGGTCGCCACGGCCCACCATCGGGTCGGAAGCGCCAAGGGAAGGACGATGCCAACGCCCATCACGACGAACACATCGATCAGCGTCATCGCATCGGCCCAGCCGCTCACGAGCCATACGTTAGCAAATGGTCACACACCAATCACTATGACATTGGCTACTCTGGCGACGTGACCGAGGGCGACGAGATGCGGCTGGACGAGTTGGCCCACGCGTCCGGGGTTCCGACCACGACGATCCGCCTCTACCAGAACAAGGGGCTGGTCCCCGGCCCCCGGCTGGTCGGACGTACCGGCTACTACAACCCCCACCACCTGGCCCGGCTGCGTCTCATCGGGCGGCTGCAGGACGATGGCTTCTCCCTGGCCGGCATCGGCCGCATCCTGCAGTCCTGGGAGACCGGTCGGGGTCTCGACGAGCTCGTCGGGGTAGAGCAGGAGCTCGACGCGCTCCTGTCCCGGCGCGGCGTCACCCTCTCGCCGGCCGAACTGGCCGAGCGCCTGCCCGCCGATGCGACCACGCCCGAAGCCATGCGGCGCGGGGTGGCGCTCGGGCTGGTCGAGCTGGCCGAGGACGGGGCGGTCCGGGTCCCGGACGTCCGCTTCCTGGAGACCGGCGAGGCCCTGGGCGAGCTGGGCGTTGCTGCCGAGGTGATCCTCGACCAGTGGGAGGCGCTCCTCACCGCCACCGACGACATCGCCGAGCGGTTCATCGCCCTGTTCGAGGAGCACCTGCTCCCGCCCGACTGGCGCGACACTCTCGACGCCGATGCCGCCGCCGCCCTCGCCCCCACCCTGGCCCGCCTGCGCCAACTGGCCGGCCAGGTGGTGGCCACCGCTCTCGACGCCTCGATCGCCCGCCTGGGCGGCCAACGCCTCGAGTCGTTTCTAGACGAGTCGAACTAGTCCTAGTCCGTCTGGTCGTCGCGCCGGGCGGTCCAGGCGTCCAGGTCGGCGTCGGCTTGGAGGACCACCATCACGAACCGCAGCGGCTTGCGGATGTGGTCGTTGCGGTAGGAGTGGTCGCGGTCGGCGTGGAACAGCGCCGCTCCGCCCGCGGCGATGACGTGGTCGACCCCGTCGACCTGCAGGGTCAGGGTTCCGTCCACCACGTGCAGCAACTCGCGGGTCCCATCGGCGTGGGGGTCCGACTCCAGGACATCACCCGCGGCGAGCACCCAGCGCCACAGCTCGACGTGCTCGCGCTCGTCCGATCCGGCCAGCAGGCGCCCTGAGCTGCCCTCCTTGCCGGTCCAAAGCTCGACGGTCTCCTGCGGTCGGACGACCCGGACCACCGGCGCCTCGTGCAGCTCGACCAGACCGGCCAGCGAGATGCCGAAGGTCTCGGCGATCTTGCACAAGGTCCCCAGACTCGGATTGGTCCGCGCCTGTTCGAGATGCACCAGCATCCCTTTGCTCACCCCGCTGCGGCCGGCCAGCTGATCGAGGCTCCAGCCTCGGGCGGTGCGGAGGCGGCGGGTGTTCCGGGCCACGGCGGCGGCTACGGCATCTGCTTCGGGCACCGGTGCATTGTATCGACCGAACGGTGCAAGCTACCGACCGGACCTCTACACTGCTCTGGTCGGTCGATCTGCGACACCGCCACCACCACGGAGCTCGCCCGATGAGTTCCGCTTGCCCGAGGGGTCTACGAGTCCATGGCCGCGCTACTCGCACTCACCGCCGCAGCCGCGTATGGCGCAGGGGACTTCCTCGGCGGAGTGGCGTCCCGGCGGGCCCCGGTGACCGCGGTCGTGCTGTGGTCCCACGTGGTCGGGCTGATGATCCTGCTCTTCGCGGCCCCCCTCATCGGCGGCAGCGCCACTCCCCAGGCGCTGGCCGTCGGTGCGGTCGCCGGCATAGTTGGCGGAGTCGGAGTCGCCCTGTTCTACCGGGCGCTCTCGCTCGGCACGATGAGCGTTGTGGCGCCGGTCGCCGCCCTGCTGTCGGCCATGGTGCCGGTGCTGGCCGGACTGCTCGGAGGAGATCGACCCGGCATCGCTGCCCTGGCGGGAATCGCCGTGGCTCTCGTGGCGGTGATGCTGGTGTCCCGGGAAGGCCAGACGGCCGAGACCCCTCACCCCCAAATGCTCCAGGCCGTGCTCCTGGCCCTGGCGGCCGGCCTCGCCTTCGGCCTGTTCTTCGTCGCCCTCGACCACACCGGCTCCGACGTCGGGATCTGGCCCCTGGTCGGCGCCCGCATGGCCTCGGTCACCCTGTTCGCCTCGCTGGCCATGGCCCGGGTCACTACGGCGGCAC
>DASXTK010000475.1:0-4768 GCA_036505485.1 Acidimicrobiales bacterium
CATGTCGTTCGGCTACCTGCAGACCTGGTTCCACGGAACCGTCGGCGTCGATGGCGTCATCGAGTCCCACGACCCCCAGTTCGGGACACTCCGGCGTGACTGGCCCGACGGTCAGAGTCTGTACATCGACGCCAACGCCACCCCGATCGACCGCCCGACGCTCGAGCAGATAGCCGATCAGATCGCCCCGGTGACCGGAGCCGACCTGGTCTCGCTGCGGGCCGCGCTCACGGCCCGAATCGTGGAGCAGGAGGTCGTTGCGTCGGCCTCGACCAGCGCCGGAACGCTGGAGGTGCACGGTTCGGGACCGATGGCCGCCCTCTGCCTGCGGCCGGCCGACGGCGCAGACCCGCTCTGTCCCAACCCGACCGGCAGCAGCGACGGGCAGGGCACGTTCACGGCCAGCCTGCTGGTTGGCGACACGTGGTACGTCGCCGGAGCAGCGACGGGGCTCCAACCGCGCATCGCCGAACAGGAAGCCGCTACGCCCTCGCCAACCGATCCGGACCCGTCCGGCCTGTCCCCGGAGACGGCGAGCGACGGTGACTGGCAGTTCGTTCTGCTCGCCGTGCCGGACGGCATCGACCAGCTCGCCGTGTGGTTCGGTGACGCCGGTTCGGGCGTGTCCCGGCCCGGCGAATGAAGTGTTCTTGGCAGGGAGATCCGCTCCATGAGCGGATCTCCCTGCCAAGAACGAGTGGCTGTCAGCGGGGAAGGCCGAGGAGGCGTTCGGCGATGATGGTTCGCTGAATCTCGGAGGTGCCGCCGGCGATGCTGGCGGCACCACTCCACAGCCACTGGCGGGACCAGCGGTTGGCCAATGGGCTCTCGGGCCCGAGGACCTCGAGAGCGGTGGCCGACAGGTGCTGGGTCATATCGGTCCAGGCCAGCTTGACCCAGCTCGACTCGGCGCCGGGCTCCTCCCCCCGGGCCAGCCGGGACAGGGTCCGCCAGTTGTGCAGCCGCAGCACCCGCAGCTCCACGAAGGCCTGCACCAGCTCGTCCCGCAGGTGGGGATCGGCGGTCTCCCAGACTCCTTGTCGGTCGGCCAGCTCGAACAGCTCCTGGAGATAGGTCTCGTGGACCACCTGCTCCTTGAACGGAAAGTTGGTGCCGCGCTCATGGGCCAGGGTGGTGTTGGCGACGGTCCAGCCGTGGTTGGGCTCGCCGACCAGATGATCGTCAGGGACGAACACATCGGCGAGGAAGACCTCGTTGAACTCGGCCTCTCCGGTGATCTGGGTGAGCGGCCGCACTTCGATCCCGGGAGCGTGCATGTCCACCACGAGGTAGGACAGGCCGCGGTGCCTGGGGGCATCGGGATCGGTGCGGGCCAGGCAGATGCCCCAGGGGGCGAACTGGGCGTAGGACGTCCACACCTTCTGGCCGTTGAGAACCCATCCCCCGTCGACCCGGCGGGCCAAGGTGCGCAGGCTGGCCAGGTCGCTGCCGGCGTCGGGCTCGCTGAACAGCTGGCACCACAGCTCGTCGGCGGTGAGGATCGGCGCCAGCCAGCGGCTCTTCTGCTCGTCGGTGCCGTAGGCCAGCAGCGTTGGGCCGGCCAGATTGATCCCAACCCGGTTGACCGGCTGGGGTGCCCGGGCCCGGGCGTACTCCCGGTTGAAGATGGCGGTCTGTACCGGGGAGGCGCCCCGTCCGCCGTAATGGGCCGGCCAGTGGATCCCGACCCAGCGGGCGCTCGCCAGCTTGGCCTGCCACGCTCTTCCCCAAGCCACCTCGTCCTCGAGCCGGGAGAATTCCGGCGGGGCATCGAGGTTGGCGGCGAGCCAGTCCCGCACCTCGGCGGCGAAGGCCTCCTCCTCCGCCGTGAAGGTCAGGTCCATCGACGCGAAACTAACAGCTGTGTCGATTCTGACCGCCACCTACACCCACCCCCTGACGGAGCGGTGGGGCGCGCCGGGTGGGCCCTGGAACCGCCAGACCCTCGACGATCTCCTGACCGGAGATGGCCCCGCCGAGGCCCGGGTCGCCGCGGTGGCCGGCGGCTTGCGCCAGGCCGGAGTCGGGCCGGGCACCGCAGTGGCGTGGCAGAAGCCCAACGGCCCGGACCCGATCACGCTGTACCGGGCGTGCTGGCGGCTGGGTGCGGTGGCGGCGCCGATCCACCATCTGGCCAGCTCCGCCGAGGTCGGCGCCCTGCTGGCCCGGCTCGAACCCACCGTCTGCCTGGGCCCGGACGACGACCTCCCTTTCGGACCACCGGTCCCGTTGGGGGCGGCGCCAGCTGATCCGGCGGACATCGCGGTGGCGCTGGCCACGTCCGGCTCCACCGGGACGCCCAAGCTGGCGCTCCACACCCACCGGGCGCTGGTCCACAAGGTCCGGGTGATGACCGCCGTGCACCGGCTCGGACCCGACGACTGCACACTGCTGGCGGCTCCCCTGGCCCACATCTCCGGCTTGCTCAACGGGGTGTTGCTGGCCGCCTCGGGGATGCGGGTGGTGCCGATGGCCCGCTGGGATGCCGGTGAGGCCCTGGAGCTGATCCGGCGGGAGCAGGTCACGTTCATGATCGGGCCGCCCACGTTCTTCGTCTCGTTGGTGGACGCACCGGGCTTCGACCCCGTGTCCGTGGGCTCGCTGCGCCAGATCTCCTGCGGCGGGGCTGGCGTGACGCCGGCCTTCGTGCGCGGCACCGCCGAGGCCTTGGGCTGCCGGGTGAAGCGGACGTACGGATCCACCGAGGCGCCCACGATCACCACCTCCACCCTCGACGATCCGCCGGACCGGGCCGCCGAGACCGACGGGCGTCCGGTCGGGCTGGTCGAGCTGCAGGTGGCCGACGGCGACGGCGGCGAGCTTTGGGTCCGAGGTCCCGAGCTGTTCGCGGGCTACGACGACGCTGCGGCCACCGCCGACGCCTTCGCCCCGGACGGCTGGTTCCGCACCGGCGACCTGGCCACCATCGACGGCGACGGCTGGCTCACCATCGTCGGACGCATGAAGGACGTGATCATCCGGGGTGGGGAGAACATCGCCACCGCCGAGCTCGAGTCCGTGCTCGAGGCGCACCCCGATGTCCGGCAGGCCGCGGTCGTGGGCGTTGCCGACCGGCGCCTGGGCGAACGGGTCTGCGCCTTCGTGGTGGCCGCTGCCCCCTTCGATCTGACGACCTGCCAGCGCTGGTTCGACGAGCGGGGCGTCACCAAGTTCAAGTGGCCGGAGCGGGTAGTGCAGCTCGACGAGCTGCCGCTCCTCCCCGCCGGCAAACCCGATCGGGAGGCCCTCCGCCGCCTCGTCAGATGACGCTCTCCCCCGCGGCGATGCGGTCGCGCAGGAGGCCCGCCAACCGCTCCCGGTGCACTGCCGCGTCGCCGAACGACACCCGGTCGAGTTGGGCCCGCTTGAGATAGAGGTGCAGGTCGTGCTCCCAGGTGAAGCCGATCCCCCCGTGGACCTGCAGCCCGGAGGCCATGATCCGGCGGGAAGCGTCGGCGCACCACACCTTGGCCGTCGAGGCGGCAATGGCAGCGTCCGGCTCCCCCGCGGCGATGGACCAGGCGGCGTGGTAGACGGTCGAACGCATGCCCTCCAGGTCGACGAGCATGTCGGCGCAGCGGTGCTTGACAGCTTGGAACGACCCGATCGGCTTGCCGAACTGCACCCGGGTCTTGGCGTACTCCACGCTCATCTCCAGCACCCGGTCGCAGGCCCCCAGCGACTCGGCGGCGCCGGCGACCACGGCCCGATCCACGAAGGCCGCGCTCTCCTCCGGTCCCCCGATCTGCATCCCGCCAGGGCGGTCGGACGGCAACCAGCCGACACAGCGGGTCAGATCCATCGCCGGTTCGCGGTCCGGCCGCCGGCGGCCGTCCCGGGTCAGGTCATGGAGATGCACGGCATCAGCCGACGCCACAACCGCGACATCGGCGACCGGGGCGTAGGGAACCAGCATCCGCCCGTCGCCGCGGTCCCAGCCGATGCAGCCGACGGGGCCGCCCAGCAGCCGCTCGGTCCACGCGCTCTCGGGCGGCAGGGCGGCCAGCGCCAGCAGCGTTTGATGGAACGGCGCGGGGGCGACATGCCGTCCGACCTGCTCCATGAGCACCGCGGCGGCGACGAACCCCAGTCCGAGCCCGCCGTCGGCTTCGGGCCGGTCGACCCCGAGCCAGCCCTGGTCGACCATGGCCTTCCACAGGCGGCCGTCGTGGGTGTCCCTGGCGGCGATGTGCGCCCGCACCGTCTCCGGCGAGGCCAGATCGTCGAGCAGGTCGCGGGCCGCGGCCTCCAAGGCCAGCTGGTCGTCGGACAACTCGAAGTCCAAGGTTCCCTCCCCCGGTGCAGCGCGGTTTCTGACGCTAGCGTCATTTCTTGTGGACCTCACGCCGACGGACGAGCAGCGCCGGTTCCGCCAGGACGTGGGCGACTGGTTGCGGGCCAACCTGCCGTGGGAGTGGGGCGTCGGACTCCCCCCGAAGCATGACGACCTGGCCGAGGAGGTGGCGTTCGGCCGGACCTGGCAGGCCCGCCTGGCCGCCGAGCACCTGGTGGGCGTGACGTGGCCCTCGATCTACGGCGGGCGGGGCGCCGGGCCGCTGGAGCACTTCATCGTCCAGGAGGAGCTGGCCCGGGCCCGGGCGCCGGAGCTGGTGGGACGGATCGGAGTGAACCTGGCTGGTCCCACGTTGTTGGCCCACGGCACCGCGGAGCAGAAGGCCCGGTGGCTGCCCCGGATCCTCGACGCCCAGGACCTGTGGTGTCAGCTGTTCAGCGAGCCCGACGCCGGCAGCGACCTGGCCAGCCTGCG
>DASXTK010000476.1:0-4898 GCA_036505485.1 Acidimicrobiales bacterium
CGTCCATGATCGCTCCGGGCAGCCGGTCCTGCTCGCGTTCCACTACTACGACGAGGCCCGCCAGTTCCTGGGCGAGCTGTCTGATCCCATGCCGGTTGCCTGGGAGGACGGGGAGCTGAAGGTCACCAGGGCGGTGGAGGCATGAAACCCGCCAGGAGGACCCATGGCAACAACGACACGCAGGTATCTCGTCATCGCCAACCAGACACTGGCCGAAGCCGAGCTCACCGAGGCGATTCACCAGCGTCTGGAGCAGGGCCCAAGCTCGTTCTACCTGCTCGTTCCCAACACCAAGGCGGCCGACCTCGCCGCCCGCATCGCCAGGGGTGCTCCCATCGCTCCCGCCGCCAGCGACGCGACCGTCGATGCGCTTGCCACCGAGCACGCCCAGCATCGGCTGGGCCAGCTCCTGGACGACCTTCGTGGCATGGGCGTCGACGTCGACGGCGACCTCGGGGACGAGGACCCGATCAAGGCGGTGGATCAGCTGCGCGAGCGTCGACAGTTCGACGAGATCATCCTCTCGACCCTCCCCCAACCCATCTCGAAATGGCTGGGGATGGATCTCCCACACCGGCTGCACCGCCATACGGGGCTGCCGGTAACGACGATCACCGCGAAACGGGTGGTCTGAAGCTGGGCTCGGGGGCCTGGCGCCCACCTCCGGGCCCCCGAAGCCCCCAACCCACAAGGCCTGAGGAACGCGTGACAGAAGGGATGAGAGAGATGGCGCGGATCGAGTTGCAGGATGTGTCCAAGGTCTTTACCGGTGGGGTGCGGGCGGTGAACGCCCTCAGCCTGGACATCCCCGACGGTGACTTCATGGTGTTCGTCGGCCCCTCCGGCTGCGGCAAGTCCACCGCCCTGCGGATGGTGGCCGGCCTGGAGGACATCACCGAGGGCGAGGTCCGCATCGGGGACCGGGTGGTCAATGACATGCCACCCAAGGACCGCGACATCGCCATGGTGTTCCAGAACTACGCCCTGTACCCGCATATGACCGTGGAGGACAACCTCGCCTTTGGGCTCCAGCTGCGCAAGACGCCCAAGGAGGAGCAGCGCAAACGGTTCGCCGAGGCGGCCAAGATGCTGGCCCTGGAACCGTTCCTGAAGCGCAAGCCGGCCGCCCTGTCCGGGGGCCAGCGGCAGCGGGTGGCCATGGGCCGGGCCATCGTGCGGAACCCGCAGGCCTATCTGATGGATGAGCCGCTGAGTAACTTGGATGCCAAGCTGCGGGTCAGCATGCGGGCCCAGCTGTCCAGCCTGCATGAGCGGCTGGGGGTGACGACCATCTATGTGACCCATGACCAGATCGAGGCCATGACCTTGGGGTCGCGGGTGGCGGTGCTCAAGGATGGGGAGTTGATGCAGGTCGACACCCCCCAGATGTTGTTCGACGCCCCCGAGAACCTGTTTGTGGCCACCTTCATCGGGTCGCCGGCGATGAACCTGGTCGAGGCCAAGCTGGTCCGGGATCAGGGGCCGGCGTTGGTGTTCGCCGACCACAAGGTCCCCCTGCCCGAGCAGCTGGTTGCAGAACGCCAGGGCCTGGACGCCTATGCCGACAAGCCGCTCATCATCGGGCTGCGCCCCTCCAGCCTGGAGGATGCCGCCTTCGCCCCGGCCGACTGGCCGCGGATCAAGGGCGAGGTGGCGGTCACCGAGGAGCTGGGGTCGGAGGTCAATGTGATCTTCCAGATGGCCGCTCCCCAGGTCCATCACGATGTGATGATCGCCAAGTTCGACAAGGCGGCCAAAGACGAGGTCGAGGCCGAGGAGCTGGCCGGGGAGGGCCAGAGCTTGTGGACGGCCCG
The DNA here is from genome assembly GCA_036505485.1 of Acidimicrobiales bacterium. Lineage (GTDB taxonomy): Bacteria > Actinomycetota > Acidimicrobiia > Acidimicrobiales > VFJN01 > DASXTK01. Next base: position 1,815 of record DASXTK010000476.1, read on the forward strand.
GGTGAATCCCAAGACTCAGGCCAAGGTGGGTCGCAGCGTCGACCTGGCCGTCGACACTGGCGGGTTCCATTTCTTCGACGCCGACACCGGCCAGGCCATCGGCCGCGTTACCGAGGGCGAAGGCGCCCGAGGACGACGGGAAGCGTTGGCCAGCAGCCACACCGACATCACCAGCAACGGGAATGGGTCCTCCCTGGCCGACCGGCTGCGATGAGCTCTGGAACGGTGGACCAGCGCTGGCGACGGGCCGACCGGCCAGCGAAGAAACGCGCCCAAGCCCGTTGGGCGGCGATGACCTTCGACGAGAAGGTCGCGGTTGCGCTCGGCGACTTCGACGCGGTGGCACACCTGGGCATCCCGCCGTTGCAGTACACCGACGGCCCCAACGGCATCCGCGGCCCGGACAACGTGACGGCGTTCCCGGCCTCGCTGGCGCTGGCCGCGACCTTCGATGAACGCCTGGCCGCCGCTTATGGCACGGCGGTTGCCGAGGAGGCCCGGGACTCCGGCTCCAACGTCCTGCTGGGCCCGGCGGTCGACATCGCCCGCGTGCCGCTGGGCGGCCGCCTGCCGGAGGCGATGGGGGAGGACCCCTGCCTCACCAGCCGGCTGGCCGTCGCCGAGGTCCGGGCCATCCAGGACCGGCACGTCATCTCGATGGTCAAGCACTTCATCGGCAACAACGCCGAGACCGGGCGCACCGGCTATGCCACCAGCAGCGGCCGCACGCCGGTCATCAACACCGTGGTCGGCGAGCGGGCGCTGCGGGAGCTCTACTACCCACCCTTCAAGGGGGTGGTCCGGCAGGGCGGTGCCGGGTCGGTCATGGGCTCCTACAACCGGCTCAACGGGACCTATGCCTGCCAGCACCCCGGCATCTTGGGAACCCTCAACCGCGACTGGGGCTGGGACGGGTTCGTGGCCCCCGACTTCATGCATGCCGCGCGCGACCCGGTCGCGGCCGCGGACGCCGGGCTCGACATACCCGGGCTTGGCGTGACCGAAGGGCGGACCGCCGAGGACTTCACCTCCGGCGGCATCCCGGCCGAGCGGCTGGACGACATCGTCCGGCGGACCCTGTTCGCCATCTTCGACGCCGGCCTCGATGAGCACCCCGTCCCGGACGCGGACCAGCGGCCCGCCCTGGCCAGCACGCCCGAGCACGTCGCCCTGGCGACCACGATCGCCACCGACGGGATGCTCCTGCGCACCAACCGTGATGGTCTGTTGCCGCTTGATGCCGGGAAGGTCCGTTCGGTGGCGGTGATCGGCACCGCCCGGGACGATGCCCAGTGGGTGATGGCGGGGTCTCCGTGTGTCCGGGTGTCGCCCGACCGGCGGGTCACGCCCCTGGAGGGGATCACCGCGCGGGCCGGTGCTGCCGTGCGAGTGGAGTTCACGCAGGGCTCCTTGGGCGACGCCGCGCTCGCCGTGGTTCCGACTGAGGTGCTCAAGCCGGCCGGGCGTGAGGGGATGGGGCTGCTGGGGGAGTACTGGAACGGCGAGACGTCCGACGGCGAGCCGGCGCTGACGGTCGTCGACCCGACGGTGGACATCCCACAGGCCCCCGAGGCACTGACCAGCACGGTCTGGTCGGCCCGGTGGACGGGCACGATCACCCCCACGGTGGACGGGCCCCACCGGTTCACGATCCTGACCGCCGGGATCAGCCGGCTCGAGATCGACGGGGCCTTGGTCGCCTCGGGGGAGCGTGAGTTCGGTCAGCTGTTCGACGGCCCGCCGCTCCCGGTCAGCGGCGTGGCCAACCTACGGGCTGGCCATCCGGTCAGCATCCGGCTCGACTTCTGGAGCGGTACCGCCTGGCCTGTCATGGAGCCCGGGGTCGGCGGCGCGAATGTCCAGCTGGGCTGGCAGCCACCGGACACCCGCATCCATGAGGCCGCCCGGCTGGCCGACGACTGTGACGTGGCGTTGGTGTTCGCCAGCCACGCCCTGGGCGAGGGGATGGACCGCACCTCGCTCGCCCTCCCAGGCGATCAGGACCAGCTGATCGCCGCCGTGGCGGCCGCCAACCCCCGCACGGTGGTGGTGCTCAACACCGGCGGCCCGGTCCTGATGCCGTGGCTCGACCAGGTGGAGGCGGTGGTGCAGGCCTGGCACGCCGGGCAGCAGTTCGGGCAGGCGGTGGCCGCGGTCCTGTTCGGCGACGCCGACCCGGGCGGCCGGCTGCCGGTCACGTTCCCGGCCACAGCCGAGCAGGGCCCGATCACCGGCCCCGAGCGATTTCCTGGTGTGGACGGCGATGCCCGCTACGAGGAGGGTGTCTTGGTCGGCTACCGCTGGTACGACCAGCACGGCCAGCAGCCGCTGTTCCCGTTCGGCCACGGGCTCTCCTACGGCGACTACGAGTACCGCCAGCCCCACCTCCAGCACGACGAGGCGACCGGAGCGGTCACGGTCTCGGTGCAGGTCACCAATGTCGGCGGCCGCGCCGGGGCCGAGGTCATCCAGCTCTACGTCGCGGCACCGGCCGCGGCCCAGCAGCCCCCCCGGCAGCTGAAGGGCTTCGCCAAGGTCCACCTCGATCCCGGCGCGAGCAACGAGGTGTCGCTGCGGCTGGACCGGGACGACCTCGCCGCGTTCGACGAGGCGTCGGGGGCGTGGGTCGTCCACCAGGGACGCTACGAGGTCCTGGTCGGCAGGTCGTCCCGGGACATCCGGGGACGGGCCGGGTTCGAGGTGGGCGCGAGGACGCCGGTGGGCTCATGACGGCCCGAACGGTGGTCGCCATCGACCTTGGCGCCGAGAGCGGCCGGGTCGTGCTCGGCCGTTTCGACGGCCACCGGGTGGCGCTCCAGGAGGTCCACCGCTTCCCCACGTCACCCCGCCCGCACGACGGTCATCTCCGCTGGGACCTGCACGGCCTGTGGTCGCAGATCAGGACCGGCCTGGCCGCCGCGGGCGTGGCGGCGGGCACGGTCGACGCCGTCGGTGTTGACGCGTGGGGGGTCGACTACGGGCTGCTCGGCCGCGACGGGGAGCTGTTCGGCGACCCCATCAGCTACCGCGACCCGCGCACCACCGGCATGGTCGAGGAGGCGATCGGCCGGGTGGGCCGGGAGC
>DASXTK010000477.1:0-23508 GCA_036505485.1 Acidimicrobiales bacterium
TGCGGGCCGCGCTGGAACGAGCCCGAGCCAACATCGCCGCGTACCACCAGGCCCAGCTCAGCGGCACCCGGTTCCACAACAACGGCTCCATCGAGATACGCGAGCTGGTGCGGCCGGTCGATCGGGCCGCCTGCTATGTCCCCAGCGCCCTGGCGCCACTGGTGTCGACGGTGCTGATGACCGCAGTCCCGGCCAAGGTGGCCGGCGTGCCCGAGGTGGTGATGGCCACCTCGCCCCAGCCCGACGGGTCGGTGTCGCCGGGCATCCTGGCCGCCGCCGCCCTGGCCGGCGTGGACGAGGTGATCCGGGTGGGTGGTCCCGGGATCATCGGCGCCCTGGCGTTCGGCACCGAGTCGATCCGGCCGGTCGACGTGATCGTCGGTCCCGGCAGTGCCCGGGTGGCCCAGGCCAAGCGGGAGGTGGCCAGCCGGGGGCTGGTCGGCGTGCCGTCGGCCTTCGCCGGACCGTCCGAGGTGGTGGTGGTGGCCGATGCCACGACCCCGGTGGAGTACGCCGCCATCGACGTGATCCTCCAGGCCGAGCATGGTCCCGACGGGCTGGCCTGGCTGATCACCTGGGACGAGGCGGTGGCCGATGCTGTAGTGGCCGCGGTGGCCGAGCTGGTTCCGGCCTCGCCCCGGCGGGAGCAGCTGGAGGCCACATTGGCCGAGGGCGGCTATGTGGTGGTCTGCGATGACGCCGAGCAGGCCCTGGCCGTGGCCAACGCCATCGCCCCCGAGCACCTGGAGCTGCTGGTCGCCGATGCCGACGCGCTGCTGCCGCTGGTCCGCCACGCCGGCGCGGTGTTCTGCGGTCCACAGACGCCGGCGTCCATCGGAGACTACGTGGCCGGACCCAGCCATGTCCTGCCCACCTACGGCACGGCCCGGTTCGCCGGCGCCCTGCGGGTCGACGACTTCTGCAAGCACATCCACGTGATCTCCGCTGGTGCCGCGGGGCTGGCCGAAGTGGGCGAGCACGTGATGGCCCTGGCCGACTACGAAGGGCTGCCGGCCCATGCCGAGTCGATCCGGGTCCGGGTGGGACAGGCGGTGAAGCCATGACCGCCGGACGCCCGACGCCCCGCGACGACGTGGCCTTGATGTCCGGGTACCACTCGCCGCAGATCGACGTGGAGGTTCGGCTCAACACCAACGAGGCTCCCGGCCCACCGCCAGAAGCGTTCACGGCTCGACTGGCCGAGGCCGTCGGGCAGGTGCAGTGGCACCGCTATCCCGACCGGGGCTACCGCCGGCTGCGGGAGGCGCTGGCGGCGCTGCACGGGGTCCAGGCGGAGCAGGTGTTCGTGGCCAACGGTTCCAACGAGGTGCTGCAGACGCTGTGCCTGACCTACGGCGGAGCCGGTCGCACCGCTGCGGTGTTCGAGCCCACGTATGCCCTGCACAGCCATATCGCCCGCATCGCCGGCACCGAGGTGGTGGTGGGGGAGCGGGCCGCTGACTTCTCGCTCGATCCGGACGTGGTCGCCAAGGTTCTCGCCGAGTCCGTGCCGGAGATCACGTTCCTGTGTTCGCCCAACAACCCCACCGGGATGGTCGAGCCCGACGACGTGATACGCCAGGTGACCGCCATGGCCCCCGGGGTGGTGGTGGTGGACGAGGCGTACGGCCAGTTCGCACCCTGGAGCGCGCTCGAGCTGGTGGACGACGACTGTCCGCTGGTGGTGACCCGCACCTACTCCAAGACCTGGGCCATGGCCGCGGCCCGGCTGGGCTATCTGGTGGGGCCGCGGTGGCTGGTGGCCGAGCTGGACAAGGTGGTGCTGCCGTACCACCTCGATGCGGTGAAGCAGGCCGCCGGTCTGGTCGCCCTCGACTTCGTCGACGAGATGCGGGCCCGGGTGGCCGGCATCGTCGAGGAGCGGGGCCGGCTGATGACGGCGCTGGCCGAGCTGCCGGTCGACGTCTGGCCCTCGGGAGCCAACTTCGTGCTGTTCCGTCCCCGCGACCTCGACGGCGCCAAGCTGTGGCAGGCGCTGGTGGAGCGGTCGGTGCTGGTGCGGGACTGCTCCTCGTGGCCCCGGCTGGAGGGCTGTCTGCGGGTCACGATCGGCACCCCGGGCGAGGACGACCGGTTCCTGGCGGCGGTGAAGGAGGTCCTGACATGAGCCGTTCGGCCACTCGCAAGCGCTCGACCAAGGAGACGACGGTGTCGGTGTCGCTCGACCTCGACGGCACCGAGGGCGTCGTGCAGGCCAGCACCGGACTGCCCTTCTTCGACCACATGCTCGACCAGCTGGGCCGGCACGGCGGCTTCGACCTGGTGGTCGACGCGACCGGCGACCTCCACGTCGACGGTCATCACACCGTCGAGGACGTGGCCATCGTGGTCGGGGAGACGTTCCGGGAGGCCGCCGGCGACAAGGCTGGTGTGCGCCGGTTCGCCAGCGGGCTGTTCCCGTTGGACGAGGCCCTGGTCGAGGTGGCCCTCGACCTGTCGGGTCGGCCGTTCGTGGTCTACGACGTGCCCTTCGGCGAGGTCCTGCCCCTCGGGGATCCGCCGTTCAACCCGGAGATGGCCGGGCACTTCTGGCAATCGTTCGCCACCGCGGCCCAGATCACGCTGCACGTGAACCTGCGGGCCGGCCGCAACACCCATCACATCGTCGAAGCCACCTTCAAGGGCGTGGCCCGCTGCCTGCGGGATGCCGTCCGGATCGAGGGCGACGGCGTCCCCTCCACCAAGGGCAGTCTGTAGCCGGTCAGTGGCGGAACTCGACGCAGCGGACGCCGGGTAGGCCGTCGTTGAGGACCCGCCAGCTGCCACCGCCGTCCTCGGACAGGTACAGCTCGCCGCTGGGCGTGCCCACGGCGACCAGATCGCCGGCCGCGGCCAGCTCGAAGCTGTCGACGTTGTGGGGGAAGAACTTGGGCAGGATCCCGTGGCCGCCACAGGGGACGAACGGCTGGTCCGGCTTGTCCAGCGGGCGGCGGTAGAGCGCTCCGCGCTGGGTGCCGGGACCGTCCGACGCGCTGACCAGCAGCCAGCCGTTGGCGATGGCCGCAGCCCGGCAGTAGGTGGCGTGGAGCCCGGTCGTGCTCCAGGTCCAGGTGGCGCCGCCGTCGCCACTCTGGCCGACCCCCCGGCCCGCGGCGACCGCCACGATGTTGTCCACCGCCGTCACCTGGTGGGTGTCGGCGTCGGGCTCCACCGACTGATACCAGCCGTTGCCCTCGGTCCGCCACACCCCACCCACGTGGACGTTGACCAGCACCCCCTTGGGTCCCAACGCCAGCGAACGGGTATCAGGCGGTCCGCCCCAGGGCGTCGACCACTCGCTCCGGCTCGGGATCTCGTCGAACGACGAGATCGGGTGCACTCCGTCGGCGTCGGACTGGAACAGCCGGGCCTCGCTGGTGCCGATGACGCACGTCCCACCGGTTCCGGCCAGGAGGCAACGCGGCACCAGACCCTCGGGCAGGTCCAGCGTGCGATTCTCGGCCAGCGGCCGCACGGTGGCGTCGGAGATCGCCCACTCTCCGGAGACGGCCTTGACCTCCGTTCCCGCCAAGCCGTGTCGCTCGATGCCGCCGTCGAGGCCAATCTCATAGAGCCCGTCGGCCGTTCCGGTGAGGATCATCCACCCATTGTTGTGCTCCCGACGAGCCGCGCGTCGAACCCTTGACGTGTGGAGTAGCGCGCCTATGTCATATGACGCGCACGGCGCGTGGTCTTTAGGATTCCGCGTATGGCCCTAATAGCCGTGCTGGACTACGGCATCGGGAACCTGCGCTCGGCGGAGAAGGCTCTGGTGCGGGTGGGTGCGGACGCCCGACTGACCAGTGATCCGGGCGTGATCCGGGAGGCCGCAGGCGTGGTCCTGCCCGGCGTAGGTGCGTTCGGACGGTGCATGGAGGCCCTCGAAGCCACTGGTCTGGACGAGCTGGCGGTGGAAGCGGCGTTCTCCGGACGACCGTTCCTCGGGATCTGCGTGGGGATGCAGCTGCTCTACCGCGGCTCGGAGGAGAGCCCCGATGTCCCCGGGCTCGGCATCCTGCCGGGGATGATCCGACGCCTGCCCGACGGGGTGAAGCGGCCGCAGATGCAGTGGAACATCCTCCAGCACCACCAGGCCACCCCGTTGCTGGCCGGGCTGGACGAGCCGACCTGGGTCTACTTCGTCCACTCCTACGCCGCGCTGCCCGACGAGCACACCGTCGCCACCTGCGACTACGGCGGACCGATGGCTGCGGCGGTTGAACAGGGAGCCCTGTGGGCCACCCAGTTCCACCCGGAGAAGTCAGGCACCGCGGGCCTGCGCATCCTGGCCAACTTCGTCCGCCGGGCGGTGCAGGAAGCGAAAGCTGCTTGATGGACCTCTATCCGGCAATCGATCTGCTCGACGGTCGCTGCGTGCGGCTGCACCAGGGCGACTACGACCAGGGCACTGTGTACGGCGACGATCCGGTGGCCCAGGCCCGGGCGTTCCAGGACCAGGGAGCGCCGTGGGTCCACATGGTCGATCTCAACGCGGCCCGCACCGGCGAGCCCCGCAACCGTCCGCTGGTGGCCGCGGTGGCCGCGGCGGTGGACGTGCCACTGCAGGTGGGCGGGGGAGTCCGGGACGATGCCGCGGCCGACGCCCTGGTCGAGGCCGGGGTGGCCCGGGTGGTCGTGGGCACCGCCGCCCTCGAGGACCCGGCCTGGGTGGCCCAGCTGGCCCGGCGGTATCCGGGCCAGATCGCAGTCGGACTGGACGCCCGGGGTCGTGATGTCGCGGTCCGGGGCTGGACCGAGGATGCCGGGGCCGATCTCCTGGACGTGGCCCGCGGCTTCGCCGACGCCGGGGTGGCGGCCCTGGTGGTGACCGAGATCGGCCGTGATGGGACCCTGGCCGGTCCCGCGTTGGACCAGCTGGCCGCCGTGCTCGAGGCCACCTCGCTGGATGTGGTCGCTTCCGGTGGGGTCGGGTCCTTGGCCGACCTGCGGGCGCTGGACAACCTGACCGTCGGCGACCGCCACTTGGCCGGCGCCATCGTGGGCAAGGCCCTCTACGAGGGCGCGTTCAGCGTGGCCGAAGCCATGGCGGTGCTGTCGACCGATGCGTAGCGTCCGGGTGATCCCCTGTCTCGATGTCGACGCCGGCCGGGTGGTCAAGGGCGTGAACTTCGTGGGCCTGCGCGATGCCGGCGATCCGGTGGAGCTGGCCGCCCGCTACGACGCCGAGGGTGCAGATGAGCTGGTGTTCCTCGACATCACCGCCTCCTCGGACGGACGCGACACCATCGTCGATGTGGCCCGCCGCACCGCCGAGCAGGTGTTCATTCCGTTCACGGTGGGCGGGGGGATCCGCTCGGTCGACGACGCTCGCCAGCTGCTGCGGGTCGGCGCCGACAAGGTGGCGGTCAACAGCGCTGCCGTCGAGCGGCCGAGCCTGATCAGCGAGCTGGCCACCGAGTTCGGCGCCCAATGTGTGGTCGTGGCCATCGACGCCCGTCGGACCCCGGACGGAACCAGCTTCGAGGTCGTGATCCATGGCGGCCGGATCCCCACCGAGTTGCGCGCGGTGTGGTGGGCCGAGGAAGCCGCCGAGCTGGGCGCCGGCGAGATCCTGCTCACCTCCATGGATCGCGATGGCACGAAGGATGGCTTCGACCTGGCCCTGACCCGGGCGGTGAGTGGCGCGGTGACCATCCCGGTCATCGCCAGCGGTGGGGTCGGGAACCTGGAGCACCTGGTCGAAGGGGTCGTGGACGGTGGAGCGGACGCGGTGCTGGCGGCGTCGATCTTCCACTTCGGCGAGTTCACGATCCGCGAGGCCAAGGATCAGCTGACGCAGGCCGGCGTCACTGTTCGTCCGGTCTAACCGGGGCGAAGCTCCGCGGCAGGCAGATAACGTCGGACCAGTGACCACGAGCGTGCCGTCGCCCACCGCCAGCGGCGAGAAGCTGCCGATCAAGATGCTGAACGACCGCGTCCTGGTCAAGCTGGCCGGACCGGATGGCGAGCGGCGCACGTCGGGGGGAATCCTCATCCCGGCCACCGCGCAGATGTCCAAGCGGCTGGCCTGGGCCGAGGTCGTGGGGACCGGCCCCAATGTGCGGGCCATGCAGATCGGCGATCACGTGCTGTTCAACCCCGAGGACCGTTACGAGGTCGAGGTCCGGGGCGACGAGTACATCATCCTGCGGGAACGGGACGTCCACGCCGTGGCCGCCAGCCGCCTGGGCGAAGCCAGCACGGGCTTGTACCTGTAGTCGAGGGCCTCAGCCGCCGAGGGCCAATCCGAGCAGGGCCGCAGCGACGCCGCCGCCGACCGACAGCCCCACGTAGACCAGGGCCTTCGAGCGATCCCCAGCGACGACCAGGCCGTGGCTCTCGCGCACGAAGGTCGAGAACGTCGTGAAGGTCCCGAGGAACCCCGAGCCCACCAGGGTCGCGGTTTCGGAGGACACGCCCCGCCCGGCCAGCCACCCGAGGGCCAACGACCCGACGAGGTTCACCGTCAACGTCGGTAGTGGGAGATGGTCCCGCCACCGCCGGAAGGCGCTGACGCCGGCCCACCAGCGCAGGAGGGCTCCGAGCGCGGCCGCGCCGGCGAATCCGACGGCCAGGACCATGAGGGTCAGTTCCTCACTTCCGCCGAGACCCGCACTCGGCGGTGGGTCAGCCGTCGGACCAGCTCATACCCGAGCCACCCGGTGACCACGGACGCACCGAGGTACCCGCCCGCGAGCGCCCATCGGTCGTCCCGCAGCATCTGCGCCAGCTCCACGGCGAGGGTCGAGAAGGTGGTCAGGCCACCGCAGAAGCCGATGCCCACCCCGTCCCGCCACAGCACGGCCCGGCGAGCCGCGGCGAAGGGCAGCTGGGTGGCGACGATGCCGAGGACCGCGCACCCGACGACGTTGACCCCGAGCGTCGGCCAGGGCCACGACCCGGAGGTCTGGCCGTAGTGCAGCACCGCCCAGCGGCAGGTCGCTCCGGCGATTCCACCAAGCATCACCGCCAGGGGCGGGGGAACCGAACCTCGGGGCACGGCGCAGCCTGCCATAGGCCGCGGCCCGGTCCGAAAGCATTCCGCCGTGGGGTGGCGCGGCCGTAGCATGGCCCGATGCCGTTCATGACCCCCATCGATGTCGCCGAGGAGCAGTTGGCCCAGGTCAGCTACAACGCGGACGGGCTCGTCCCCGCCATCGTGCAGGATCATGCGACGGGCGAGGTGTTGATGCTGGCGTGGATGAACGAGACGACCCTGCGCCTCAGCTTGAGCGAGGGGCGCACGGTGTTCTGGAGCCGCAGCCGGCGGGAGGTGTGGCGCAAGGGCGAGACCTCGGGCGACGTCCAGTGGATCCGCGAGGTTCGCTACGACTGCGATGGCGACACGCTGCTGTTCGCGGTCGAGCAGGAAGGCGCCGGGGCCTGCCACACCGGGGCCCGGTCCTGCTTCTTCCGGGCCTTCGGCGCAGGCTGATGATCCGCCCCTCCCGCGGCGACTTCCACGCGCTGGCCCGGCAGCACACGGTCATCCCGGTGTGGCGCGAGGTGCTGGCCGACCTCACCACTCCAGTGGCTCACTTCTCCCGGCTGGTCGGCGACCAGCCCGGCTTCCTGCTGGAGTCGGTGGAGCACGGGGAGGCCCGCTGGAGCCGCTGGTCGTTCTGTGGACGCAACCCGCTCACCACCCTGACCAGCCGGGGCCGGGAGGTCGAGATCGTCGGACCGATCCCGCCCGGCGTGCCACGTGACCAGGGGATCCTGGCTGCGGTCGAGGCGGTGCTGTCGGCCTGGCGGGCGCCGACCTTGCCCGACCTTCCCACGATGCACGGCGGGGTGCTCGGTTACCTGGGCTACGACGTCGTGCGAGAGGTGGAGAGCCTTCCCAACACCCCCGAAGACGACATGGGGCATCCCGACTCCATCCTCTGGGTGATCGGCCAGCTCGCGGCCTACGACCACTGGCGTCAGGTGGTCGTCCTCATCGAGAACGTGATCGTCCCGGACAACGCCAGCGAAGAGACGTTGGACCGGCTCTACGAGCGCGCCGTGGCGCGGGTCGACGACCTGGCCCAGGACGGCACCGGTGCCCTGGTCGAGCCGCTCGTGGAGCCCCCGAGCTCCGACGACCCGCTGCCCGACGTCCGTTCCACCATGGGCCTCGATCTGTACTGCCGGGCGGTCGAGGTGGCCCGGGAGCACATCATGGCCGGTGACATCTTCCAGGTGGTCCTGGCTCAACGGTTCGATTTCGACCTCGACGCCGAGCCCTTCGACGTCTACCGGGTGCTGCGGCAGGTCAACCCGAGCCCGTACATGTACTTCCTGCGTCAGCCGGGGGTGACCCTGGTGGGCTCCTCGCCCGAGCCCATGGTGCGGGTGGTGGACGGCCGGGTGATCTCCCGGCCCATCGCCGGCACCCGTCGCCGGGGCAGCACCGACGAGGAGGACGCTCGCCTGGCCGGCGAGCTGCGGGAGCACCCCAAGGAGATCGCCGAGCACATCATGCTGGTCGACCTGGCCCGCAACGACGTGGGCCGGGTGGTCCGGTTCGGCACCGAGCAGATGGACGAGTTCGTGACCCTGGAGCGCTACAGCCACGTGATGCACCTGACCTCGCAGGTGTCAGGCGAGCTCGCCGAGGGACGGAGCGCCATCGACGTGCTGCGGGCCACCCTGCCCGCGGGCACGGTGTCGGGAGCGCCGAAGGTTCGGGCCATGGAGATCATCGACGAGCTGGAGCCGACCAAGCGCGGCCCTTATGCCGGGGTGGTGGGCTACTTCGACTTCTCCGGGAACGTCGACACCGCCATCACCATCCGCACGCTGGTGGTCGATGACGAGGGCCGGGCGTCAGTGCAAGCCGGCGCCGGGATCGTGGCCGACTCGGTCCCCGAGCACGAGGACCTGGAGTGTCGCAACAAGGCCAAGGCCCTGCTCGCGGCGGTTCCGGCGGCTCGCCGCATGACCGCGGCCCGCCGGGTCCACCAGCGAAACTGATTTCGAGGATCGCTGAACATTCCCCGGCTGTGGTGACTTGGTGGGGCGGTGGAAGAGCTGGACTTCGAGACGTGGTATCTCCGGGAGCACCCACGAGTGGTGTCCGCTGTGGCCGCCATCACCGGCCGCCCTTCGGTGGCAGTCGAGGCCACCGACGAGGCGTTCGTCCGCGCCTATGAGCGGTGGGGCCGCGTCCGGGACATGGCCTCGGCCGGAGGCTGGGTCCATCGCACCGCCCTGAACGTCGCCCGTCGGCGGCTGCGGCGGGCCGAGCACGAGCGGCGGCTGCTGCGCCGGCTGATCCCGGTGAGGGAGGTCGAGGCGCCGCCTCCGACCTGGTCGGCGGAGGTCTGGGAAGCCCTGCGCCAGCTCCCGCCGCGGGAGCGCGCCGCGATCGTGCTGCGGCACGTGGCCGATCTGCCGGTGGCCCAGGTGGCCGAGGTCATGGGGGTGGCGCCCGGAACCGTTGCATCGTGCCTGTTCAACGCCCGGGCCAGGCTGGCCCAACTCCTGACCGACGACGAGTTCGAGGAGGCGAACGATGCCTGACGCTGACGTGATCGAGCTGCTGGAGCGGTTGGCGGAACAGCCTCCGCACCCTCCGACGCCGGTGGGTGAGATCCGGGCGCGGGCCCGGAGGCGGCGGCAACGGCGACAGCGACGCGCCGTTGCCGGGGCCGGCGTCGGCTTGGTGGCGGTCATGCTGGTCGTCGTCGGCCTGGTCACCGTGGCCCGCAACCACGAGTCCCCGGCCGACATCAGCACCGACGTGACGGTGCCTCCGGTAGGGACCGCACCCGCCTTGGCTGAGCCGCAAGGGTTGAGCCTGAGCCCCTCGAACGATCTGAGAGACGGGCGCGAGGTCACGCTGTCACTCGATTCCGACCCGGGAGGTGAGGTGGTAGCCACAGAGTGCGCCGCCGAGTGGCTGGACGCCGTCGGCGAGCGCCGCGATCCGCAGCAGGAGGTCCCGCAGGCCAGTGCCTGGTGTGGCTCTGTGTTCTCTCTGCGCAGCCCCGCCGGCCGCCCCGATCTGGTGATGCCGGTCAGCCGGGTGGTCCAGACGCCCGGGGGCCAGGTCGACTGCGCCTCCGCGCCCGGACGGTGCCTGATCTACGTACAGGCGGATTGGCCTGGGCACTGTTGCGCGCCAGGCTTCGACACGAGGCGTATGGCGCCGTTGGTCTTCGCCGACGACCTGGGCCCGCTGCCCACGCCCACGATGTCGTTGGTCGGCGCGGACGGCCCCATCGAGGACGGTCAGCGGGTCACGGTCGAAGGCCGGGGGTTCCCGGCGGCCGCGGAGGTTGACGTGACCCAGTGCGTCGGGGTTCCGGAGGACCTGGAGTCCAGGCCTACCAAGCCTCCATGCGACTCCCGTTCCGCCCACGCCCGTACTGCGACAGACGGATCATTCAGCCTGGACTTGCTCGTGTTCCACGACGTCGGGCTCTACGGCGGCACCGGTAGCTCGCCCGAGCTCGTGTGGCAGCCCTGCCAGCCGTGCGCTCTCGCCGTCGATGCCTTCGGTAACGTCTATGGAACGCCTCCGGTGGTGGTGCCGATCGAGATCGCTCCGACGCAAAACCCGATTCGACCATCGCTGCGGATCGTGCCGGACGGTCCGTATCAGCCGGGCCAGCGGGTTCGGGTCGAGGGAGAGGGCTTCCAGGCCAACAGCGAGGTCCAACTCCCGTCGTGTCGAGCCGGATCCGCGGTCGACTGCGTCTACCCGGACGAGGGGTTCCCGAACACCGACGCCGACGGGCGCTTCGTTGTCGAGAGCTACCCGCTCCCTTCCACTGGCTGCACTGCCGCCCCCGGCGGCTGCGTGCTGGCCTGGGGCCCATCGACCGACGGCGGGCCCCTGGGCTTGCAGGTGCCGCTCGACCTGTCGGGTTAGGGATCCTCGGTTACCTGGCACACTGGGCGGGTGGTTCTTGTCGGACGCGAGGTCGCGCGTGATGTGGTGGAGGTGCGGGGGCCGGACTCGGTCACCTATCTCCAGGGGCAGGTCAGCCAAGACGTCGAGCATCTCGATGTCGGGGCGACCAGCTGGACCTTCGTGCTGCAGCCTGCGGGCAAGGTCGATGCCTGGTGCCGGATCACTCGCACTGCCGAGGACGCGTACTTGCTCGACGTGGATGGCGGCTCGGGCAAGCGCTTGATCGCCCGGCTGCAGCGCTTCCTTCTCCGGACCAAGGCTGAGGTCACGTTTCTGGAGGGTTGGCACTGCATTGCGGTCCGTGGCGCCGGGGCCGACGAGGCTGTCGCCAACGCGCCTGGTGCTGCCGAACTGCGGGTGCCGGCCGGATGGCCCGGTATCGAGGGCTCGGATCTCCTGGGGGCGAGCGTCACGTTCCCTTCGGGCGTCAAGCCGATCGGCGCCGAGGCCTTCTCGGCCCTGCGCATCCAGGCCGGTGTTCCGGCCATGGGCGCCGAGCTGACCGACAAGACCATCCCCGCCGAGGTCGGTCAGTGGATCATCGACGCCTCGGTCGACTTCACCAAGGGCTGCTTCACCGGCCAGGAGCTGGTGGCCCGGATCGACAGTCGTGGCGGAAACGTCCCCCGCCACCTCCATGGGCTGCTGCTCGACGGCCCGGTTGCGCCGTCGAAGGGAGCGGTCGTGCATGTCGGTGATGCGGAGGTCGGGTCGGTGACCTCGGCGGCCTGGGCCGCGCCCCTCCAGCGCCCGGTGGCGCTGGCCTACATCGCCCGTTCGATCGAGCCCGGCCCGGACGGGGTCGAGGCCGTCGTGACCTGGGGGGACGGCGCCTCCACAGCCGATGCAAGGGTGCGAACCCTGCCCTTGCCCCTGCTCCCTGCGGACTGAGCGAACGAGTGGGCCGCAACCCCACCCACTACGAGCTGCTGGGCGTCCGCCGAAACGCGTCGGCCGACCAGATCCGCAACGCCTACCGCACCGCGGCCCGCACTTTGCACCCCGACACCGGAGGTGACCCCGCGGCGATGCAGCGGCTCAACGCGGCCTGGCACGTGCTGCGGGATCCCGGTCGCCGCCGGGCCTACGACCAGACGCTGGGAAGTCACGCACCTCAGGCCCGACCCATGCCCGAGACCCCCGCCGGTGACCCGCCGGACCGGTCGGAGGAATGGAACGACGTCTACGCCGACCTGCTGGACACCACCCCCATCGGGCCGATCCGGGCCCCAGAGGGTTGGTGGGCGGTGGCACCGGCCGGGGCGCTGCTTCTCGGGGTCGGGCTGGCTCTGGGCGCCTTCGTCCTGGGTTCGGCGGCGCTGCTGGTCCTGGCCGGCAGCACCATGTTCGTGGCCTTCGGACTGTTCATCCTGGCCCCGATGCTGGCCATGACCCGTCCCCGCCCCCGCCGGTAGCGTGCACGCCGTGGCCACCTATCTCGACCGCATCCTGGCCGCGCACCGGTCCGACGCCGCGGCTGACCGACGGAACCACGACGTCCTGCTCGACGAGGCCAAGAACCAGCCGCCGACCCGGGGGTTCGCGGCAGCGCTGCGGGACGCCGTCGCGCTGGCGGTGATTGCCGAGATCAAGCGCCGTTCGCCCTCCAAGGGCGACCTGAACGTCGATCTCGAACCCGACACCCTGGCCATGAGCTATGCCTCCGGTGGTGCCACGTGCCTGTCGGTGCTGACCGATCGGGAGTTCTTCGGCGGCTCGCCCTACGACCTGCAGGTGGCAAGGGCGGCGACCACGGTGCCAGTGCTGCGCAAGGACTTCACCGTCGCCGCCACCGACGTGTTCGATGCCCGGCTGATGGGCGCCGACGCCGTGCTCCTGATCGTGGCCGCCCTCGATGACGCCGAGCTGCGCGACTTCCACGGCCTGGGCCAGGAGGTCGGGCTCGACGTCCTGGTCGAGGTGCACGACGAGGCCGAGCTGGAGCGAGCCCTGGCCATCGGGGCCGAGCTGATAGGCGTCAACCAGCGGGACCTGGTCAGCTTCGAGGTCGACCGGGCCCGGGCGGTGCGGGTCGCCGCGGCCATGCCGCCCTCGGTCACCCGGGTGGCCGAGTCCGGGATCGACGGCCCTGACGACGCCCGGGCTCTGGCCGAAGCCGGCTTCGACGCCGTGCTGGTGGGGGAATCCCTGGTCACCGCTGAAGATCCTGTGGCCGCGGTCCGGGCGCTCGGCCAGGCCGACCCGACCTGAATCCGGTTCAGCGGGATTGCCCCAGGTGGGTAGCCTGCCTGCGGTGTTCATCAAGATCTGCGGCGTAACCAGCGAGGAGGATGCGCTGCTCGCCGTGGCCATGGGGGCCGACGCGGTGGGCTTCGTGTTCGCGCCCTCCACCCGCCAGATCGCACCGCAGAAGGCCGCCGACATCGTCAAGCGCCTGCCGGTGGACATCACCACCGTGGGCGTCTTCCGGGACGAGGCGGCCCAGCGGGTGGTGGACATCATCCATCAGTCCGGGCTGCGGGCCGCCCAGCTCCACGGGCTGGAGACCCCCGACGAATCCCGCTGGATCCGCAAACGGGTGTCCACGACCATCAAAGCCTTCCCGGCCGGGGATCCCCGGCTCAACCACGCCGATGACTGGGGCGCCGACGTGATCATGATCGACTCCGCCGTTCCCGGCTCGGGCCAGGTGTTCGACTGGCGCCTGGCCGAGGGAGCGCCGTCCAACCGCCGGATCGTCATCGCCGGCGGGCTCAACGCCGACAACGTGGCCGACGCGGTGCGTCGCATCCGACCCTGGGGGGTCGATGTGTCCACCGGTGTCGAGGCCGCGCCGGGTCGCAAGGATGCCCGCAAGCTGAAGGCGTTCATCGAAGCGGCCCGGCGAGCCGAACCCGCCGAGTACCGCAGCGAGGCCGGCAGCCGGCCCTTCGACTGGGCCGACGACCTCAGTTGATGAGCGTCGCGGGGACCCCGAGGCCGGGCCGACCTCGTCGATACGAGTCGGCTACGCCGACGCCGCACAGGGTGGCAGGGTGGGGTCGGGCGGAGGGCTGTCACCGGCCGACCGTCCGTCCTACGGCCAGCGGCCAACGAAGGCCGCTAGCGGGTTGTGGAATGGTCGGCCGTAGGTCGACGCCGTCACGGGGCGGTGGGTGGGGGTCGGGCTGGAGATCGTCCGGCGCCACCCGCGCCGGCCCCACCCCACGCCGTACCGAAAAATGGTGTCGGCCTTCGGCCGACTCGGAGGGCACATGAGCCTCATGCAGGACCCCGGGGCCCGGGGTCGGTTCGGTGACTTCGGCGGCCAGTTCGTCCCCGAGACGCTCGTGCCGTCCTGTCAGGAGTTGGAAGCCGCCTTTCGCGAGGCCTGGGCCGACGCCGAGTTCCGGGGTGAGCTCGACCGCCTGCTGCGGGACTACGCCGGGAGGCCGTCGCTGCTCAGCGAGTGCGCCAACCTCTCCGAGCAGCTCGGGGTGCGGATCCTGCTCAAGCGGGAGGACCTCAACCACACCGGTTCGCACAAGATCAACAACGTCCTGGGTCAGGCGCTGCTGGCCAAGCGCATGGGCAAGGCCCGGCTGGTGGCCGAGACCGGCGCCGGCATGCACGGGGTGGCCACGGCCACGGCCGCGGCGCTGCTCGACCTCGAGTGCATGGTCTACATGGGCGAGGTCGACATGGAGCGCCAAGCCCTCAACGTGTTCCGCATGCGTCTGCTCGGCACCGAGGTGCGACCGGCGATCTCGGGCAGCCGCACCCTCAAAGACGCGGTCAACGAGGCGTTGCGGGACTGGGTCGCCACCGTCGAGACCACCCACTACTGCCTGGGCTCGGTGATGGGGCCGCACCCCTACCCGTGGATGGTGCGCGAGCTGCACCGGGTGATCGGAACCGAGGCTCGGGAGCAGTGCCGGGCCCTGATCGGACGGGACCCCGACGTGGTCGTGGCCTGCGTCGGTGGAGGCTCCAACGCCATCGGCATCTTCTCCGGGTTCGTCGACCTGCCCGACGTCCGGCTGGTCGGAGCCGAGCCCGCCGGCGGTGCCGCCATCGGCCACGGCACCCCGGGCGTGGTCCACGGGTCCCGCTCGTACCTGCTGCAGGACGAGGTGGGCCAGGTCCTCGAGGCCGAGTCGGTGTCCGCCGGCCTCGACTATCCGGGCATCGGACCGGAGCACTCTTACCTCGCCACCATCGGCCGGGCGTCCTACGCGTCGATCACCGACGCCGAGGTCCTGGACGCCTTCGCCCTGTTGTCCCGGACCGAAGGCATCATCCCGGCGCTGGAGTCGGCCCACGCCCTGGCCTGGGTCAGCCGCCACCGTGACGAGCTGCAAGGCCAGGTGGTGCTGATCAACATGTCCGGCCGGGGCGACAAGGACGTGGCCCAGGTCGCCCGGATGATGGGCGACAACGTCGACGGACTCCCCGCATGAGCGACGCCGACATCAGAGTCCGGGGCGACCGGTTGGAGACCGCCCTGCGGGCCGGCCGGGACACCGGGCGCAAGTTGCTGGTGCCCTATGTGACCGGCGGTCTACCCGGCTGGGAGCGGGTGGTGGAGGCGGTGGCCGACGCCGGCGCGGACGCCATCGAGGTGGGCATCCCGTTCTCCGACCCGGTGATGGACGGCCCCACCATCCAGGCCGCGTCCGAGCAGGCCCTGGCCGCCGGGGCCACCCCCATGGGGATCGTCAGCGCCATGGCCGACCTCGACGTCGGCGCCATACCCCTGGTGGTCATGACCTACTACAACACCGTCCACCACGATGGCCACGAGCGGTTCGCGGCATCGCTGGCGGCGGCCGGGGTCGCGGGGGCCATCGTCCCCGACCTGCCCCTGGAGGAGCTGGATCCCTGGGCCGCCGCGGCGGATGGGGCCGGGGTGGCCACGGTACTGCTGGCGGCGCCCACCGGATCCGACGAACGGCTGCTCCGCATCTGTGAGCGGGCGCGGGGCTGGGTCTACGGGGTCGGCCTGCTGGGCGTGACCGGCGAGCGGGCCCAGCTGGCCCGCAGCGCCCTGGAGATCGCCGATCGGCTCAAGCAGCTGACCGACAAGCCGGTGCTGGTGGGCGTCGGGGTGTCCGACCCGGCCCAGGCGGCGGAGGTGGCGAGCGTGGCCGACGGCGTGATCGTGGGATCCGCGCTGGTGCGACGGCTCCTCGACGGCGGTGGGGTCGAGGCCGCGGCGGCGTTCGTGGCGGAACTCCGGGCCGGTTTGGACGCGATTGGTTGACTCCGAGGCCCTGACCTGGCCTCCGACATGCACGGTGCAAGGAGTGACGGATCCGTCATTGACCCACGTTGTTACCGCCCAGTAGAAAGCGGTCGGCGTTTGCTGAGCGCAGCGAGGGGTGGCCGTGCGGAAGGTCAGCGGGGAGAGAGCACCGGGGCGGGAGAAGTTGGTGGAGGCGGCCTGGAAGCTGTTCGTCCGCAAGGGCCGAGCCGTCACCCTCCAGGAGATCCTGGCCGAAGCCGACATGTCCGAGGACGACTTCTTCCGGTACTTCAGCTCCAAGGAAGCGCTGATCAACGTGGTGGCCATGGAGCGGGTCGACGGGACCCTGGCCATGGTCGCCGCCGAGGGGGAACCGGGCGAGGCCGACCGCAGCCTGCTGGTGCGGTTCGTGGTCGAGATCCTCAGCCGGCCGGCCAAGACCCCTGAGCTGGTGAACTACCGGGCCAAAGGGTTCGACGACCCCGAGACCCGAGAATCCCTGGGGGAGTTCAACCGGGCGATGGTGCGTCGCTTCGCCCCGCTCGTCCGGGCCGCCCAGCAGTCGGGTGAGCTCGAAGCCGGCTGGGATCCCGACGCGGTGACCGAGCTGGTGGACATCCTGGTCGAGGGGATCAACCGGCGCCACTTCTCCGACACGTTCGCCACCAGCTTCCAGCGGGTCGGCGACAGCGCCATCGCCCTGCTCTTGGGAGGCCTTCTCGTGCCGGAACAACGCCGTGGCTGATTCCCTGGTCATCGTCCCGGCCAAGTTGCCGTCGCCATCGGCCTTCGACGTCTCCCGTCGGGTCACCGAAGCGCTCGCCTCGGCCAGCCGCCATCTCTATGTGGCTCGACGGCGAGGTTCGCTGGACCAGAACGCCCGAGCCTGGGTCATCCGCAAGACCTTCGACGACCTCGGCGGCACCTTCACCAAGTTCGGCCAGCTCATCGCTTCGTCGCCCGGCTTGTTCGGCCCAGAGGTCGCCGCCGAGTTCCGAGGTTGCCTCGACCGGGGTCCTGCGGTGTCGTTCCGCCAGTTGCGCCGGGCCATCGAACGGGACCTCGGGGCGCCGATCGACGAGCTGTTCGCCTCGATCGAGCCGTCGCCCATCGCAGCCGCCTCCTTGGCCGTGGTGCACAAGGCCACGTTGCTCGACGGCACCCCGGTCGCGGTCAAGGTGTTGCGCCCGCGAATCCGCCACTCGCTGGCCACTGACCTGGCCACCCTGCGCCCGCTGGCCGATTTCATCGGCCGACAGGTGGCGGTGGGGGTGGCTGGGACGCTGCCGGGTCTGGTCCGGGGCCTGCGGGTCCAGGTGGCCGAGGAGGTCGACCTGACTAACGAAGCCAACTCGATCCGCTGGTTCCGCTCGCTGCTCGACGCCATCGGCGCCACCCTGATCCGGGTGCCCGAGCCGGTCGACGACCACTGCGGCGAGCGGGTGCTGACCATGGAGCTGGTCGAAGGGGTGGCGGTCGACGACGACGAAGCCATCGCCGCGATGGGCGTCGATCCCCGCCCGGCGCTTCGGGAGTGCCTGCGAGCTTGGTTCGCTGGGTTGTTGACCCTCGGGGCGTTCCACGGTGACATCCACGCCGGCAACCTGCTGATCTGTCCGGACGGCAAGATGGGCGTCCTCGACTGGGGAATCGTCGGCCGGGTCGACGCCGAGACCGGGCTGTTCCTCCGCCGGCTGCTCGAGGCCGCACTGGGCGACGAGACGGCCTGGGTGGACGTGGCCCACCACATCGAGCTCCAGTACGGGGAGGGCATGGCCCGGATGCTGGGACTCGACGACACCGGCTGGGTCGGGTTCATCCGGGGCTACATGGAGCCGCTGCTGAACAGCCCCATCGGCGAGGTCGACCTGCGGACGATGCTGATCGGCGCCGGCATAGCCGACGCCCCGGGCCAGAACGGCGACACTCGGCGCGACGGCTTCTGGGGCAACTTCGAGTACTGGCGCGAGGAGCGCCGCCGGCAGCGGATCGTGATGGCGTCCGAGGGTTTCGGCGGCGGCTTCGACCAGGCCACCTTCCTGCTCGGCAAGCAGCTCATCTACTTCGAGCGCTACGGCAAGCGTTACCTTCCCGACGTGCCCCTCCTGGATGATCCCGACGCCTATCGAGCCCTGCTCGACCTGGTGGGGAACATCGACGTGAGCACGGCTGAGCGCCCATCGGCCCAGACCCTCGACGCCGCCGCCGCCCTCCTGCAGAAAGAGACCCCGGACGACGGTCCGGTGGCGGAGGCGCGCACGTGAGATCGCTGGCCCGAGTCGGCCAGGTCATCAAGACCCAGCGAGAGCAAGTACGGGAATCGGGCCTCGAACGCCGCCACTTCGTCCTGTTGGCGTTGTTGGGAGCTGCGGCGTTCTTCGACGGCTACGACAGCGCGGTCAAGACCCTGGCCCTCACCCAGATCCGCGAGTCCTTCGACCTCAGCAAGTCGGCTGCCGCCGCCATGCTCGCGGTGGTCTACTTCGGGGCGCTGCCCGCGATGTTCCTCACCCGCTACGCCGACCGGATCGGGCGTCGCCGCATGCTCGTGTGGTCGGTGATGGGCTACACGGTCTTCTCCGGGCTCACCGCCTTGGCCCCCAACGCCGCCGCCTACTCCTCCCTGCAGTTCTGCCAGCAGGTGTTCCTGGTGGCCGAGGGAGCGCTGGTGTGGACCATGGCCGCCGAGGAGCTCCCGGCCAAGGCCCGGGGGCTGGGCTTCGGCATCCTGGGCATGCTCATCGCCTTGGGGACCGGAGCCGCGGCCATCCTCTATGGCGGGATCTTCGAGTCGTTCCACGAAGGCTGGCGCTGGATGTACGTGGTCGGCGTCCCGCCGCTGCTGGCCGTGGCGGTGCTGCGCCGCAACCTGCCCGAGAGCCAGCGGTTCGAGGCGGCCAAGGACGGCGGAAGGCTGGCCGAGCGCTGGCAGCAGATCTTCGCTCCCCCCTATGGGCGCTGGCTGGTGCTGGTCGTGATCACGACTTGCCTGCTCCAGTTCGCGACCCAGGCCGGGGCCTTCGCCATCGACTTCCTGCAGACCGATCGCGGGATCAGCACCGGCCTCGCCAACTTCATGCTGGTCATGGCCGGGCTGCCGGGCATCCCCATCATGGTGGTGGCCGGGAGCCTGTCGGACCGCTTCGGCCGGCGGGTCGTTGGCTGTGGCTTCGGTCTGGCCAGCATGGTCGGCGGTCTGGGCTTCTTCTGGCTGCCCGGGGGGTTCCCGGTGCTGCTGGTGTGCATGTCGGTGATGCTCATCGGGACGTTGGGATCGTTCCCGGTCCTCTCCACCTTCGTCACCGAGCTCTTCCCGACCGGCCTGCGCAGCTCGGCCACGTCGTGGTCGGGTACGGCCACCGTCCTGGGCCGGACCGTCAGCCTGGGGCTGGGAGCGATCCTGCTCCAGTTCGTGAACCAGTCGTGGACCGCCACCCTGCTGGGTGGGGGCACCCTGATCGGGATCGTGCTGGTGGCCGCGGCCTTCCC
Source organism: Acidimicrobiales bacterium (assembly GCA_036505485.1). Lineage (GTDB taxonomy): Bacteria > Actinomycetota > Acidimicrobiia > Acidimicrobiales > VFJN01 > DASXTK01. Next base: position 19,578 of record DASXTK010000477.1, read on the forward strand.
CGACACCCACGGCAAGGAGCTGGAGGAGACCAGCGGCGAGGAGATCGCGGTCCCCCTGCTGCTCTAGGACTTCTCGGCCGAGCTGTTCTCCGTGGCGATGTCCAGGTGCTCGTGGAGGAACGCGACCGTGCGGTCCCAGGCCAGGGTGGCGGCGGTCTCGTCGTAGGCCGGGCGGTCGGACTCGAAGAACCAGTGCCGCGTGTCGGGATACTGGTGGAAGGTCACGTCCTTGTCGAGGAGGCGCAGCTCGGCCTCCAGCAGGGTCAGCTCCTCGGCGTCGACCAGCTCGTCGGTCTCGGCGAAGTGGCCCAGGAACGGTGACGTGGCCGGGGCCATGTCGATGTTCTGCGAGCCGTAGAACACCACGGTGGCGCCCACCAGATTGGGAACCCGGCTGGCCAGGTACAGCGCCCACGAGGCGCCCATCGAGAACCCCAGGACGCCCACCGGGGCTTCCGGTGTGGCCGGCAGCGACCGCAGGGTGAACAGGCTGGACTTCACCAGCCGCAACGCGGCGTCCATGTCGGTCTCGGCCAGGAGGGCCTTGGCCTCGCCGGGGTCGTCGGCGGTGCGGCCCTCGTACAGGTCGGGAGCCAGGGCGACGAACCCCTCGTCGGCCAGGCGATCGCAGACCTGCTTGAAGAACGGGGTCAAGCCCCACCAGGCATGCAGTACCAGCACGCCGGGTCCGCTGGCATAGCCATCAGGCAAGACGAGGTATCCGGAGCCGGCCCGACGAGCGCTCATAAGTCGAGGACCGTAGCTCGGGATGACATACGTCCCACTCACGCGAGGCCCCGATCCGAGGGCCGTGAATGTGTGAGGCTCGCTCGGCGCTACCCTCCGCACCGTGCCAGATGGTGATCGCGCGACCACTGTCTACGACGCAGTCGGTGGATTGAGCTTCTTCGAGACATTGGTCGACCGGTTTTACCGGCGGGTCGCCATGGATGTCCTGTTGCGTCCGCTGTATCCCGCCGACTTGGCCTCGTCCAAGCGCCATCTGGCGTTGTTCCTGGCCCAGTACTGGGGCGGTCCCACCACGTACAACGAGGAACGGGGGCACCCGCGGCTGCGGATGCGTCATGCGCCGTTCGTGATCGGCGAGCCTGAGCGGGACGCCTGGATGCGGCACATGTCCGAGGCGCTCGATGACATGATCGAGGACCACCACGTCCATCCCGCGGTCGAGCAGCACATGCTCGACTACTTCGCCTCGGCCGCGGACTTCATGGTCAACACCCGCTGAGGGCTACGCCACCCCGGCCAGGTGTTGGGCGAACTCGAGGGCTTCCTGGGCCAGCGTCGTCCAGTCCTCCCCACTCTTCCACGGGACCAGGATCCACTCGCGCATCACCCGGCCGGCACTGGGCTCGAAGCGCTCGCCTCGCTGAATCCCGACCAGCTCGTCGACGCGGTCCTCTGGCAGCTTCAGCAGGAGCGATTCCTTGCGAAGCAGTGCGAAGTACTTGTCCCGGAAGTGCAGCCCGTTGGACGAGAACATGCGGCCGCAGCCCACCCCGGGCCGGGCGGTCATGGCCTCGACGAGGGCGTCGTAGTCCTCCTCGGCGCTCATTGGTCCTGCACCCAGGGGTCGGGGCCGGGATGGTCACCGCCAGCCGCCGCCACCAGCCGCGGCAGGTAGTGGTCCCAGCCCGTGCGGTGCTTGGGCACCTCGTCGGCCGGCAGGCCGCGGTGCAGCAGCTCCAGCACGGTGTCGTCGCCGTCGGGGTGCAGGCTGATCTCCACCGTGGAGGAGCCGGGCGGCAGCAGGTCGTTGCCGGCCACGCCCCAGGTGAACACCAGCGCGTGAGGCGGATCCACCCGCAGGTACTCGCCGCGGACCGGCACGCCGGTGATGTTGACGTCGAACGCACCGCCGGGCTTGGCCTGGAGCGAGGCCCAGTCGCCCATCCAGCGCACCAGGAGCTCGGGGTCGGTGAAGTAGGGGAACACCTCGTCGGGCGGTGCCGCGATGCGGATCGAGGCGGTGTATATGTCGCTCATGGCTGCTTCCCTCGGTCCCGCTCCACGGTCTCCTTCAGTCTGGTGAGAGAGGCCGGCCAGAGCTCGTCCAGAAAGCTACGGACCGACTCCAGGGCCTCGGGGCGGATGGCGTACAGCCGGCGGGTCCCGTCCCGACGTTCCCGCAGGACGCCGGCGTCCTTGAGCACCCGCAGGTGCTGGGACACCGCCTGGGGGGTGATGTCGAAGTGCTTGGCGATGAGGCCGGCGGGGAGCTCGCCATCGGCGACCACCTGGAGGATCCGACGGCGCTGCGGCTCGGCCAGGGCCCGCAGCACGTCATCGGTGCTGGGTGCAGGTTCGGCGCTTCCTCCGCTCACGGCTGCCGGCCGAGATAGGCGACCAGGCGGTCGGTGGGCGACGCGTCCACCGCCACCGACACCGCGGGCTGGATCTGGGGGCCACGGTTGCCGTCGTTGATGTTCTCCAGCGTGAACCGGAGACTGGTCTCGGCCAGCTCGGGCTCCAGCGTCGGGTCCTGCCCGGTGGCCCGGGCCAGGTCCCAGCCGTGGACCAGGATGTCCATCACGATGAAGCCGGCGTACATCGGACCGGGCAACTTGCCGAACGGGGTGAGATGCGAGCGCACGAAGGCGTCGCCGTCGGAGCAGGCGGCGAGGAACCCCTCGGCCGTGGCACGGTAGGACTTGGCCGGGTCGTCGCCGACGAGGTCGGGCGGGGTCGAGAGGTCGAGGCCGCTGTCAGCCAGGGCATCGGCGAACACCGCGGTGTGCAGGGCCAGGGTCCCGACCACGTGGTTGAGCAGGGCGCGCACATCCCATTCGGTGCACGGCGTGGGCAAGGCGAGCTGGTCAGCGTCGATGTTGTCGACGAAGCGCTCGGTCGACGCACAGGCCCGCTGCAGAATGTCCAGGTCCATCTCCATGGGCACTTACTAAAGCCTGATCTTTCTAAAGTGTCAAGCGAAATATGGTCAGGCTCGCAGCGAGTCGACGAAGTTGCGCAGAGTCGTGGTGATCCCGGCCTGGCCCAGCCCCATGCCGCCGTCGACGATGAGATCCTGACCGGTCACGTAGCGGCTCTGGTCGCTGGCCAGGAACAGGATCACGTCGGCCACCTCGTCGGCGGTGCCGGCCCGACCCAACGGGGTCGCCTCCCAGGCCGGGTCGAGGGCGCCGTCCATGGCGAACATGGGCTCCGACATCGGGGTCCGGATCACCCCCGGCGACACGCTGTTGACCCGGATCGTGGGCCCGTACTCCTGCGCCGCCCCTCGGGTCAGCGCCACCACACCGGCCTTGGCCGACGAGTAGGCCAGCTCGCCGTAGGTGGGCCGGGTGGCTGCGGCCGAGGCGTTGTTGACGATGGCCCCACGACCGGCGGCCAGCATGTGGGGGATGGCCGCCCGCATGGCGTGGAACGTCCCCAGCAGGTTGACCTGGACCAGCCGCTCGAAGCGGGCCGGGTCGGTCTCGTGGAGGAGCGACAGCCCGCTGGTGCCAGCGTTGGTGACCAGGATGGTCAGCCCACCCAGTTGTCGGGCCGCGGCCTCGGTGGCGGCGTCGACCGCCTCGGCGTCGCGCACGTCGACCGGATGGGCCACGCCGTCGATGGCGGCGGCCACGGCTTGGGCACCGTCGCCGTCCCGATCCAGGACCGCCACCTTGGCGCCGGCGGCGGCGAAGCGTTCGCACACCGCCCGTCCGATCCCCGATGCCCCACCGGTGACCAGGGCGCGTTCGCCGTCGAGTGTCCCCATCGCCGGCACCCTAGCGATCAGGCCTGGTCGACATCGATGTTGAGAAGGCCCAGGTAGACGTCGCCTTCCTGGGACAACGTCATCAGGTTGCTCGCCGCGAAGATGGAGTCGTTGTCGTTGAAGGTGTCGCGCCCGGTGTCGGAGGCATACGGCTCGGCCTGGAACACCTGCGCGGAGAAGTCGTCG
>DASXTK010000478.1:0-19962 GCA_036505485.1 Acidimicrobiales bacterium
AAACGCCTCAATTTCGGTTAGCCGCGGGTGCGGGCGGGGCGGCGGCGGCGGTTGTTGGCGCCGCCGTTGGAGGAGGACGCCGGGGCGCCGGCGCGGTGGGGCCGGTGCTTGTGGTTGTAGGGCCGGCCGTTCTTGGGCCGGGGCGATTGCGGGGTTGCCTTCGCCGGTTCGGCCACCACGGCCACCTTGGGAATGCTCCCGAGGACCACGTTGGGGACGTTCAGCTCCTGGGGCAGGCCGAGGGCCCGCTGCAGGGACTTCACGGTCCGGCGCTGCTCCTCGGTGACCAGCGTGACGACCGTGCCGGTGGCGCCGGCCCGGCCGGTGCGGCCGGAACGGTGGATGTAGTCCTTGTGATCGGCCGGCAGGTCGAAGTGGACCACGCAGCCCACCTGGTCGACGTGGATGCCTCGCGCCGCGACGTCGGTGGCCACGAGGGCGCTGACCCGTCCCCTGGCGAAGGCGGCCAGAGCCCGCTCCCGCTGACCCTGGGTGCGGCTGCCGTGGATGGCCACGCTGTCGACCCCGTACTGCTTGAGCTGCTTGGTCAGACGATCGGCACCACGGCGGGTGCGGCAGAACACCATGGCCCGGCCGTGTTGGCGGATGAGAGTGGCCACCAGCTCGACCCGCTGGGCCGAGGACTTGGCCCGCCAGAAGAGATGCTCGACATCGCCGACGCTCTCCTCGTTGGCCGCGGCCTCGTGGCGCGCCGGGTTCCGCTGGTACTGCCGCACCAACGCGTCGATGTCGCCGTCGAGGGTGGCCGAGAACAGCAGGGTCTGGCGGTCGGGCTTGGCCCGATCGAGGATCCGGCGCACGGCGGGGAGGAATCCCATGTCGGCCATGCGGTCGGCCTCGTCCAAGACGACCAGCTCGACGTCGTCGAGCACGATGTCCTGCTGCTCGAGGAGGTCCTCCAGCCGGCCGGGGCACGCGACCACGATGGCTGCGCCCTTGGCCAGAGCCCGTCGTTGCGGACCGTAGGAGGCGCCGCCGTAGATCGCGGTCACCGCGCCCGATCCGCGGGGCAGCAAGGTCTCGATCTCGCCGGCGACCTGGGCGGCCAGCTCACGGGTGGGGACGAGCACGAGAGCCCGGGGGCGCCGGGGCTTGCCCGTCTTGGGGACCCGGGCGGCGATGGCCAGACCGAAGGCGAGGGTCTTGCCCGACCCGGTGGGCGCTCGGCCGCAGATGTCGCGACCAGCCAGGGCGTCGGGCAGGGTGAGGGCTTGTATGGGAAACGGTTCGGCGATGTTCCGCCGAGCGAGTTGGCTACAGAGCTCGGCTGGGACGCCGAGTTCGGCAAAGGTGGGCACGTTCACTCCTGTGAAGGATGCGGTCGGAAGGCAGGCCGTATCGATCGACAGAAGTAGAAGTCGAACAGCCCCGCCGACTCTCAGGTCGGCGACAGGTCGACGGGGGTGTCGACCGGTGACTGGCGCAATCTATCGGGAAACGCGCCACTCAGCGTCATCGAGCGTCCCGACGCGACCGCCACCGTCCCGGCAAGAATCAAGCCGATGGGTTCCGCACCACGTGACCTGACCGCTCTGCCGAAGGCCAACCTCCATCTGCACCTGGAGGGCAGCGCCCGGCTGAGCACGATCCGCGAGCTGGGCCAACGAGCTGCGATCCCGCTGAGAGATCTGCGCAAGTTCTCCTCGCTGCCGGAGTTCGTGCAGCGCTACCTGCTGGCGGTGTCCACGGTGCGGCGGCCCGAGGATCTCGAGCGTGTCTGTTACGAGCTGCTCATCGACGAGGCCGCCCAGGGCGTCCGCTGGTGCGAGCCCATGGTGGTGCCGCAGACCTACGAACACGTCTGGGGCGCGTCCCTCGACGACGTGTGGGCGGTGATGCAGCGGGGCTTCGATCGGGCCGCCGCCGAGACCGGCATCGCTTGGGGCGTCATCGTCGGACATCTGCGCACCCAACCCGTCGAGCTGGCCGAGCGCATGGCCGCCTGGGCCGCGGCCCACGCCGGCCAGGGTGTCGTCGGGTTCGGCATCGCCGGCGACGAGCAGCTGGTCGGACCCGCCGTCTTCACACGGGCGTTCGCCATGGCGGCCGAGGCCGGACTGCTGGTGGTGCCCCATGCCGGTGAGACCGTCGGCGCGGCCAGCGTGCGGGGAGCGTTGGACGTCGGCGCCGACCGGGTGGCCCACGGCGTGCGGGCGGTCGAGGATCCGGCGCTGTTGCGGCGGCTGGCCGACGACGGGATCGCCTGCGACGTCTGCGTGAGCTCCAACGTGCGGCTCTCGGTGGTGTCGGACGTAGGTGCGCACCCCCTGCCGGCGCTGTTGGATGCCGGTGTCCGGGTGACGCTGGGCAGCGACGACCCGCTGTTCTTCGACTCCCCGTTGGCCGGTGAATACGCGGTGGTCCGGCGGGCCTTCGGACTCTCGGACGACGAGTTGGCCGACATCGCCCGGGTCGCCGCTCAGGTTTCCGGCGCGCCGCTGGACGTCAAGGAGCAGATCGACGCGGACATCGACGCGTGGCTGGCCGCATGACCGCCCACGCTTGATATGTGAAGTGAGGTAGAACCGTGGTCATGGCTGACATCTCCCCTGACCAGCTCCCCTCCCTGGCCGGCAAGGTCGCGATGGTGGCCGGGGCCAGCCGCGGTATCGGAGCCGGAGTGGCCCGGGCCTTCGCAGTCGCCGGAGCGGACGTCGTCGTGGCCGCCCGCGACAAGGAAGCCCTGGCCGCTGTGGCCACGGACATCCGGGACTTCACCGGGGTGCGCACGCTCGCCGTTCCCACCGACGTGTCGCAACCGGAAGCCGTCGATGCCCTTGTCGACCGGGCCATGGACGAGTTCGGACGGTTGGATGTCGCCTGCAACAACGCGGCCGGCGGCGGTCACCTTCCCACGCCCCTGGCCGACGTGGCGGTGGAGGACTTCGACAGCGCTCTGGCCATCAGCCTGCGGGGCATGTTCCTGTGCCTGAAGTACGAGATCCCGGCCATGATGGCCAGCGGTGGCGGCGCCATCGTCAACATGGCCTCGACCGCTGGGCTCGATGCGGTCGCCGGGCTGGCCGGCTATGTGACCAGCAAGCACGGGCTCATCGGGCTCACCAAGGTGGCGGCCCTCGACTACGCAGCTCAGGGCGTACGGATCAACGCGGTCGCCCCCGGGCCGATCCTCACCGACCGTCTCGCGGCCGCTGGCGAGGATGCCCAACGAGCCGCCGGGATGGCCATGCCCATGAGGCGGATCGGCCAAGTGGACGAGGTTGCCGCGGCCACCGTGTGGCTCTGCTCGGACCAGGCGTCGTTCGTCACCGGCGCCACCCTGACCATCGACGGAGGCAAGCTCGCCGGCTCCCCGCCGTTCCAGCGGAAATAGTCCCGGTTGCTGAGGGCTGGCGCTGGGACCAAATCCCGGGGACTCTGCCCCCAGGATCCGTTCCGGATGCCGGCGTTTCACGCGTGCGACTCGTCGTCTTGCTTCGGTCATAGGCTCAAGCGTCGCGAGATCATGGAGGCTGACGGATGTGCCGGAACATCACAACGCTGCGGGGACTGGAACCAGTCGCCACACCCGAGGAGATCAAGGCTGCGGCGAGGCAGTACGTGCGCAAGGTGAGCGGCGTGCAGTCGACGTCAGCCAAGACCGAGGCGGCGTTCGAGCACGCGGTCCAGGTGATAGCGAAGGCAACCACCGCACTGCTGGCCGAGCTCCCACCCCGCCAACAGCCCCCGCCCACCCTCCCCCCACTCCGCCGGATCGCCGCCCGCGCCAGCTAGGCGGCAGTACGGCGGGTGCCGAGGGTGGATAGGACCACGCCAGCGGCGTTGCGGCCCGAGGCGCCCCAGATACCGGCGCCGGGGAACGTCTCGGCGCCGGTGAGGTACAGGCCGGCTACCGGGGTGCGGTACCGGGCTCGTTCCGGGTCGCGGGCCCGCAGCGCAGCCAGCGGACCGCCGGGGAAGGACGGGGTGTAGCCCCGCACGAGACCGAACTCCCGCTCGTAGTCGGGTGGAGTGAGGACTCGCCAGCGGCGGACCCGCTCGACCGTGCCCTCTCCGCACAACCGGTCCAGGAATCCGAGCCAACGCTCGGGCTCGCGACTGTTGGCCCAGCCGCCGGCCAGGTCATACGGGGTCCACAGGACGTCCAGGCTGAGCCGATGGTCCAGGTCCGGCCCACAGCGCAGACCCGGATCGAGGGCAGACGGAACGCCGAGCAACAGGGCGGGATGCCAGGCCACCCGCCCCGGGCCCAGCTCCCAGTGGTTGCGAATGAGCCCATCGACGCCGGGGTGGACCACGGTGGTGGCGACGGCCGGATCGCGCACTCCGAGCCGCCGCAGCAGCGAGTCGTCGAACTGCAGGGTCGGGGCCGGGCCGGCGACGACCGCGTCGATCGTGGACTTGAAGCCGTCGGGGACGCGGCTGGCCTGCCACCGCGCCACCATGTCCTGGGCGATGGGCGGAGGATCGTTCAGCCACGACACGATCGCCCGTCGGGCATCGCAGGCCACGACCACCACTGGCGCCAAGATCTCCTCGCCGTTGGCCAGGGCCACCCCGCGGGTCCGGCCGCCTTCGGCCAGCACCGTCGCCACCGGGGCGTTGGTGCGGACCGAACCGCCCATCGTGGTCAGGGCCGAGTACAGCGCCGCCGGGACCATCCCACTGCCCCCTTCCGGCCGGCCGACCGGCACGAGGTGGCGCATGGCGTAGGTCAGCGCAGCCACACCGGTTCCGGCGGCCACCGGCGACCTGCCCCAACTGGCCGGACCGGTCACACAGGCCGGGGCCACGAGATCGTCGCTCCGGAACAGCGAGCGCAGCACCGAAGCGGCGGACCGGCGGCTCCAGCTCAGCAGCGTGGCCGCGCCCCGGGCCCGGCGGGCCAGGACCCGTCGGGCCACGGCTCCGGGTGTCGGCACCTGGTTGGCCAACTCCAGCACCAGCTCCGCGGCCGGGCGGGCCAACCGCAGGTAGCGGGCGTAGGCGTCCACCGAGCTGGGATGGGTGACCGCCAGGCCGTCGAGGGTGCGGCCGGCGTCGGCGAACAGGAACAGCGGGGATCCGCCATCCCAATTGGTCGCCACAGTGGGCAGGTCGGTGGTGAGATAGCGCAGACCGTGGTCGGCGAGACCCAGCTCCTCCATGACCGGCGTGGCCCGGAGGGTGAGGTCGTCGCAGGTGCAGGCGTGAGATGGGACGCCCAGCGCGTCGACCGCGCCGGCGCCGCATCCGCCGACCTCGTCCCGGGCCTCCAGCACCGTCACCCGGAGACCGGCTTGGGCCAAGTAAGCCGCGCAGACCAGGCCGTTGTTCCCCGCACCGATGACGATGGCATCGAACGGTGCGGTCACCAGGTATCGACCACCTGTGACGGCGTCACGCCCCAGCCATTGGGCAGGTCGCAGGCTGGGGCGTGGACCGCCGTCACACCTGATGTGACGTTCTGGAGCGCGGAAGCGTTCCTGGAAGCTACGAGAGGACAGAGATCCCCGGGGTCAGGACGCGCCGCCTCATCCATGCCCTATAAGACGTCACCGGTGCCCACTCCGTTCCAGCAAATCCCGGTGCCATCGGTCACCGACCGCGGCTAGGGCCGTTGCAGGACGTAGAAGACCGACACCGCCCGTAGCTTTTGCAGGGCGTTTCGTGCGTGGTAGCGGCGTGACCAGATGGGAAGTGAGCACACGAGCTCGTCGAGTCGCACGATGCTCGCGTTGTTGTAGACCGGCCCCGACACCAGGTACCGAGCGCGGGAAGTCAGCGAGAACGTGCACCGCCGCTTCCGAACCGTTCGAAAGCCGGTCGACTGGACGAGGTCCTCGAGTAGGTGGGCCGGGATCCCGCGCTCTCGCTTGGTCAGACCGCTTCGCGGCTGACGCCAGTCGCCCATCGACGTCGTCGGCTCCCGGATCAGCGCATAGCCACCCGGAGCCAGGCACCGGAAGAGCTCGCCGACGACCTTGCTGACGTTCGGGATGTGATGAAGGACGCCCAGGCAGGTGATGAGGTCGAACGTCTCATCGTCGAAGGGCAGGTCACCCGATGCCTCGGGTTTCACATAGTCGACCGACACGCCGTGGATGTCCGTGGCTACGAAGCCCGGGGCGGGCTCGAGGATGGTGATGCGCTCGCAGCGGGGCACGATCGGGCTGAGCTCTTCCCCGTAGGCGCTGCCTACCCCGAGCACATGGCGGAAACGCTGGTGGCCCAAGGCGGAGAACCCGTGACGCTTGTTCAGCGCGTGGTAGCCGTAAGCCTTGGCCGCATCTGATCCGAGGTTGTAGTAGCCCTCGGCCTCATCCGCGAACCATTGCTCTATCTGCTCCTCGTCGAAGTCGTCGCCGTAGAGCTGCTCGCCGCGAAACGCCAGTTCAACGGCATCAGCGTTCGTAAGCGATGAATCTGCGGTCACGCGCTCCCCTGTCCGCCCGGATGCCCCGGCGACCTTAGTAGCGCAGTGCGTCGTACAGCTTGGTATCGACCAAGTCGCCGTACTCGGGGTTCTCGGTCACGAAATGGGCGATGAACGGGCACAGCGGCACGATCGAGCGGCCAGCGCTGCGGGCCTCGTCCAAAGCCCCACGGGCCAACAGGCTGCCGACACCCTTGCCCTCGAACTCTGAGTACACCTTGGTGTGGGTGAAGATCCGCGTCCGGGACTCGTCGCGGTACTCGGCGAAGCCGGCCAGCTCACCGTCCACGGTGATCTCGAAACGCTTGCGGGCGGGAACATCCTTCACCACGGTCTCCATGGCTCGGGACGTTACCGAGGGAACGGACCGAGTCCGCTCAGCCGACCAGTTCGGCGATCTGGCGGAGCAGATCCGGCGGACCCGCCACGAGCAGCGTGGTCACACAGGTCTCGCGCCAGCGGTCGAGGTCTTCGCGGATCTTCTCCGGCGGACCGATCAGGTAGACGTCCTCGACCATCTCGGTGGGGACCAGCGCCGCCGCGTCCTGCTTGCGACCATCGAGGTAGGCGTCCTGGATGGCCGCGCACTCGGCCTCGTAGCCCAGCCGGGTGAAGACGTCCTTGTGGAAGTTGCGATCCCGCGCCCCCATGCCGCCGATGTACAGCGCCAGGGTGGGACGGAGCAGGTCGGCACAGGCCTCGATGTCGTCGCCCGGGATGGTGGGCACGACACATGCCACCTCGAAGTCCTCGGCTTTGCGACGGGCGCCGGGGCGGGCGAACCCCTCGGCCAGGGCGTTGCAGTAGAAGCTGTCGGACTTGGGCGAGAAGAACATCGGCAGCCAGCCGTCGCCGATCTCGGCTGCCAGCGCCACGTTCTTGGGACCCTCGGCCCCGAGGTAGATCGGGATGTCCGTGCGCAGCGGCCGCACGATGGACTTCAGTGGCTTGCCCAGCCCGGTCCCACCCGGGAATGGCATGGCGTAGTGATCGCCCTCGAAGCTGACCGGCTCGTCTCGAGCCACGATCCGCCGGACGATCTCGACGTATTCGCGGGTGCGGGCCAGCGGCTTGGCGTACTCCTGGCCGTACCAGCCCTCGACCACCTGCGGCCCCGACACCCCGAGACCGAGGATCAGCCGGCCACCGGAGAGATGGTCCAGGGTGATCGCCGTCATGGCCGTCGACGCCGGGGTCCGGGCCGAGATCTGGGTGATGGCGGTGCCGAGCTTCACCCGGGTCGTCGCGCTCCCCCACCAGGCCAGCGGGGTGAAGCAGTCCGAGCCGTAGGCCTCGGACGTCCAGATCGACTCGTAGCCGAGAGCCTCCGCTGCCGCGACCTGCTCGGCCGCGTCCGGCGGCGGACCGCTGGACGGCCAGTATCCGACGACGAGACCCAGACGTAGGTTGTCGGCCAGGGTCAGCTCCCGGCGGTCAGCTTCGTGGTCGAGCCGTTGGAATCGCCGGCTCCACCCTCGTCCTCACCTTGCGAGCCCCGGGCCGGCTCGGCCTTGGGGGCCGGCGCCGGTGTGGAGGGCACCGCACCGGCCAGACCGGACAGCATCTCGCGCAGCTGGTTGAGCTGGGCGGTGACGGTGTCGCGCTGGCGGGTGAGATCGGAGACCTCGCGCTCGGCGGTCTGCTTGGTGACCTCGGCGTGGGTCCGGGCCTCGAACAGGAGCTGCTCGGCCTCGCTCTTGGCATCGGACATGGTGCGCTCGGCGAAGGACTTGGACTTCTCCATGGTCTCGTGGGCCTCGGCCTCGGAGTCCTTGCGGCGCTGCTCGGCCCGCTGCTCGATCTCCTTGGACCGCACCTCGGCGGCCTTGGCCCGAGCCTCGCCGTCGTTGACCAGCTTCTGGGTAGCGGCGATGGCGGAGTCGTGACGCTCGCCCTCTTCCCGCTCGGCCTTCTCGCGGCGCTCCGCCAATTCGAGCTCCAGGGCCTGCAGCTCGGCTTCGCGCTTCTCCTTGGCCTTGGTGAGCAGCTTGGACGCCGCGGCCCGCTTCTCCTCGGCCTCGCGGGCGGCCTCGTTGCGCACCTCGATGATCTCGCGCTCGGCGGTGGCCCGCAGGGTGGCGATCTCGCGATCGGCGGTGGCTCGCAGCTCGGCGACCTCGTGATCGGTGGCGGCCCGCAGCTGGGAGGTGTCGCGATCGGCATCGGACCGCAAGGCCTCGACCTCGCGCTGGGTGGTGCCGCGCAGCTCGTTGGCCTCGCGCTCGGCCGCGTCGCGGGTGGCCTTGGCCTCGCGCTCGGCCGCGGTCTTGACCGCGGTGGCCACGGCGCGGGCCTTCTCCACCACTTCCTTGGACTCGAGGTGGGCGGCGGCGATCAGCTTCTCGGCCTCACGGCGAGCGTCGTCGCGATGGTCGTTGGCCTGCTCCTCGGCGAGCCGGAGGAGCTGTTCGACCCGGGTCCCCAACCCCGAGAGCGTCGGCTTGGCCGACTCCTCGATCTGGCGGGTCTGGACCTGGACCTTCTTCTCGAGCTCGGTGAGCCGGTCCTTGGATTCACGGGTGCCCGACTCTGCACGATCGCGGGCGTCGATCAGTTGGTCGACCCGCGACACCAATCGCTCGATGTAGCTGTCGACCTGCGTCCGCTCGTAGCCCCGCAGGACGATCGTGAAGTCGGGGACGCCCCCGTGTTCGGTTTGCGTCGGCGACGTGCTGGCCATTGGGCAACTATTGCAGACGCGAACAGGCCCCCGCGCCGCCGGAAGCAGGACTCTGCCCAGGTTTGGCACGAATATCACACGCGAATCGTCCTGTTCTCGCAGGGCGTGACGTCTCGTGCCCTCCATACCACGGGCAGCGCGATCCTGGCCGTTCAGCCGCCCCAACCCAGCGGAGCCGGCTCGACCAGAATTGAAACGTGTTCTAATCTTGTGGCATGGGGATGCCCACCGACATCGGCGTCATCGACCTCATGCTCCAGGTCCCAGGCGGAACCAAGCGGGACAGGTACCGCTTCCTGGCCGGGAACCTGCGGGACACCGAGAGCCGCGAGGAGTTCGACTTCCCGGTCCAATACATCTTCAAGGACGTCCCGGCCGACCTCCCCGAGGAGGCCGACGAGCTGGATGTGGTGCTGCGGCTGATGGACCACCACGGCATCGACAAGGCCATGTTGGGGATCGGGCGGTTCCACACCGAGGACGACGACGACCACGACGGCGCCCGCCGGGCCCTCACCAACCACCCCGACCGGTTCATCGGATCCTGGGCGGTCGATCCCAATCGCGGGATGGAAGGCGTCCGGGACCTGGTCAAGGCCTACGAGACCCTGGGCATCAAGGCGGCGACGGCGTTCCCGGCCGGCTACATGCCCCAGGTGCCGATCGACGACAAGCGCTTCTACCCGATCTACGCCAAGTGCATCGAGCTGGACCTCCCCATCTTCATCACCACGGGCGTGCCGGGGCCGCGGGTGCCGATGGCGTGCCAGAAGACCGAGCTGCTCGACGAGGTGTGCTGGTTCTTCCCCGAGCTCAAGGTGGTGATGCGCCACGGCGCCGAGCCGTGGGAGGAGCTGGCGGTCAAGCTCATGCTCAAGTGGCCCAACCTCTACTACTCGACCAGCGCCTTCGCTCCCCGCTACTACCCCCAGGCGATCATCGACTACGCCAACAGCCGGGGAGCCGACAAGATCCTGTACGCCGGCTACTTCCCCATGGGCCTGTCGCTGGAGCGCATCTTCGCCGAGCTGCCGCAGGTCCCGTTGAAGGACGACGTGTGGCCCAAGTTCCTGCGCGAGAACGCCCTCCGCGTCCTCAAGCTGGACGCCTAGGACAGGAGGCTTCGTGGAGCCCCGCTACCCCTTCCCCATCCCGTTCGGCTGGTTCTGCATCGGCTACCCCGAGGAGTTCGCGGTCGGCGAGCCCAAGGCCCTGTACTACTTCGGCCGCCACCTGGTCGGCTGGCGGGACACCGCGGGCGAAGTCCATGTCCATGACGCCTTCTGCCCGCACCTCGGGGCCCACCTGGGCCATGGCGGGACGGTCGAGGGCTGCGAGCTGGTGTGTCCGTTCCACGGCTGGCGCTATGACGCCGAGGGCAACAACACCGAGATCCCCTACAGCGACCGGGTGAACCGCAAGGCCAAGCTGCGGACCTACCCCACGGTCGAGCGCAACAGCGTGGTCCTGGCCTGGTACCACCCCGAGGACGCCGAGCCGATGTGGGAGATGCCCGAGGTCCCCGAGTGCAACGACCACCCCGACTGGTCCATGGTGATCCGTACGTCCTATGTGGTCGACGCGGCGCTGCAGGAGATGGCCGAGAACTCGGTCGATTCGGCCCACTTCCGGTTCGTGCACAACACCGCCACCGTGCCGGAGATCGAGGAGTACACCATCGGCTTCCCCGAGGCGGTCATGCGCTCGTCGCAGAAGTTCCCCACGCCCCGGGGGGTGATGGAGGGCCACATCGACACCCGGGCCCATGGTCCCGGTGTCTCGCTGGTGAGCTTCACCGGCATCGTCGACACCCTCAACTACGCCTGCACCACGCCGATCGAAGCCGACAAGTGCATCATCCGCTTCGACTTCCGGTTCAAGACCATGGGCGACGAGGACACCACCCGCAATGTGGGCCGAGCCTTCGTGGCCGAGGTGGACAAGCAGCTGCGGGAGGACAAGCCCATCTGGGAGCACAAGGCCCACCTGGTGCGTCCGGCCCTGGCCGACAACGACGGGCCGTTCATGAAGTTCCGCAAGTGGGCGGCGCAGTTCTACGCCGAGTCGGACAAGGCGGCCGACGAACGACTGGTCTATCCCCCGCCGTTCTGGCCCGACCGCATCGACGACGCCCCGGCCAAGGCCACCGCGTCCGCCCGCTACGGCGAGGACCAGGGCTAGGTGGTGCTGGCGCTCCAGACGCCGGTGGCTGCGGTGTCTTGGGCGTAGAGGCTGAAATCCCGGGGCGGACGGCCCAGCGCTCGCTGGATGCCATCGGTGAGATAGGCGTTGTGGCCGTCGAGGACCTCGGCGAACAGCTCGACCAGCATGTCGACCGTGTCCTCGGGGACGCCCTCGGCCAACGCAGCAGCGGCGTACTCGTCCGGGGTGAGGGACACGTAAGTGACCTCGTGCCCGGTGGCTCGAGAGATCTCCATGGCGGTGTCGCCGAAGGTCAGCAGCCGCGGTCCGGTGACCTCGTACACCTGGCCGGCATGGCCGTCCTCGGTCAGTGCGGCCACGGCCACGTCGGCGATGTCGTCGGCATCCACGAACGGCTCGGCCACGTCTCCGGCCGGCAGGACGATGGCGCCGCTGAGCACCCCATCGAGCAGGAAGCTCTCGCTGAAGTTCTGGAAGAAGAACGCCGAGCGCACGATCGTGGTGTCCACACCGACGCTCTGCACCGCCTTCTCACCCTGCTGGGCGCCTTCCTCGCCCCGGCCTGACAGCAGCACCAACCGGTTGACGCCGATGTCCGCGGCCTGGGCCGCGAAGTCGCCGACGGTCTCGGCCGCTCCGGGGATGGCGAGGTCAGGCTGGTAGGTCACGTACACCGACCC
This sequence comes from Acidimicrobiales bacterium, assembly GCA_036505485.1. GTDB lineage: Bacteria > Actinomycetota > Acidimicrobiia > Acidimicrobiales > VFJN01 > DASXTK01. The sequence goes on from DASXTK010000478.1 coordinate 11,921, forward strand.
GACGTCCTGCAGCACCGGAGCCCAGGTGTTCGGCTGATCCCAGTCGAACGGAGTCTCCGCATAGCGGGATCCGAGCCGCACCGGGACACGGCGGGCGGCGAGACGTTCGGCCACCCGCCGTCCGGTCTTGCCGGTGGCGCCGAGGACCAAGGTCGGTGGGGTTGGTTGGGCTTGGCTCATGTCCCCAGGCAAAGGTGGCCGTGGGTGACGTGTGGTCACCCGGCGGGGGTGATTTCCGCCGGTGCGGGACGAGGCCGGCGTTCCTTGCGCCCCAGCAGCAGGATGATCGGCAGCGTGACCAGCAGTGGGCCCAGGAAGGCGAAGGGGCGGGTGAGCCACCACTCGGCATCGGGTCGGCGGATCGGGCGGGTGTCGAGCACGAAGTAGCTGAACCCGGCCCAGACCGCCATGCCGGTCGAGTGGAACAGGAACAGGGGCAGCGAGAACCGGTTGATCACCGTGTTCGTGGTGGCCCAGCGTCGGGACGTCTCCAGCTTCTCGAGCACCCAGGGCCGCAGCAGCAGGGCCACCCCGGCCTGGAACAGCACCAGCATGACGATGCACAGGGTCGGCGGCGCCATGTTGGAGATCCGCTCACCCGGGACGCCGACCATCGACCCGGGGTACAGCCCGCTGCCGACCAGCGCGGCCAGCCCGAACAGCCCGGCCCAGGCCAGCATCCACGCCACCCGGCGCCCGGCCGCCACCAGCTGCTCCCAGAAGAAGCCCAGCTGGTGGCACAGCCCCCACACCAGGATCATGTTGAACCAGGCCACCCACTCCACGCCGCGGTCGAACCGGGCCACGTCCACCAGCGCCGCCAACCCGGCGGCCCAGACCAGGACGATGCCGCCGAAGCGCACGTGCAGCCGGTAGGCCAGCGGGAACAGGGCGATCAGCAGCACGTAGACGATGAGGAACCACAGCGGGCTGAGGATCAGCTTCACGGCCCGGCCGATGCCGTCCACTTCCCACAGGAACACCACCACCCAGCCGATCAGCCACCAAACCACGGCCAGAGCCAGGGCCGGGCGGATCAGGCTCATGGCCCGGTTCCGGGCGAAGCGCCACAGGCTGCGATCGCCCCGGGCCTGGCGGGCCAGCCAGGCCTTCTCGTGGGCGAACCCGCCGACGAAGAAGAACAGCGGCATGACCTGCAGCAGCCAGGTCACCACGAACAGGCCGCGGGTGAACCCGATCGGGTTGGTGGCATGGGGACCGTCGTCCTCCCAAACGATGATCGTGAACACCCAGTGCCACGCCACCACGACCAGCAGGCTGAAGGCCCGGACGAAGTCGATGAACGGGTCGCGATCGATGGGTCTGACCTGGGCTGGTTGGGTGGTCGTCGCCTCGCCGGCTTGTGTCATCGGGCGCAATCGTGCCTGATACCGTCCCCCGCCGTGCGTCATTGGGCGCCGGTCGCCGGACTCGTCGCCTTGCTGGCGTTCTCCAACGTCGTCGCCAACCGGCTGCTGCCCGATCCGCTGTACATGCCCTGGAACCTGTCGGTGGCCGGGCTGGTGCTGTTCATCGGGGTGCGGCTGGACGGACGGAGCCTCGACGAGATCGGGCTGAGCCGGGCCAAGCTGGGCAACGGCCTGCGTCTCGGTGGGGTCGTGGTCGGGCTCACCGCGCTCGTCTACCTGCTGGGCGCAGTTCTCCCCTTCACCCGTGACCTCTACGACGATGCTCGGGTGGAGGGTTCCGGGCTGGCGGCCACGCTGTACGACGCGCTGATCCGGGTGCCGCTGGGCACGGTGGTGCTGGAGGAGCTGGCCTTCCGCGGGGTCCTTCCGGCGCTGCTCGCGGTCCGAGTGGGGACGGCTCGGGCGGTTGTGGTCTCCTGCGGCCTGTTCGGGCTCTGGCATGTGCTGCCGTCGACAGGTCTGGCCGACCGCAACCCGGTGGCCGAGGACGTGTTCGGCCACGCCAGCGTCGTGCTCCCGGTGGCCTTCGCTGTGGCTTCGACCGCGCTGGCCGGATTCGTCCTATGGCTTCTGCGCCGCTGGTCCGGCAGCCTCGCGGCCCCAGCCCTCACCCACTGGTCCACCAACGGCCTCGGCTACCTGCTCGCCTACTTCATCTAGAAGCGCAACCGCCGAAATTGAGGCGTGTCTCGCGCTATATGCGCGAGAAACGCCTCAATTTCGGCGGGTCAGGTGCCTTGGTCGAGGATGCCTAGGTCGCCGCAGGTGGCACCGCCGTCGATCGCCAGCTCGGCGCCGGTGGTGTAGCTGGCTTCGTCGGAGGCCAGGAACAGGACCGCTCGGGCGACCTCCTCGGCGCTGCCCATCCGGGGCACCGGGAGGCGGCGGTAGAACGGGGCATCGCCATCGGTGCCGGCGATCATGGGGGTGTCGATCCCCCCGGGATGGATCGAGTTGACCCGGATCCCGAAGTGGCCCAGATCGATGGCCGCGGTCTTGGTCAGCCCCCGCACCGCCCACTTGCTGGCCACATAGGCGCCGAGGAACGGCAAGCCCTGCAGCCCGCTGGTCGACGAGGTGTTCACGATCGAGCAGGGCTGGCCCGAGCGCCGCATCGACGGCACCACGGTCTTGATCCCGAGGAACACTCCGTTGACGTTGATCTGCATCAGCCGTTCGAACTCGTCCAGCTCGATCTGGTCGATCCGGCCGAAGGACAGCACCCCGGCGTTGTTGACCAGCACGGTCACCGGGCCGAAGCGTTCCTCGGTCTCGGCCACCGCGGCCTGCCAGCTCCGCTCGTCGGTGACGTCGAGATGGGTGAAACCGGCAGAGTCGCCCAACGACCCGGCGGTCTCCTTGCCCTCCGCGTCCAGGACATCGCCGATCATGACCTTGGCTCCCTCGGCCACGAACAGCCGCGCCTCGGCCGCCCCTTGACCCCGAGCTCCCCCGCTGATCAGGGCGACCTTGCCGTCGAGCCTTCCCATCACTCTCCTCAGGTCACGAAGTCACGAAGTGGGCTTGTCGGCACCGACGGCCCACATGGCAAAGAACTGCGAGCCACCACCGTACGCGTGGCCCAACGCCACCCGGGCGCCGTCCACCTGGTGCTCGCCGGCCGTCCCCCGCACCTGCATAGCGGCCTCGGCGAAGCGGATCATCCCGGACGCGCCGATCGGATTCGAGGACAGGACGCCTCCCGAAGGGTTGACCGGCAGGTCGCCGCCGATCTCGGTGGCACCGTCCTCCACCATCTTCCAGCCGGTGCCCTCGTCGGCGAAGCCCAGGTTCTCCAGCCACATCGGCTCGTACCAGCTGAACGGGACGTAGATCTCGGCCACGTCGATGTCCCGGCGAGGGTTGGCAATCCCGGCCTGGCGGTAGACGTCGGCGGCGCAGTCCTTGCCCGCCTGGGGGCTGACCTGGTCCCGCCCGGCGAACATGGTGGGTTCCGAGCGCATCGAGCTGCCCAGCACCCAGGCCGGAGCCTGGCCCGACGCTGCAGCATCCCCGCCGGCCTCGTCGGTCAGCACCAGCGCGCAGGCGCCGTCGGAGGACGGGCAGGTCTCGGAGTAGCGGATCGGGTCCCACAGCATGATGGCGTCCCGCACCGACTCGAAGCTGATGTTGGGCTCGTGCAGATGGGCCAGGGGGTTCTTGAGGGCGTTCAGCCGGTCCTTCAGCGCCACCAGGATCCCGATGTGGTCGGGAGCCCCCGACCGCCGCATGTAGGCCCGGATGTGCGGCGCGAAGAAGCCGCCGGCCCCGGCCACCAACGGCTGCTGGAACGGGATGGGCAGCGTCAGCGCCCACATGGCCTCGCTCTCGGACTGCTTCTCGAACGCCACGGTGAGGACCCGCCGGTGGATCCCCGCGGCCACCAGGCTGGCCGCGACCAGCGCGGTCGACCCGCCGACCGAGCCCGCGGTGTGGACCCGCAACATCGGCTTGCCCACGGCCCCCAAGGCATCGGCCAGGTAGAGCTCGGGCATCATCAAGCCCTCGAAGAAGTCCGGCGCCTTGCCGATCACCACGGCGTCGATGTCGGCCCAGGTCATCTCGGCGTCGGCGAGAGCCCGCATGGCGGCCTCGCGCACGAGACCAGCGATCGACACGTCGTCGCGGGTGGCCGTGTGCTTGGTCTGGCCGATCCCGACGACTGCAACCCGTTCCTTGCGCATCAGCCCTCCCCCTCGCCCTCGAGCACGCAGACCAGGTTCTGTTGTAGGCAGGGTCCGCTGGTGGCGTGGGCCACCGCACGGTTGGCCTCGCCTCGGCTGATCCGCTGAGCCGCCTCGCCGATGCGGATCAAGCCCGCGGCCATCACCGGGTTCGCCGCCAGGGGACCACCCGACGGGTTCACCACCGTGTCGTCCTGCAGCCCCAGCGCCCGGCGCACCAGCACCTCCTGATGGCTGAAGGGCGCATGCAGCTCGGCGATGTCCACCGGCCCGTCGGCGACCCCGGCTCCGGCCGCGGCCAGGCGGGTGGACGGCGAGTCGGTGAGATCCCGGGCACCCAGGGAGTGGCCGTCGATCCGATGGTCGATGCCGCGGATCCACGCCGGACGGTCCGACAGGTTCCGGGCCCGGTCCCCGGCGGCCAGGATGATCGCCGCGGCCCCGTCGGTGATCGGCGGGCAGTCGTGGACGCGCAGCGGGCTGGCCAGCTCCGGCTCCTCGAGCAGCACCTCGGCCTCGTCGGAACCCTGGAGCTGGGCGTAGGGGTTGGCCGAAGCGGCCCGCCGGTTCCGTGCCGCGATCGATGCCATCTCCTCCAGCGTGGTCACCCCGGCATCCAGGCAGGCCCGAGCCTGCAGGGCAGCCAGGGCCACGCTGTCGGGCCACAGCGGCGCCAGGTAGTACGGGTCGAGCTGGCGGGACAGGACGTCGCGCAACGATCCCGGCGACGACTTCCCATAGCCGTAAACCAGGGCGGTGTCGGCTTGACCGGTCTGGATCTTCACCCAGGCCTCGTACAGCGCCCAGGCCCCGTCCATCTCCACGTGGCTCTCGCTGATCGGAGGCCAGGCCCCCACCCCGTCGAGGGTGACCACGAAGCTGAAGGCCGACCCGGCCAGGTAGTCCGAGCTGCCCGAGCAGGTGAAGTCGAGGTCGCGCTGGGTCAGGCCGACCTGGGCCTTCACCTCGTCCAGCACCGGCATCAGCATCTCGACCTCGTTGTGGTCCTCCACTCGGCGAAGGTGCTGCGTCTGGGCGAAGCCCACGATGGCGGTGTCGCGCATCACACGTGCTCCCGGTACGCCTCGTAGAGGGCGTCGGGCTCCCCGGTCGGACGCCACCACTTCACCGAGGTGAACGTCGGCGCCAGGTCCTGGTCGACCACCCAGACCGCCTCGACCCGCAGGCCCATGCGGACCTCGTCGAACGGCATCTCCTGGACCAGCCCGAACAGCCCGATGTCGGCGCCGTCGAGCAGCACGGTGGCGCACACGTAAGGCACCTCCATGGCCTGGCCGTAGAACTGCAGGTTCACCACGCAGAACGTGGTCACCGTGCCGGTGTGGGGCAACTCCACCTGCTCGGTGGTCGGCACCGCATCGGTGGGACACGACCCCCGGGGCGGCACGTACACCTTCCCGCAGGCCGGGCAGCGCTCCCCCAGGATGCGCTTGTTGGCCACGCCCTCCAGGAACCGGGTGGTGGCCTGGCCGGCGGTGAAGCGGTAGTCGAGCCGGGCCGGCGTCGCGGCCATCCGCACCCGTTCCACGTCGGCCAGCGATGGCGGCAGGATCAAGCTCACTCTCCGGCCTCCCCGTCGGCAGGTTCGTAGCAGACGATGTCGCCCATGCCCCCGACCCGTTCCTCGGCCCAGCGGATCCGCACCCGCATGCCGGTGGTCATGGCCTCCGGCGATCCGGCGTCGACGGCATGGAGCAGGGCGGTGTCGGCGCCATCGGGCCGGACCAACGCCCAGGCGAAGGGCCGGTCCAGGGGTTGACCGCGTCGGGGCGACGGTTCCCACGACCACGTGGTGACGGTCCCGTCGGTCCCCAGCTCCACCAGCTCGCTCAGCTCCTCGCTGGTGACCGGGTCGTACTCGGAGGGCGGGCACAGCACCCGGCCGTCTCGGCACCGCACGCCAAGCAGCACCCGCTCGCGCAGGCCGGTGAAGAAGGCGGTCTGCGCCGGGCCGAGGGTGCGCCGGAACGGATACTCCACCACGAGCGGAGCCGAGAGAACGGCGTGGTCTGAGTCAGGTGACGTCATCGGGTCACTCCAGAAAGTGAAACACGTTCTAGTTCCAGTGGTCGTTCTAGCAGACCGGGTCGACGCGAGCGGAACCGAGTCGTAACGCCTGGCTGCCGTTCAAGTTTCGTCAAGTGGCCGTAGAGTTCCGTTCACTTTGGACCGTCGCCGTTTTCTCGGTGCGCTAGGCGCAACTGCCGTCCTGACTGGTGGGGGCGCGGTCGCGATCGAAGAGGTCCGCATGCACCTGGCCCTCGGCGAGCGGCGCATGCGCAGCGGCCGAGCGGTGCGTCTCGGAAGTGAGCGCGCCGACCCCAGCACCGCCCAGATGCTGTGGCGGGTCAACACCGATCGACCGATCGTGGCCATGACCTTCGACGACGGGCCCGATCCCCGCTACACCCCGGCCATCCTGGGACTCCTGGAGGACCACGACACCGTGGCCACCTTCTTCATGCAGGGCAACCATGTCGAGGCCCACCGCGACCTGGCTCGCCAGGTGGGCGAGCGCCACGCCATCGGCAACCACACCTACACGCACCCCAACATGGGATCGGCGTCGGCGGCGATGGCCCGGGACGAGCTCGGGCGCACCCACGAGATCATCGAGAGGACCATCGGGTCCGCGCCCGTGGCGTTCCGGCCGCCCTACGGCTCGCTGTCCGGGGCCACCGGGATGGTGGCCGCCGACATGGGCTACGACATCGTGCTGTGGTCCGATCGGATGAGCTCTCGGCGTACGCCCCAACGGAACCTGCACGCGCTGGCGGACACGGTCCGGCCCGGCGCCATCGTATTGGCCCACGACGGCGGCTCGCTGCCCAACCAGGCCGTGATCGACTCGCTCCCCTCCCTGCTCGACTGGTTCGAGGAGAAGGAGATCGAGCTGGTCACCGTTCCTGAGCTGGTGGCGGCCGAGTCGAACAACGGGTCCGGGTACCGTGACCGCGGCCCCTCAGTCGATCCCGTCTCCGACGAGGAGCCCGAGGTGGCGACCGCAACGACCATCGTCACCACCGGGGGCTGAGAACGAGCTCGGGGAGAGCAGCGCATCGGCCACTCTCCCCTGAGGTCGCTCTCCAAGATTGTGTTCTAGAACGTGATGACCTGCCGGATGACCTCGCCGGACTTGAGGGCAGCCACGGCGTCGTTGACGTCGTCCAGGCCGATCTTGCGGGTGATCATCCCCTCGAGGTCGAGCCGGCCGCTCTTCCACAGTCCCAGCATCCGGTTGAAGTCGACCCGGACGTCGGCCGAGCCGTAGTACGACCCGGTGAAGTTCTTCTCGGCGAAGAACAGCTCGAAGGCGTTGAACGACACTTCCTGGTCCATGGCCCCGACCCCGATGATGCAGGCGGTGCCGCCCCGGCGGATGACGTCGAAGGCCGAGCGCATGGTCTGGGGCAGGCCGATGGCCTCGAAGGCGTAGTCGAACCCGTCGCCCCCAGTGATCTCGTTCTTGACACCTTCGAGGTCCTCGGGCTTCACCGCATGGGTGGCGCCGAACCGCTTGGCGTCGTCGAGCTTCCGGTCCACCAGGTCCACGGCGACGATCTCGGAGGCGCCGGCCACCCGGGCTCCCTGGATGGCGGAGATGCCCACGCCACCACAGCCGAACACCACCACCGACGAGCCCGGCTTGACCTTGGCGGTGTTGAGGGCTGCGCCCACGCCGGTCATGACGCCGCAGCCCACGAGCGAGGCGATCTCGAAGGGCACGTCGTCGTCGATCTTCACCGCACCCTGCTCGGGCACGATCAGTTCCTCGGCGAACGTGCCGTTGCCGGCCATGCCGGACAGCGGGGCCCCGTCGAGCTGGAAGTGCGGGATCATCGAGACGCCGAACTGGATCATCACGCACAGGTTGGGCTGCTTGTGCTTGATGCAGAAGCTGCACTTC
>DASXTK010000479.1:0-4195 GCA_036505485.1 Acidimicrobiales bacterium
GTCGAGTTGCAGGTGGCGACGAAGCCGTGCGGGTCGAGCATCAGGGCCTCGTCGGCTCCGGCGGTCGCGGCCTGGATGCAGGCCATGATGTCGTTGAGCTTGCTGTGGACGTTGAGCTTCGGGTCCAACACGTCGGGATAAGGCCGGCGTACGTGCACGGTGAACAAGCGGATGCCGGTCTCGTACAGGGAGGGCTCCGGCAGCTTGTACTCAGGGATGATGACGATGGTGGCCGGTCCCGCCGAGGCCCGAGGATCCTGGTAAGGCGTCGACTTGGGTCCGCGAGTGACCATGAGGCGGAGGTGCACGCCATCGGTCATGCCGTTGGCGCGCAGCGTGTCAAAGATGGCCGCCTGAAGCTCCGTCCGATCAAGCCCGATGTCCAGAGCTATCGCCTTGGCTCCCTCGTAGAGCCGATCGAGGTGGGCCTGCAGGAAGACTGGGTGGCCCCCGTGGACCCGGAGTCCTTCCCACACGCCGTCCCCCAGGACGAATCCGGCATCGAACACCGAGACCACCGCCTCGTCTCGAGGTTTGAGCTGCCCGTTCACATAGACGACCACCCCCGCGTTCCGCTCATCAGGAACCGGATCATGAACACCGTGAGCTTCCGAAGTCATAGAGATGGAGTAGCGCAGTGCCACGGGCGGTGCGGCGGGCCAGGGCAACATCCTCCTGGGTGAGACCGATCACCGGGTGCTGGCCAGTCTGGTCAGTTCCGTGCGGTTGGTGACGCCGAGCTTGGTGTAGATGTGGGTGAGGTGGGTCTTGATCGTGGCGCGACTGACGAAGAGACGAGCGCCGATCTCAGGGTTGCTGAGGCCCTCGATGACGAGTTGGACCACGGCCAGCTCGGCCGGAGTGAGGCTGGCCCAGCCGGTGGAGGGCCGACTGCGGGCACCGCGGGCCCGGCGGGCGTACCCGACTGCATCGTCCAAGGACAGCGCGGCCCCCTCGGACCAAGCTTCGGTGAAGCCGTCGTCGCCGAGGGCGGAGCGCACGGTGGCCAGCAGGTCGTCGTGCTCGGGTTGGTTGACCGCTGGCCTCGGATAGCCCATCAGCTCGCGGGCCGTTTCGCTGGCTGCGCCGAGGCGGGCGGCCTCGGCGAAGCTCTCGCTCCGCGCAGCCAGCCCGGCGAGGGCGTCGAGACTGTCGACATAGAAGGTGCGCAGGCCGCGCTCGATCCGCACCGCCAGCGCCTCGTGGTGCAGGTCCTCGGCCCGTCCGGGGTCGTCCACGGCGACGAGGAACGCTGACTCCTCGAGCGCCTCGGCGAGCGGGTGCGGCGATCCCAGCTTGCGGGCGAGCGTGACGGCCCGGTCGGCGTGTTGGCGCGCTTCGTCGTGCCGGCCCAATCGGCGCAGAGCACCCGCCAGGCCCGGGAGCGCCCGAGCCACGATCCAGTTCTCGGTCGTCGGCTCGGCGAACTGCGCCCCTCGTTCGAACCAAGCCACCGCGTCCACGAGCTCACCGCCGGCCAGGTGGAGCCGTCCCAGCGCCAGCGACATGAACGAGACGTCGACGAGGCCGGCGTCCTCGATCATGTCGGCGACGGGTTCCACGAGCTTCCGCCCGATGTCGAGCTCCCCGGCCACGCTCTTGATCCACGCCTGGTTGTTGATGGCGTGGCTGATGGTGAAGTAGTCGCCCAGCGACTCGGCGATGCGGACGGACTCCGCGGCCAGGGCATCGGCCTGGCGCACGTCGCCCGTGAACAGCGCGCCGTACGCCTGGGGCTGGAGGGCGAACGTGGCACAGAATCGCTCACCTCGGGGGAGTGTCCGGTCGAACAGCCCCTGGGCCGCCGGCACCGCCTCCTCGTACCGGTCCTGGATGGCGAGGAGGTTCACCTCGATGGCGAGGCCAAGGTCCATGGCGTAGTCATCGCCGGCGTCCTCCCCATAGCGCTGAGCCTGCCGAGCAAGGTCGAGGGCAGCCGGGAAGTCGCTGTACATCGCCCCGTAGGCCTCGAGGGCGAGGCAGCGGGCCCGGGTGCGGTCGTCGTCGTTGGCGTCGGCGAGCTCCAGTCCCCGTGCCGCCAGCTCACCGGCCACCCGGGGTTGTCCGCTACCCAGGGCCACCAGGGCCGCGCCCATGAAGAGCCTGGCTTGGACCAACGACCTGTCCTTGGGGGCCAGTTGGATCGCCTGGTTCAGCAAGGCCGTGCCCTCTTGGACGTGACCGTGCAGGAACCACCACCTCGCCAGCGCGGCAGCCATGCGGCGGCCGTGGTCGGGCTCCGTGGCCAGACCCCACTCCACCGCGGTGCGCAGGTTGTCGTGATCGGCCTCCAGCACCTGACGCCACCTGTCCTGGTCGCGCTCCAGCTCGGGCTCGGCCCGGTCGGCCAGCTCCCGGAAGTGGTCGAGATGGCGATCACGGATGGCCGCGGTCTCGCCCTCCGCCTCCAGCCGCCCGCCGGCGTACTCCCGGATCGTGTCCAGCAGCCGATAGCGAGCTTCGCCCGGAGCCTCGTCCACGACGACCAGCGACTTGTCCACCAGGTGGGACAGGGCCGTGATGACGTCCTGCTCGCCGATCGGATCCTCGACGCACACCGCGCGAGCCGCGTCCAAGCTGAAGAAACCGGCGAACACGGCGAGACGGCGGAACACCACCCGGTCGATCGCATCCAGCAGCTCGTGGCTCCACTCCACTGACGCCGCGAGCGTCTGGTGGCGCCCGATCACGCCCCGGGGCCCGCCGACCAGCAGGGCGAACCGATCGTCCAGACCGGCCTCTATCTGGGCCGGCGTGAGCGCCCGGGCCCAGGCCGCGGCCAGCTCGATCGCCAGCGGGATGCCATCCAAGCGCCGGCACACCGACTGCACGACCTGCTCGTCGCGGCCTTCCACATCGAACCTGCCGCCGACGAGCGTGCCTCGGTCTGCGAACAGCTGGACGGCGTCGTCGACGAGGAGGGAGGGCACCCGCCACACCATCTCCCCCGGCACCCGCAACGGTTCGCGGCTGGTCGCGAGCACCGACACCTCGGGACAGGCCCGCAGCAGCCCGTCCGCCAGCTCCGCCGCCGCGTCGACCAGGTGCTCGCAGGTGTCCAGACACACCAGCAACCGCCGCTCACGCAGCTGCGACTGCAACGCCCGCAGCGGTCCACCGACCGGCTCGATCAGCAGCCCCAGCGTCGAAGCCATCGTCTTGGCCACCAGACCGGGATCGGTCAGCGGGCCCAGATCCACCCACCAGACCCCGTCGGGCCACCGCTCGGCCAGCCCCGCCGCGGCCTGCAGCGCCAGCCGGGTCTTGCCGCAGCCGCCTGCGCCGACCAGCGTCACCAGCCGTCGCTCGGCCAGCAGTTGTCCGACCTCAGCCAGCTCGGCGGTGCGCCCGACGAAGCTGGTCAACTGGGCCGGCAGGTTGTTGGGCAAGACATCCAGCGAGCGCAGCGGAGGGAACCCATCGGCCACGTCGGGGTGGCACAGCTCGAACACCCGCTCCGGACGCGACAGATCTCTGAGGCGATGCTCCCCCCGGTCGACCAGCCAGGTCCCATCAGCTAGCCCACCGGCAAGGATCGACGCGGTCACCGAGGAGACCAGGATCTGGCCGCCGTGGGCCGCGTCTCGTAAACGGGCGCACCGGTGCAGGGCCGCGCCGGTGTAGTGGTGACCATCCCGCAGGTGAGCCTCGCCCGTGTGCAGCCCGATGCGCACCCGCACCGCCAGACCGTCGGGCCACTCCTCGGCAGCCAACGCCCGCTGCACCCACACCGCAGCCGCGGCCGCCTCCGTCGCAGACCCGAACGCCGCCACGAACCTGTCGGCCTCGCCTTGCTCTTCGGGTCGCACACCGTTGTGAGCAACGACGGCCGACTCCGTCAGCTCGACGCAGCGCTCGAAGGCCTTGGCCGCCACACCTGGCGCCACCTCCCACAGCCAGGACGACGGCTCTACATCTGTGAGCAGGAACGTCACAGTTCCCATGGGAAGCGCCGGTGCTGCGCCGCCAGAAGCGTTGTCGTCGACCACAACCACCCCTTGGACGAAGGTTAGGTGGCGAGCAGGCGATGACCTCGTCGTCAGCCTCCCCGTGCCCGGCGGGTAGCGACGAGGGTGGGATGGGTTCACGAGCGGTCGAGGACTGCCCGGACCCGGGAGAGGAGCTCGTCGCGGATGAAGAGCTTGGGACAGCCCGTCCATGCCCGGCATCACCACGTCGGTCACGAGCAGGTGGA
>DASXTK010000480.1:0-3465 GCA_036505485.1 Acidimicrobiales bacterium
GCTCGCCTGCACGTCGCAGTTCCAGCCGCCGTCCGGCCACTGCCATTCGGCCAGGGAGCGGGCCAGCAGCTCCACCTGCTGGTCGGCGGCGAGCCCGAGCCGGCAGCAGACCGCCAAGGCGTTGCCCTCCTGGGAGGCGCAGCGGCGGGTGAGCCCGTCGATCTCCTTGACGCTGCGTCGGTGTCGGTCGCCGGTCAGCCAGTCCAGCACCGTCCCGGCGGCCGCGACCGCGCGTGGCTCGCCGGCCGGGACGGCCAGCTCGACCAGGGACACCAGCCGCCAGTGCGCCCCGGTCCACTTGCTGTAGGGATGCACCCCGAAGCCACCGTCCGGCCGCTGGCCCGCGAGCAGCGCCCGTACCTTCGGCCCCTCCAGGATCGAGGCGCCGTCCTCGGGCTCCGGCTCCGCCAGGACGTCGCGGCGGGTGAGGTATCGGATCGCGGGCTCGGTGGAGGCCAGCAAAAAGTCGACCGCCGAGAGGGTCGCCTCGTCCAAGACCAGCCGGTCCACCTGTTCAGGATCGGTGCCCACGGCAGCATCGGTCAACGCCCCGGGGTGCGCTGCCCAGCTGGGGCCGCCTTCCTCTTTCTGGAAGCAGAGGAAGCAAATTGGTTGCCGAGTGTCATTCCCGTCGCCCACTGACCAGCGAGGTAGGTTCTAGCGTCAAATTCTGTCGAACTCCCTAGACAACTCGATCCCGTCACGCTAGTCTCCGCGGTGCGAGTACCGGTCTCAGACGACTCTCCGGTGGCCAAGAACGACGGCACCACTGGGTCGTCGCGAACCCGCTTCCCACACTCGGCAGATGCAGCACTGCCCGATCGGCCATACGCCGGACGGTGCGGTCATCGCTGTATGCGCATACCTGCGGCCGAGTGTGGAGGCATGCCCGCGAACACCACATGGTCATCCGCAGCGCACAGGGAGAGGAGGGCCTAGGCACCACACCACCGCGGGCTCTGGCCCGCAAGCCCGCTGCCGTTATCTGGTAGCGCAGTCCAAACACCAGCTCGATCTGCAAGGAGTTGAGGTGCGGAAGTTTTCTCGTAAGACGACCATCATCGCCGCCAGCATGGCGCTCGTCGTCGCCACCAGCGTTGTCGCCTTCGCATTTTGGAACACGGCCGGTGCCGGTGCCGGTACTGCCTCGACCGGCGACACTCCCGACAACCTCGTGATCAACCAGACGTCGACGGTCGACGGCCTGATCCCTGGTGGCAACCCACAGGAGCTGTCGGGCAACTTCGACAACCCCAACGCCAGCGGTGTGTTCGTGGGCCAGGTCACAGCGACCGTGGATTCCGTCACGGGTGGGAACCCCGGCGTGCCCGCCTGTGGACCCGCCGACTTCATCGTGGGGCCCCCAGACACGGTCAACTCCGAAATCGACCCCGGCCTCGGCCAGGGCGCATGGGGTCCGATCACGATCCAAATGGTGGACGCCGCCTATAACCAGGAAAACTGCAAGAACGCGACGGTGAACATCAGCTACTCAAGCAACTAGTAGCTTTCGTCAGTGGAGGGGCGCCCCGGCGCCCCTCCACTGAGCCATCCACCCCAAGGTCAGAGGCGACAGCGTCTGTCGGGCCAGGGCTGGGATGACCGCCGTGGGGCGGAGGCGAGGCCCGGTCTCCCCCACCTTCCTGGAGGTACCATGGTCAATCCGCGACGGCCGGTCAGCGGTCGGCACCGGCGAGCGAAACGACAGCCGATACTTGTGGCCGCCATGGTCGCTGGGCTGCTTGCCATCGCCGCTGTCGCAGCGGCCACATGGACTGTCGGCGGCTTGGGGACGGCGGTAGCCAAGGTGGGCAGGCTCGACCTTACCGGCGCGCGACCGGCTATACAGGTGACGGGACAAGACGTCTTGGTCTCCTGGGAGCAGAGTCGGCTGATCGGACGACCGCTCGGGAGTCACCGCGCCGGTGGGTACCGAGTGCTGCGCTACGACGCAGGTGGCCACTCGCTTGAGGTTCGCGGCGGATGCGCGGGCATGGTGGCCGGATCCGGGGGCAGTGCCGAATGCGTCGAGCATGGCGTGCCAGAGGGGACCTGGGAGTACGCGGTCACGCCGGTCCTCGGCGGCTGGACCGGCACCGAGGGGCCTCGTACCGAGATCACCGTGCACGGGGCGGCGCTCGCCGTAGCCCGGCCGGCGAACAGTAGCGCGACCCCCGAACGCCGCCCGGTCTTCGCCGGGGGCGCGGGCACGGCGCCCGGCGATCTGCCCAAGGTGGCCGTGACCATCTCCAAGGGTCGGGTCCCGGATGCAGCGTTCCGGAGGTTGACCACGACCGCCGTCGACGGGTCCTGGTCCGCGCGCCCGGTCAAGAAGCTTCCCGAGGGGGTCTACACGGCCCGGGCGCGGCAGGCCGACCGAGCTGGTCACCTGACCTGGAGCCATCCGAGCACCTTCAGGGTGGATGCCACCGCGCCGGCCACCGCCGAGGACACGGCGGCCATCGGGGAAGGGTGGAAGCGGACTGACCAGACGGTCGCCTTGCGACCGGCCGATCCTGATGGGTCGGGGGTGGCCGCGACCTATGTCACGACTGACGGCTCGACCCCGACAATCGGCTCGGCCCAAGGACCATTGGTCAGCGTGGGTGAGGGCATCCACGTGATCAAGTACTTCTCGGTGGACCGAGCCGGCAACACTGAGGCGGTCAGGACCGCGACCAGACGGATCAGGGTCGACGAGACCGCCCCGGACATCGCCACCCTCGGCCCGCTTCCTGATGTGGTGCGCGACGGCCAAGTGCTCACTGGTGGAGGCAACGACGCCCTCTCGGGAGTGGCCCGGGTGGTCTACGAGCGTTGCGCGGAAGCCGCCTGCACCTCGTGGACGTGGATTGGGTCGAGCGCCACCGGCCCAGATCACCCCGTGGTCTGGAGCCATCAGCCGGCCAACGGGATCTACCAGGTCCGGGCCCGCGTGCTCGATCCGGCCGGCAACGCCACTACTTCCGCCGCGCAGATGGTTCGGGTGGACAATACGTCACCGGCCGTCGCGATTGCTGCGAGCGCCGACGGCAACGGCACGGTCGAGGGCGGAGACACGCTGACTGTGGAGATGAGCGAATCGCTCGACCCGGCGAGTCTGCCCGCGGCCGGCAGCATGACCTTCAGCCGGTCGTCCGGTTCTAGTACGACGATGAGCATCGCCGGTCTGACCGACGGGCCGGTCAAGACCGGAACAAGGGCTTGGGTTGACGATGGCGCGTCCGTCTCCTACTCGGGCAC
Source organism: Acidimicrobiales bacterium (assembly GCA_036505485.1). Taxonomy (GTDB): domain Bacteria; phylum Actinomycetota; class Acidimicrobiia; order Acidimicrobiales; family VFJN01; genus DASXTK01. The sequence continues at coordinate 3,244 of DASXTK010000480.1, forward strand.
GCTGGTCATCACCGACGATGGCCGGCGGGTGCGCTTTACGGTCGGGGCGTGCGAGTATGGCTGCGGCGATGCGGTCGCCGGCAACGCGGGGACGCTGCAGTTCGTCCCCGCGACCTCGCTCCGTGACCGGGCGGGCAACACCGCCACTGGCACGAAGACGCTGACCCTGACCTTGTTCTAATCGGTCCTGATCGAGCACGTCAGCGGCGTCAACGGCGGGAG
>DASXTK010000481.1:0-39661 GCA_036505485.1 Acidimicrobiales bacterium
CGGACCGCCGGGTGCTGGCGGTCCAGCACCTCGCCGTGGAGCAGGTCGCTGACGTAGCGGTTGCTGCCGGTGAAAGTCTCCACGAAAGCCGACGGGTCGGCGTGGCTGGACACGCCCAACGCGGCCAGCTTGGTGCCGCCCAACCAACCCTCCGTCTGCTTGTGGAGGGCGCGGAGCTCGGCCGGGCCGAGGGACACATCGTGCAGCTCGAAGAAGGCGGGCAACTCGTCGGGGCGGAGCGCCAGATCGCGCCCATCGATCTCGGCCAACTGACCGCGGGCCCGGAGCAGGCCCTGGCGAAACGGAGGATCGCCGCGATACGCCAGCACCACCCGCACCGAGTCGGGCAGCGAGAGCAACAGGTCGGCGAGGACCGACGTGATCGCGGGATTGGTCAGGGCGTCGGCATCGTCGAGAGCCAACACCACCGGTCGCGGGCCGGAGAGCGCGGCAACCAGTTCATTGAGGGCGTGGGGCGGCGTCCGACTGGTGGTCAACCCGGCCACCGATTCGGCGGCGAAGTCCGGTTTGGCCCGCGCCAACGCACTGCCGATGCGGGACCAGAACCACCCCTCGTCGTTGTCCATAGTGTCCAAAGCGAGATAAGCCATCGCCGGTGAGGAGCCGGACGCATCCCAGCCGTGGATGAGGGTGGTCTTGCCCGATGCCGCAGGGGCCACAAGCGTGGTCACAGGGGCTCGATCCACGCCCTCGGCGAAGAGGCGGTGCAGCCGGGGACGCGCCAGATAGCGCGTTGGTCCGCTGGGCCATTCCGCTCGTGCGCCGAAGCGATTGATCCCAAGCGGCCGAGGTGTCCCAGCCAGAAGGCCGTGCCGTCCCATCCGCCGCATCCGCTTCAGGGTAGCGACGGGTCCGCGTAAAGTGGCACTCTCGTTACGCTTGGTGGCCAATGGCGTCCCGTCGTGCCCAGAGCGTCACTTCTGGTGAGAGGCAGGAGAAGAGCCCGGCTGACCAGCCGGTTCGACGCGAGCGGTTGATCGGGCTGTTGTCGGACGCCAGCCGCTCGCCGTTCACCGATGTCAATGCGCCGGCCGGTTACGGCAAGAGCACCGTGCTGCACCATTTCGCCCAGTCGACCGGCCAGCCAACGTCCTGGATCGAGCTGGACGCGGGGGAGACGCAGGCTGGTTTCTGGCGGAAGGTGTGGGCCGGCCTGCCCCCGGCCGAGGGACGTGAAGGCGAGGATTCGCTTGTCGATGATGCCGCCCCGCTAGCTGTGCTGGATCGAGCGTCACGACTGACGGACACCACCTTTCTCATCTTCGACGGTTTGGATCGGCTGCGGGATCCGATGCCGTTCCATCAGCTCTCGTCCATGGTCCACCGGCTCCCGACCGAGCTGCGGATGCTGGCTGCGACCCGGCAAAACTCGCCGCTACCAATCGGCAAATGGCGGGCCCAGGGCGTCGTGGCCGAGATCGGGGCCGAGGAGCTCAGGTTCCAACCCGCCGAGACCGCAGCGCTGTTCGAAAGCCTCGGTCTCACCGGGCTGCACCCCGAGCTGATCACCGGGCTCACCGATCGGGCCGAAGGCTGGCCGGTCGGGTTGCACCTGCTCGCGGCCTCGTTGCACGAGACGTCCGAGCGGGGGGCGCGGGCCGCCCTCGTCCGCCTCCACGAGCCGACGGCCGAGCCGCTGGTGGCCGAGCTGCTGGACGGCCTGGCGCCCGACGTCGTCGAGTTCGTGCTCGACACCTCGGTGCTGCGCCGCTTCACCGTCGATCTGGTGCGGCACGTCATCGGGACCGAGCAGGCCGGCCGCCTGCTCCAGACCGTCGAGGAGGCCAACCTCTTCATCGTTCCGCTCGACGAGCAGCGCCAGTGGTTCCGCTATCGACGCCTGTTCGCCGAGCTGATGCAGCGTGAGTTGGAGCGACGTCATCCCGGCCGGGCCGCCAAGCTGCGGGTACGCGCCGCCGCGTGGTTCGAGGAGCACGGGGATGCCCGCGAGGCCTTGGGCCACCTGGTCGCGGCCGGTCGGGCGGCCGAGGCCTTCGCCCTGGCCAATGAGGACGTGTACCGGCCCTGGCGGGCCGACAGCGTGCTCGGGACCGATTGGAGCGAGGTGTTCTCGCTCGAGTGGATCGAGGATGACCCGGCGCGGATGATCTACTACGCGGGCCTTCTCGGTCGCAGCGGTTGGCTGGAGCAGTCCAAGGCGTGGATCGATCGGGCCGAGGAGGCGCTCCGCACCTGGCCGGCTGCCGATCCCCGCCAGGGATTGCTGCTGGCGATCAAGGCGCTGTGGCACGGCGTGCATCTCGACGCCGGCCCCACCCTCGATCTCGGCCACCAGGCGTTGGCTCGCCTGAGCGACTCGACCGGGGCCAAGCTGCTCCGCCAGCGGCTGCTGGTGTCCCTCGTCCAGGCCCGCATCGCCCGGGGCGAACTGGACGGCGCGGCGCTCGATTGTGACGCGGTGGAGGCCGGGGTCTCGACCGAGCTGACGCGTGACCTGGTGGTTCCGGCCATGCGGGCGCGCATCGCCGAGCGCCGCGGCGATCTGCGCCAGGCCGAGGAGTTGGGGCACAGGGTCCTGCGGACCGCGCTGGCCATGGACGCGCCGGCCCATCCCGCAGTGCGCGACGGCTATCTGGCCATTGGTGGAGTCCTGGCCGAACGGGGCCGCCTCGACGAGGCGGTCGAGACCTTGGCCAAGGCGGTGGCGTTGCTCGACAACCAGGGCTGGTTCGCCATCGCCGCCGCAGCCCGGGTGGAGCTCGCCTGGGTCCGAGCCGGGCTCGCTGGGCCCGAGGCCGGTCTGGCGGTTCTGGCCGAGGCCCGGGAGTTGGCCAGCGGCGGGTTGGTGGGTCCCGAGCTCGCGGCCATGCTGGACCAGACCGAGGCCCGGATCCGGCTCGAGACCGGGGAGCTGGATCGGGTCGAGACCTTGGTGGCCTCCCTGCCGACCGGGATCGAGCGCAGTCTGTTGGAGGTCCGCCTGGCGTTGGCCCGTCGGGACGCGGTGCGGGCCGCGGCGCTGCTGGCCACGGTGGCTCCCGACCAGCTCCGCCACCAGATCGTGGTCGAGCTGCTCGCGGCGCGGCTGGCCGCACTGTCGCCGCAACGGTCCATTGAGCGCGACCGGCGGCTGTTGGCGGCGGCGCACCTGGCCCAGGACGACGGCTACTGCCGAACGTTCGTGGAGGAGATCCCCGGCCTCCTGCCCCGCCTGCGGGAGCTGGCCGAGCCCCGGGCCGAGCTGGCCTCGCTGCTCACGGCCCTCGACTCCTGCGGATGCACCACGGGGTGCGCCGCGACGGTGGCCAGCCTCACCGAGCGGGAGCAGGCCGTCCTGCGCTATCTGTCCTCCTCCTTGACCAACCAGGAGATCGCCGCCGAGCTCGAGATCTCGGTGAACACCCTGAAGAGCCACGTGCGGGCGTTGTACCGCAAGCTTGGCGTCGGCTCCCGCGCCGCTGCGGTGGCGGTGTCCCGGCGGGCCAACTTCACCCATCGTGGGTGAAGTCAGGTGGCCCGGTCCGGCGCGATCGTTCATCTAGAGGACGAAGCCCGGCGTAGATGGTCTCCTTTCCCCCGGGGAGACCGTCCGCCGGGCCGTCCAGACGTTCACCCCAGTGGGGTGAACCGGTCTCACCCCGCGGTCGTCGATCCTGTAGCCACGGAGAGAATGCGCCCTTCACACGGCCGCCCCCCAGCCGGCCGGCGCGTTCTCACACCGAGAGGGGCGACATCCCGTCGCAGCTGGCGCAGGCGGCGGACGGCTGCCGACGGGATGTCGCAACCCTCAGCCACTAGCCGAGACCGGTGAGGAAGCCGCTGGCCCGCCGCAGCAGCGGGCTCCAGCGGGCATCGAAGGCGGCGGCTCGCTCGTTGGATCGTTGCCGGCGGCGCTCGCCTCGGTAGTAGCGCCGGAACCAGAGTGAGCCGGGTCGGGCCAGTCGAATCGCCCCGATGTAGGCCACGACCGGCAACAGCACACCGACGAGGCCCGTCCGATACTTGCCTTTGGCGAAGCACACCGCGACCGCCAGCACGGCCACGAGCAAGGCCACGATGGCCCAGACCCTGAGTCCGAGCTCGGCGTCGCCCATGTCGTCGACCCCGAAAGGCGTCAGACCCACCAGCGTCCCGGCGAGGAACACGGCCGCGATCGCCACCGTCTGCACCGAGATGCGTCCCTCGCTGGCCCAGTAGACGTCCTCCAGGTGGAGCATCAGCGCGAACTCGTCGAGCACCAAGGAGGCGCCGATGCCGATGGCCAGCGCCGCCAGCTCCCGCCAGGGCGACTGCGCCGGGGCTCCTATGGCGGCGACCGCCCCGATCATCAGGATGAACACACCGGGGACCATGTGGTGGACATGGACCTCCCCGCGGCTGACGTCGTGGAACGGCCCGCGCCCGCTGCGGATCAGGCGGGTGATCGAGCGGGTGACGAGGAACGTGATCACGAAGGCCACGAGGCACACCAGCAGCGGCAGCTTCCCGGGCTCGACGACGTTGCGGTACCACCACTCGTCCATGGCGGCGGTGCTCTGGGCTCAGCGGCGCGAGCGGGCGCGCTGGGCCTCGCGCAGTTCCTCGAACCGGGCCTCCCAGCCGGGCTCGATCGCCATGCCCATCCGCAGGGCCTCCTCGACCGACAGCTCGGCCGGGTAGCCGTGGGTGTCGGCCAGCAGGAACGCCAGATCGCCGTCGAACGAGCTGCCCTGGTCGGCCCGATCGTGGAGCTGGGCCGTTCCCTCCAGCAGGGTGCGGGCGAACCGGCCGGCCTCCTGGTCGATGGTGGCCCGGGCCTCGTCGCCTTCGGGGGTCGACCCGACGTCGGGCCAGCGTGTGGCCATCACCCGAGAGACCCCTTCGGTCGCCGCGGTGATGCCGGCGGCGAGTCCGTCGTCGGAGCCCCGCAGCAGCTCGGCGTGGCGGACCGCCCGGCGCACGAGCTTGCGCAAGACGTAGCCCTGCCGGCTCGCCGAGGGATGGATCCCGGCGGCCGCGATCACCAGGGCGGCCCGCAGGTGGTCGGTCACGATCCGCAGCGACTGCTCGCGGTCGCGGCTGCCGTCGGAGTCCGGCGGCACCTGGAGCGCCGCCGTCACCTCCTCCCGCAGGGCGGCCAGCTCGTCGGTCTCCCAGACCGAGGCGTGCTGGCCCAGGAAGGCGGTGATCCGTTCCAGCCCCATGCCGGTGTCCACGTTGCGCTGGCGGAGCCGCTCGAGCCGACCGTCCTCGGAACGGTCGTAGGTCATGAACACGTTGTTCCAGATCTCCACGAACTCCGGCGAGTCGGCGAAGGTCGGGGTGCCGCTCTGGTCGCCGACGTAGACGAAGATCTCGGTATCGGGTCCGCACAGGCCGACCGGGCCGTTCGACCACCAGTTGTCGTCGCTCTGCGGGATGACCCGACCGTGGGCGTCGATGCCGGCCTCGGCGAAGGTCTGGGTCCAGATCTCGGGCGACTCGTCGTCCACCGGAACCTCCTCGTCACCCCCGAACACGGTCACGTAGAGCCGGGCCGGGTCCACGCCGAGCTCCTCGGTGAGGAGGCGGAACGACAGCGGGATGGCCGTCTCCTTGAAGTAGTCGCCCAGGCTCCAGTTCCCGAGCATCTCGAACACCGTGAGATGGGTGTCGTCGCCCACCTCGTCCACATCGGTGGTGCGCACACAGCGCTGCACGTCGGTCAGGCGCCTGCCGGCGGGATGGGGCTCGCCGTGGAGGTAAGGCGTGAGCGGATGCATCCCGGCGGTGGTGAACAGCACGTCGTCGGTGGGGGAGCGGACCGAGTGACCCTCGATCACCACGTGGCCGTTGGCCTGCATGTAGTCGAGGAATCGACGCTGGATGGCATCGATGGTCCACGGCATGGTGGAGGCGAGAGGATTCGAACCTCTGTCATGACGGCAAACCGTCATGCTCGTCCCGACTGAGACGCCCCCGAGGGGCTGACGCGGCTGACTCCTTACCCGCCGCACCCAGCCGCTCAACACTCATCGTGAGCGTCCGCCGCGATCCGTGCGGATTTGGAGGGTTAGCGGATCGGTCACGTGAGGCGTGCGTTGCGCTGCCCTGTCTACTGAGAGCCTCGCTGTGAGGTGCTGGCTTGGCAGCAAATCCCCGCGAGTCATGCGCACGAACGGGCCTATCCGCTCCGGCTCTCAATAGATGACGTTCTTGTCGTCGAGGACCACGTTGGCCCGGTGGATGAGACGACCCACGGCACCCAGCTGACCAGCGGCTGCAGCGTCGATCTCCAGCAGTTGGGCCCAGGTCTGTCGCACGTCGCGCTCCAGCGCGGTGAGGGTCCTGGACAGTTCGGATTGGGTCATCGAGCTACCTCCGCCAGTGGCTGTTTGATCCGACCTCGGCAGCATGACCAGGGACCGGGTGACCTGGAATCACTCCGGGTGGGTGAGCATGGGCAAACGCACCGTGACCGACCGCTCGGTGTGCTGGATCACTACGGAACGTAGGAATCGGGTAACTGTGCGTGCATGCGCGTTGGACGTGTCATCGCCATCCTGGTCGGGCTGGCCTTCGTCGTGTTCGGCTTGTTCGTGCTGGTGCCTTCGGCGCTCGGTCTCGCGGTGGTCGGCTGGGACAACAAGGTCGACACCGATGCCGAGCGGCTCGACAGCCCCACCGCGGCGCTGGCATCGGAGATCGACTCCATCGGCGGGGACTGGTTGACCGATCGGCCCGGCGGCGACAAGGACTCGGCGGAGCTCACCGTGAAGTCGGAGAGCCGGGGTGACCAGGAGCTGTTCCTCGGTGTCGGTCCGGCCGACGAGGTGAACGCGTACCTGGATCAGGGGCCATGGGACAAGGTCGACGCGTTCGACAACTCCGCCTCTTCCGATGTCAGCAAGATCGAGACGAAGCGGCAGGGTTCGGGCGACCCGGTGGCTCTCCCAGCACCCTCCGGTCAGGACTTCTGGAAGGACGAGGCCCAGCCCGGCAAGTCGGTCGAGCTGGCGTGGGACTTCCGCAAGGGCGACTGGTCCATCGTGCTGATGAACGCAGACGGGTCGCCCAAGGTCGACACTGACACGTCGTTCGAGCTGTACATCCCGCACCTGAACGTGCTGCTGCTGGTAGGGATCGTCTTCGCCCTGGTCCTGATCCTCATCGGCCTGTTCCTGCTGTTCAAGGTCGGCCGGCGTCCCCCGATCGTCGGTTAGCCGGAGTCCGAGCACGTCCTGGGTCCCCGGGATGTGCTCGGATAGGGGCGTGCGGACAATCGACTGGGGTGACGGAGCGGTGGTCATCATCGACCAGACCGCCTTGCCACACGAGCTGCGACAGATCTCGCTGACCGACGTCGACGAGCTGGTCGACGCCATCCAACGCCTGGCCGTGCGGGGTGCGCCGGCTTTGGGGGCCGCGGGTGCGCTGGGCGTGGCCCTGGCGGTGCGCCAGGCCAAGGACGGAGGTTGGTCCGACGAGGAGCTGGCTGCGGCCATCTCTCGTGTACGGGGTGCTCGACCCACCGCAGTGAACCTGGCCTGGGGGGTGGATCGGGCGGTGCATGCTCTGGCCGACGGCCCCGACGCGGTTCTGCAGACCGCGCTCGACGTGCTCGACGAGGATGCTGCAGCCAACCGGGCGATGGGCCGACTTGGCGCTGACCTGCTTGCGGAGCTGTGTGCGGGAAATGCGCAGCTGCGTCTCCACACCCACTGCAACGCCGGAGCCCTCGCCTGTGTCGAATGGGGCACCGCGCTGGGGGTGGTGCGGGCGCTGCACGAACGGCGGCTGGTGGGCCGGGTGTACGCCGACGAGACCCGGCCGCTGCTCCAGGGCGCCCGGCTGACGGCCTGGGAGCTGGACCAGATGGGCGTCGACTACCGGGTGCTGGTCGACGGCGCCGGTCCTTCGTGGATCGCCCGGGGCGAGGTGGACGCGGTCATCGTGGGCGCCGACCGGGTGGCCGCCAACGGTGATGTGGCCAACAAGATCGGGACCTATCCCTTGGCTCTGGCCGCGGCGCGGGCCGGTGTTCCCTTCGTGGTTGCTGCCCCGGAGTCCACCATCGATCCGGCGACCGCCGACGGGTCCGCCATCGCGATCGAGGACCGCGACGGGCGGGAAGTGGTGGTCGGCGCCGACGGTCGGATGGTTGCGCCGGCCGGAGCTCGGGCCGTCAACCCGGCGTTCGACGTGACCCCCGCCGACCTGGTGACCGCTCTGGTGACCGAGCGACGGGTGGTGCGGCCCGCGGCGGGAGAGCGTCCGATCGATGTCTGATGTCGAGAGCCTTTGGGACGACGGGGAGGCGGCCAAGTGGGCCTCGGCTGCCGCCTCTTCTGATCTGGGCCTGTGCGTCTACGCCTCCCGCCTGTTGGGCCAGGATCCGTCGCTGGTCCTGGCCGGGGGAGGCAACAGCTCGGTCAAGGTGACCGAGCGCGATGTCTTCGGCGACCCGGTCGATGTGCTGTGGGTCAAGGGCAGCGGCTGGGACATGGGCTCGATCGAGCCCGCCGGGTTCGCCCCTCTGCGCCAGGCACCCGTCGCCCGGCTGGCCTCGCTGGACAGCCTGAGCGACAGCCAGATGGCCAACGAGCTGCGGGCGGCTTCCCTCGACGTCGCGGCGCCGGCGCCGTCGGTCGAGTCGATCCTGCACGCCACCCTGCCGCACCGGTTCGTCCTGCACACCCACGCCGACGCCGTGCTGGCCCTCACCAACACCCCTGACGGGGAGCACTGGGCTCGAGCTGCCTTCGGCGACGACGTGGTCGTGGTGCCTTATGTGATGCCGGGGTTCGTCCTGGCCAAGCTCTGTGCAGAGCGCTTCCCGGCTGAGGCCCAGGCCGGCACCGTGGGCATGGTCCTGCTGAACCACGGTCTGTTCACCTTCGCCGACGACGCCCGCGCCGCCTACGACCAGCACATCGCCCTGGTGGGCCGGGCGTTGTCCCTCCTGGCCTCGTACGAGCCGTCGATCTTGCGGCCGACGCCGTTGTCGGTGCCCTCGGGTTCGGCGCCGTTGCTGGCTCTTGCCGAGTTGCGCCGTGATCTGTCCGATGTGGCTGGTCAGCCGATGGTGCTGCGTTGTTGTGTCGACGAGGCTTGTCGCAGTTTCGCGGCGCGGCCCGATGTGGCCTCGATCAGCCAGGTGGGGACCGCTACGCCGGACCACGTGCTGCGAACCAAGCGGGTGCCGTTGTTGGGACGGGACGTCGCCGCGTATCGCTCCGCCTATGAGGCCTATGTCGCCCGGCATGAGGCCCGGCTCGGCGACCGGACCATGATCCCGGTCGATCCGGCGCCCCGGGTGGTCATCGACCCCGAACTCGGGGTGCTGACCGCGGGACGACGTCCGGCCGATTCGGTCGCCGCCGCCGAGATCTACGTCCACACCGTGTGGGTGATCGAGCGGGCGGTGACGTTGGGGGGTTATCAGAGCGTCAGCGAGGCCGATCTGTTCGATGTCGAGTACTGGGAGCTCGAGCAAGCCAAGCTGGCTCGACAACCGGCGGCCGCACCCTTCACCGGGGAAATCGCGGTGGTCACGGGTGCAGCGTCGGGGATCGGCCGGGCCTGCACCCAGGCCCTGTTGGCCGAGGGCGCCGCGGTGGTCGGCATCGACCTCGACGACGCCGTCCACGAGGTGGGCGACGGTCCCGGGTTCGTCGGGGTGACTGGTGACGCCACCGCTCCGGATGTCCTCGACACCGCGCTGGCCGATGCGGTCCGCCACTTCGGCGGGCTGGACATGGTGGTCGTCAACGCCGGCGTGTTCCCCGAGCCTCAGCCCCTAGCCGAGGTTTCTGCAGCAAGTTGGGACCGGGCGCTGGCCGTCAACACCACCGGGGCGTTGCGGTTGCTCCAGGCCGTGCACCCGTATCTGGCGTTGGCGCCGCGGGGCGGGCGGGTCGCGGTGGTGGCATCCAAGAACGTGCCGGCACCGGGCAAGGGCGCCGCGGCCTACTCGGCCTCCAAGGCGGCGCTCACCCAGCTGGCGCGGGTTGCAGCGCTGGAATGGGGCAACGACGGCATCCGGGTCAACGCCGTCCATCCCGACGCGGTGTTCGACACCGCCCTGTGGAGCGACGATCTCATCGCAGCCCGAGCCGCCAGCTACGGCCTGACCCCGGAGGAGTACCGGGTCCGCAACGTCCTGCGAGCCGAGGTCGCCTCCACCGACGTCGCCCGCCTCGTCGTCGCCCTCTGCGGCCCCGCCTTCGCCCGCACCACCGGCGCCCAGATCCCCATAGACGGCGGCAACGACCGAGTCATCTAGCCGTTCTTGGTGCGGGAATCCCCGCCGGGCGGGGATTCCCGCACCAACAACGATGAGCCGTGGTGGGAGGGTTTCTGCGTGGTTGATGCTGCGACGTTGGGGGACCATGGGGTGGCGGAGACCGGAGCAGGGCCGCGGCCGCGAAGGCGGCGGTGGGTTTGGGTGGCGGGCGGGGTTGTTGGCTTGATCGGCGTGGTGGCTGCGCTGTTGTGGTTTGTGTGGCTGCCGGAGTATCGGCCGGGGCTGAAACGTGGGGAGCGGTACGGGATCGACGTTTCGCACCATCAGGGCGACATCGCCTGGGGGCGGGTGGCGGGGGACGACATCGACTTCGCTTACCTCAAGGCCACCGAAGGCGGCGACCTGACCGATGCATTGTTCAGGGCGAATTGGGACGGGGCGGCAGCCGCCGGACTCGACCGTGGCGCCTACCACTTCTTCACGTTGTGCACTCCGGGCGAGGCGCAGGCTCGACACTTCCTCGAGGTCGTCCCCGACGACGCGGACGCGCTGCCACCGGCCGTCGATCTCGAGATCGCCGGAAACTGCAGCGACCGCCCGGACAACGAGACCGTGCAGAGCGAGCTCCGCCAGTTCCTCGACCTGATTGAAGCGGAGACCCGGCAGCAGGTGACCGTGTACGTGGGCGACGACTTCGAGCGTCGCTATCCGGTCCGCGAAACGCTCGACCAGCCGATCTGGCATCGACGAATCCTGCTTCGACCAGACATCGAGGGTTGGCTCATCTGGCAGGTGACCGGGTCAGCCCATGTCGAAGGAATCTCCGGCGACGTCGATCTCGACGTGATGCGGGCGCCGTCTTAGAACGTCAGGGCGCAGTAGGGGGCTCGGGGGGTGGTGAACAGCGCCGAGGCTCGGTCGATCGCGCCGGGATGGAGCTCTTCGACCCAGCCGGCGGCGGCGAGGCGACCCCAGGAGAAGCCGCCGAGGTAGGTCGAGCCCAGGACCGCCACCGGAACCCGCAGGTCGGGGTCATCCGACGTCGAGGCACAGGCGGCCCCGTCGGAACCGGCCTCCAACGCGAACCGGCCGGAAGCGAACCCCATCGGGTCGTCGACCTCGATCACCAGCCGATCGGTGGTCGCATACGTCCGGGCCGACAGCGCCGTCGGCACGTCGAGGATCCGGGCCCAGATGTGATCGGAACGATCGATGAGCGTCGCCCGGCGTCCGTCCACCAACCACAGCGGCACGGGATCGTCGATGGGACGGAGGCCGATGTTCACCGTCTGCACCCAGTCCACCGCGGCGAGATAGCGCAGCACTTCCCGCTCGGCCTCATCGGTGGCCGCAAGCACGATGTCAGTGTTCAGGCCGACCTGCGGACGGTTGTCGATCCAGTTGTCGTCGGTGGTGTACATCGCCGCGCCCTGGACCTCGCCGCTGTCGTCGCACCACACGACCTTCGGGGCGTTCTGCCGGCGCTCGGCGTTCGAGATCGTCGGCAACTCGCCGACCATATCCTCCCAGTAATCGTCGCTATAGGTGATGTGGCCCGGAGCCCGGAGCCGCGCCCGGTCATACAGCTCGGTGGCGGCGTCCAAGAACCGGGCGTTGTCGACCAGCTCGACCCGACCGGTGGCCGGATCGAGCCAGCCATCGGGCCCCGGCACGGCGAGCCGGACGCCACACGCATCGGCGGTCGGTCCGTACCCGTAGCGGCCGTAGATGGGGTACTCCGCGGCCACGAGCACCGCCACCGCTTCGCCCCGCCCGGCCACCTCGGCGAGCTGGTGATCCATCATCCGACGCAGATGGCCCTGGCGTCGATGGGTGGGCAGGACCCCCACAGCGCTGATCCCGGCCGCGCTCACCACTCCACCGGGCACGGTCAGCTCGGTGGCGAAGGAACGGGCCGAGCCGCACAGCTTCCCGTCAGCATCGAACGCGCCCAGGCAACGGTCGATCTCGATGTTCTTGCGGCGAGACTCGACCTGCTCCTCGGTCGGCGGCGGACCGTGCAGTGCGGTGCGGGCGACGGCCAGGAACGACGCCAGCTCGTCGTCGGTGATGGAACGAACTTGGGGAGCGGTCACGGGCAGAACGCTACTGAGCGAGTACGACAGTTCCGGGGCGAATTAGCCAGCGGGTGAAGGCGGTAGCCTGCGGCAATGGCCGCGCATTCCATCCGCTTGGTCGGCGATCCGGTCCTGCGCCAGCGAGCCGCCGAGGTGACCGACATCGACGACAAGCTCGTCCGGTTGGCTGAGGAGATGCTGACCACGATGTACGACGCACCCGGCGTGGGGCTGGCTGCGCCGCAGATCGGGGTCCGCAAGCGACTGTTCGTCTACGACATCGGCGAGGGCCCCCAGGTGGTCATCAACCCGACGATCACGGAGAGCGACGGCGAATGGGCCTACGAGGAAGGTTGCCTCTCGGTCCCCGGCCTGGCCTGGGAGATCATCCGCCCCAAGCACGTGCATCTGAGCGGCGTCGATCTCGACGGCAACGAGCTGTCGGTCGAGGCCGATGAGCTCATCGCCCGCTGCTTCCAGCACGAGCTCGACCACCTCGATGGCGTGTTGTTGCTGGAGCGGCTCGATCCCGACACCCGCAAGGAAGCCCTGAAGACCATCCGGGAACGGGGAATTGGGGCCGACCTCACCACCGGGGCCGGCAAAGCCCCGACTGGCGGCGGACTCCCCGGACTATCGCGGCAATAGTTCTTTAGGTGACATTGCCGCCCGCGCCGGCGCATCCCCGGCGTCTCGTCTATCTGGGCACCCCGGAGTTCGCGGTTGCGCCTCTGCGCGCCGTGGTCGACGCCGGATTCCCGGTCGAGCTCGTGGTGTCCCGCGCCGATGCCCGAAGAGGACGGGGCGGACACACCTCCCCGTCGCCGGTCAAAGCCGCAGCGATAGAGCTCGGTCTCCCGGTCTCGGACCGGGTGGACGACGTCCTCGACACGCAGGCCGACCTGGGCGTGGTGGTGGCGTTCGGTCGCCTGATCAAGCCCCACGTGCTGGCCGAGCTGCCGATGGTGAACGTGCACTTCTCGCTGCTGCCCCGCTGGCGGGGAGCGGCACCGGTGGAGCGGGCCATCCTGGCCGGCGACGAGCGCACCGGTGTCGACCTGATGGTGGTCGAAGAGGGGCTTGACACCGGTGGCATCTATGACCGGGCCGAGCTGGCCATCGACCCGGACGAGACCGCCGACGAGCTGCGGGCCCGGCTCACCGAGGCCGGGACCCGGTTGGTGGTCGACAACCTCACCGGCGGGATAGGCGAACCCCGTCCCCAGGAGGGCGAGGCCACCTACGCCCACAAGATCGATCCGGCCGAACTGACCGTCGACTGGTCCCAGCCGGCGGTGGCCATCCACCGGCTGGTGCGGGTGGGCGGCGCCTGGACCACGTTCCGGGGTAAGCGGCTCAAGCTGTGGCGCACCGCCATGCTGAACGGTGAGGCATCGGGGAAGGGGGTGGCGGTCCCGACCGGTGACGGCCTGCTGCAGCTGATCGAAGTCCAGCCCGAGGGTCGGCCCCGCATGGCCGCCCAGGCCTGGGCCAACGGTGCACGCTGGGCGCCCGATGCCGAGCCTCTCGGCACATGAGGCCTGGTCCACGGCGGAAATCCAGAACCAAGTGGGTGGAACCGCCGCGCTCGGCCCGACGGGTGGCGCTCGACGCCCTGGATCGGATCGACGGTCAGGGGGCGTACGCCAACCTGGCCTTGCCGGCGCTGCTGCAGCGATCGGGACTCGAACCGCGGGACCGCCGCTTCGCCACCGATCTGGTCTACGGAACCACCCGGATGCGCCGGGCCTGCGACTTCCTGGTCGACCGGTTCATGGAACGGTCGCCAGTGCCGCGGGTCCGCAACGCCCTGCGGCTCGGCGCCTACCAGCTCGTCTATGGCGGAGTCCCGGCGCACGCCGGAGTGGCCGAGACGGTCGCCATCACCCCGCAATCGTCTCGGGGTCTGGTGAATGCGGTCCTCCGCAAGGTCGCCGCCGACGGTGCCGACGTCGACTGGCCCGACGACGCCACCCGTCTGAGCTACCCCGACTGGATCGTGGACCGCCTGACCGCGGACCTGGGCCGGGCCGAGGCCATTGCCGCTCTGGAGGCCATGAACGAGCCGGCCACGGTGAGCGAACGGGCCGACGGCTACATCCAGGACCCGGCCTCGCAACAGGTAGCCACAGCCGTCGGCGCGCAGCCGGGGGAGCAGGTGCTGGACGTCTGCGCCGCACCAGGAGGAAAGGCCACGGCCCTGGCGTCGTCGGGCGCCCGGATCATCGCTGCGGATCAGCGGGCAGGTCGTCTGGATCTGATCCGGGAGAACGCCGGCCGCCTCGAGCTGACCGACCAGCTGGTGGTGGTAGCGGCCGATGGCACCCGGCCCCCATGGCGTCCGGCCAGCTTCGACCGGGTCCTGGTCGACGCCCCGTGCTCCGGTCTGGGCACCTTGCGCCGCCGGCCCGATCTGCGCTGGCGGGTCGAGCCCGATTCGGTCGACCGGCTGGCAGAGCTGCAACGGCAGCTGCTCGACGCCTCGGTCCCGCTGCTCCGCCCAGGTGGAACCCTCGTCTATTCGGTGTGCACGCTGACCGCGGCCGAGACCTTGGCCATCGATGACTGGCTCGCCGAGGTCCACCCCGAGCTGAAGCCGCTCGATCGCCTCGGCGAACCCTGGCAGCCATGGGGGAGAGGCACCCTCGTCCTGCCACAGGCCGAGGGAACCGACGGCATGGCGCTGCTCCGCTGCCGCAAGGACTGAACGCCGAGCACCGCGGTCGGTAGTCGAGCGAGCAGTCTCTGCATACGGAAGGTACGGTCCCGAGGAGTGGAAGCCGAGGCGACCCGTTGGCCGGCGAAGGTGCTGACTGTGTCGGACGGGGTCGCGCACGGGCGGCGGGAGGACAAGTCCGGTCCCGCCCTGGCCGACCGGCTGACCGAAGCCGGATTCCGGGTCGTGGATCGGCAGATCGTGGCCGACGGCGGCGCCCAAGTGGCCAGCGCTCTACGCCGCATGGCCGACGGGTTCAACGGGCTGATCGTGACCACAGGAGGCACCGGGTTCGGTCCCCGTGATCTCACCCCCGAGGGCACCCGCGCCGCCATCGATCGGGAGGCCCCCGGGCTGGCCGAGGCCATGCGCACCGCCAATCCCCACGGCCGGCTGTCCCGAGCCATCGCCGGAACCATCGGTCCAGTACTGGTCCTCAACACCCCGGGCTCGCCCAAGGGCGCCCTCGAATACGTCGACGCGGTCCTGGACGTAGTTCCACATGCCCTGGAGCTGCTCCGCGGCGATCATCCCCATTGACTACTGGATCCCAGAATTAGAACGTGTTCTAATTCTGGGTGGTGGGCGAAACCCGTACGCTGCAGGCAATGGTCGACGTGGACCATCAGGAGATGCTCCGGGCCATCGAGCTCGCGGCTGGCGTGCGCACCAGCACCTCGCCCAACCCCTGGGTCGGCTGCGTGCTGCGCACGGTCGACGGACAGCGGTTCGAGGGCGCCACTCGGCCTCCGGGCGGGCCCCATGCCGAGGCCGTCGCGCTGGGCCGAGCCCAGGAGGCCGGGGCCGACACCGCCGGCGCCACCGTCTACGTGACCCTCGAACCGTGCAGCCATCAAGGCCGCACGCCTCCCTGCGCCGACGCCCTGGTGAAGGCCAAGGTTGCTCGCGTGGTGGTGGGAGTCGAAGACCCGGATCCGCACGTGAGCGGTCAGGGCGTGGCCATCCTGAGCGACGCCGGCATCGAGGTCGAGGTCGGACTCGCCGGACACCTGGTCCTCGATCAGCTGACGCCCTACTTCACCCATCGCCGCACGGGCCGGCCCTACGTCGTGCTCAAGCTGGCCGCCAGTCTGGACGGGCGCACCGCGGCACCCGACGGCACCAGCCGCTGGATCACTGGCCAGGAAGCCCGGGCCGATGCTCACCGCCTCCGGGCCGACAGCGACGCCGTGCTCGTAGGCGCCGGCACGGTTCGAGCCGACAACCCCGAGCTGACCGTCCGTCACGTCGATGGCCCCGATCCGCTGCGGGTGGTCCTGGGCGAGGCACCGCCCGCGGCCAAGGTCCATCCCTGTCTCGAGATGTCGGGCGAGCTGGGCGACATCCTGGACAACCTCGGCGGGCAGGGGATCCTGCAGCTTCTGGTCGAGGGCGGAGCCACGGTGGCCGGGGCCTTCCACCGGGCTGGCCTGGTCGACCGCTACGTGATCTATCTCGCTCCCGTCCTGTTCGGCGGGGACGACGCCGCAGGGTTGTTTACGGGACCGGGAGCCGCCACGATGGCCGAGGTCTGGCGGGGCCGACTTGCGGCCACCGTGCCCCTGGGGGACGACCTTCGTATTGATCTGCTGCCCAGCCCGCCGGCCGAGGCCGACAAGGAGCACCGCTGATGTTCACCGGAATCGTGGAGGAGCTGGGCCAAGTCGAATCGCGGGAGGGTGGCCGCATCCGCCTCGCGGCAACCAAGGTTCTCGACGATGCCCACATCGGTGACTCGATCGCGGTCAACGGTGTCTGCATCACCGTCGTGGCCCAGGGGCAAGGCTGGTGGGAAGCCGACCTGAGCGACGAGACCCTGCGCCGCACCACCCTCGGGGAACTGCAGCCGGGCGACCCGGTCAACTTCGAGCGCCCGGTGCGGGTGCAGGACCGGCTCGGCGGCCACATCGTCCAAGGCCACGTCGACGGCGTGGGCGAAGTCGTGGCTCCGGCCCCGGACCTCGCTGTGCGGATGCCCCGGGAGCTGCTGCGCTATGTGGTGGAGAAGGGCTCGATCACCGTCGACGGGATCAGCCTCACCGTGGTGGACGTGACCGACGACGGTTTCACCGCCGCGATCATCCCCCACACCATGGAGGTCACCACCCTGGGACACCGCGGTCCGGGCGACCCGGTGAACCTCGAAGTCGACGTCACAGCCAAGTACGTCGAGCGGTTGCTCACCTGGCAGGATGGCAGCCGCACGCCCGGTACTGGTCCTTCGGAAACCCCCGACTGACCGCCAGACTGGAGCTCGAACCCATGCCGTTCGCCAAGATCGAAGATGCCATCAGCGCCGTCGGGCGAGGCGAGATCGTGATCGTCGTCGACGACGAGGACCGCGAGAACGAGGGTGACCTCATCATGGCCGCCGAAGCCGCCACGCCCGACAAGATCGCTTTCTTCCTCCATCACACCTCGGGCCTGATCTGCGCGCCGATCACCTCGGAACGGGCCCGCGAGCTGGACCTCCCGCTGATGGTGGCGGTGAACACCGAGTCCATGCGCACCGCGTTCACGGTGAGCGTCGACTACCGCCACGACACCACCACAGGCATCTCCGCCTACGACCGGGCCGCCACCATCGCCGCCCTGGTCGATCCCACCACCCGCCCCGGCGACCTGCTGCGGCCCGGCCACATCTTCCCGCTGGAGGCCCGTGACGGTGGCGTCCTCAAGCGGGCCGGTCACACCGAGGCCGCCATCGACCTGGCCCGGCTGGCCGGCCTCTACCCGGCCGGCGTGCTGTGCGAGATCGTCAACGAGAAGAAGGACGACATGGCCCGGGTGCCCGAGCTCGAGGCGTTCGCCGAGGAGCACGGGCTGGTCATGATCTCGATCGCCGACCTGGTTCGCTACCGGCGGCAGAACGAGAAGCTCATCCGGCGGATCACCGAGGCCCGGCTGCCCACCCAGTGGGGCGAGTTCACCTGCTACGCCTTCGAGTCGACCCTCGACGGCACCGACCACCTGGCTTTCGTCAAGGGCGATCTGCACGGCGAGGACAACGTCCTCGTGCGGATGCACTCCGAGTGCCTCACCGGCGACGTGTTCGGATCCTTGCGCTGCGACTGCGGACCCCAGCTCACCGCGGCCATGCAGCGGATCGGGGAGGAGGGCCTCGGCGTCGTCGTGTACCTGCGGGGGCACGAGGGCCGGGGGATCGGTCTGGGCCACAAGCTGCGGGCCTACAACCTGCAGGACAACGGGCACGACACGGTGGACGCCAACGTGGCGCTGGGGCTCCCGGTCGACAGCCGGGAGTACGGCGTCGGGGCGCAGATCCTGGTTGATCTGGGGGTCACGTCCATGCGGCTGATGACCAACAACCCGGCCAAGTACGGCGGGCTCGGCGGTTACGGGTTGGAGATCGTGGAACGGGTTCCGCTCCTCACCGAGCCCAACCCCGAGAACATCGCCTATCTCCGCACCAAGCGTGAGCGCATGGGACATCTCCTGGAAGGATTGGACGATGTCCTCTGAAAAGACCCGCTCCACCGCACCCCAAGGCCTCGACGGCAAGGGCCTGCGGGTCGGTATCGTCCGGGCCCGCTGGAACAGCCACATCGTCGACCGGCTGGCCGATGGCGTGCACCGGGGTCTGCGGGGGTTGGGCGTGCTCGACGACGATGTCGTCGAGGTCTCGGTGCCGGGGTCCTTCGAGATCCCCTTCGGCGCCCGGGTCCTGGCCTCCTCCGGAACGGTGGACGCCGTGGTGTGCATCGGGGCCGTGGTCCGCGGTGAGACCACCCACTACGAGCTGGTGGCGGGGGAGTGCGCGGCCGGAGTCCAGCAGGTGCAGCTCTCGGCCGGGATACCGATCGCATTCGGGGTGTTGACCACCGAGGACGAGGAGCAAGCGTTCGCCCGGTCGCAGGACGCCGGCGGACACAACGTGGGGGAAGAAGCCGCGGCGGCCGCGGTTGAGATGGCGCGGCTGTCCGAAACATTCGGCGCCACATCTGGTTCCTAGCCGCAATTGGGTACGGCCTGACCCCATGGCCGCGTACCCTGCCTGCTCGTGCTGAAGCTCGTCCTACCCAAGGGATCGCTGGAGAAGGCCACGCTCGCGTTGTTCGAGTCGGCCGACCTCGGGGTCACCCGGTCCTCCACCGTCGACTACAAGGCCGACATCGACGACCCTCGGATCGACGACGTGCGCATCCTGCGGCCCCAGGAGATCCCCCGCTACGTGGCCGACGGGCTGTTCGACCTCGGCATCACCGGGCGGGACTGGGTGGAGGAGACCGGCTCCAACGTGGTCTCGCTGGGCGAGATGCGCTACTCCAAGGCCACGAGCCGACCGATCAGGGTGGTCCTGGCCGTTCCCCAGGACAGCCCCATCGGCTACGTGGGTGACCTGCCTGATGGGGTCCGGGTCTCGACCGAGTATCCGGAGATAACCCGCCGATTCTTCGAGAGCAAGGGCATCACCGCCGACATCCGGCTGAGCTACGGCGCCACCGAGGCCAAGGTCCCCGACATCGTCGACTGCATCGTCGACATCACCGAGACCGGCCGGGCGCTGCGGGCCGCGGGCCTCAAGATCATCGACGAGATCCTGCACAGCTACACCGAGCTGGTGGCCAACCCCACGTCGTTCGCCGATCCGTCCAAGCGCAAGGCCATGGAGCAGATCAAGGTGCTGCTCGACGGGGCGTTGGAGGCCCGGGGCAAGGTCCTGGTGAAGCTGAACGTGAGCGAGGCCGATCTGGACGCGGTGATCAGCCTGGTGCCGGCGCTGCGTTCGCCCACGGTGTCCAAGCTGTTCGGCGAGGACGGCTTCGCGGTCGAGGGCGTGGTGCCGAAGTCCCACATCAACACCCTCATCCCGGCGCTCAAGGACGCCGGGGCCTCGGACATCATCGAGCTGCCGATCTCCAAGATCGTGCATTGATGGACGCGTTCGAGTCCGCCACCGGAGTGGTGACCGCCTTCGACGAGCCCCGCGGCCTGGGCATGATCACGTCGGTGGACGGTGTCGAGCTGCCGTTCCACTGCACCGCCATCGTCGACGGCACCCGGACCATCTCGGTGGGCGAGCGGGTCCGGTTCACTGTCGCCGCCGGCCGGGCCGGCCGCTGGGAGGCCGCGCGCATCGAGACCGGCTAGAGGCTCAAATCGATTACGTCGTAGATGGCCAGGGCGTAGCGGAGCCCGCCGGCCGGCGTTAGGTGGGCGAGGTCGTCCTGCCGCACGATGGTGACTCCCTCGGGCGTGCAGTCCTCCTGGGGATAGCAAGGCAGCGCTGCGACGAACCCCACGCCGTCGGGATCGAGCCGGGTACCGCTGTCGATGACCTGGACCTCCGGGTGCTCCTGGCTGAACGACCGGTACATCCCCCGGATGGCGGCGGTGTAGGGCTCCAGGTTGGCCTTGGCCGTCGGGGGAGGGATGACCAGGAACAGCTTCGTGACGGCAGGGTCGAAGAGACCCAGTGCCTTGGTCAGCTCGGTCCGATACCGCTCGGCGTTCACCGCCGGGTCCTGATCCTCGCAAGGGCCGGGGTCGCAGGTCGGGTTGATGCAGGGGGTGGTGATGTTGCCGGCGAAGGCCAACACCACGATGCGGGGCGGATCCTCGGCCACCTCCTTGATCCGCGGCATCCAGTCGCAGACGCTCGATCCGCCGAAGGCGTCGACCCCGACGTCCAAGCTTCGCTGCCGGCCTTGGTCGAGGATGGCGTCCCGGGACTGCTCGGGGAACGAGTCGCCCACGACCATGACGTCCGACGCCACCGGCTCGGGCGCCGCGGTGGTCTCCGTCGCATCGTCGTCGTCGCCGGAGCCTCCGTCGCTGCGCCCGACCACCAGCCCCACGATCAGGGCCACGAGCACGACCGCGAGAGTGGCGCCGATCCCCAGTGCTCGGCGGGACATCTCAGCCAGGGTTGCCGGCGTCGGTTCCGCTGACGCCGTTGGAGACCTGGACGAAAGCCAGCTGGATCTGGTTCAACGCCTGACGCAACGGCTGCTCGGCCTGGGCCAGGCGATCGCCCACTCGCTCGACCACCGCGGCGAAGGCGTCGATGGCCAGCTTGGCATCGTCCAACCGGGGCGGCTCCTGCGACAGGTACACCGCGGCCAGCTCGTAGAACTGCAGGGCTTCCTGGCCGACGACGGCGGCCGCGGGCATGCGCAACATGCGGGCCTGCGCCTCCTGCATCTGCCGGGTCATCTCCTCGACCTGGGCCCGCTGCTCGGGCGTGAGGTCCTCCAGCGACGGGTCCTCGCCACCGTCGTCGCCGGGAACCGGACCGGGCGGCGGCTCGGCCGAGGCCGGCTGGCCCTCACGGTTGCGGTCGACCGGATGCTCGCCCGAAGGGGTCCAAAGGCTCATCATGCTCCAGAGGGGGAGGGAACTCGAAGGGAATCGAACGACAGGTTGTCGCGCCACACTGACGCACTGGTACCCTACGCCGACAACTTCATCGGAAGCGGGGCCCGGATCACTACACGGGTCCCCACCCGGCCACACAATGATCGTGCGCCCGGGTCTGACGGACGCAGCGAGCGTTGCTCGCCACTCGCGGATGTCGGCTTCCCCGGCGTCCGCTTCGTCCTTTTTCGGGGCGGGTCGCTTGAACTACGGACCCAGACATTGCGTACGGAGGTGCTTGCGCATTCATGAGGAGTGATCGGCGATAGCTCCGCCGACGAACACGGAGCCCCGAATCAACGACCGGATCCGCGCCCGCGAGGTACGCCTCGTAGGTGCGGATGGGGCGCAGATCGGGATCAAACCGTTGCCGGAGGCGTTGGCCCGAGCCCGTGAGCTCGATCTCGACCTCGTCGAGGTAGCCGCACAAGCGAACCCGCCTGTTTGCCGAATCATGGATTACGGCAAGTACAAGTACGAGGCGGCGCAGCGGGCCAAGGAGTCACGGAAGAAGGCTTCAAGTATCTCCATCAAGGAGATGAAATACCGACCGAAGATCTCCCGGGGGGACTTCGATACCAAAACTCGCAAGGTCGAACGTTTCTTGCACGACGGTCACAAGGTCAAGGTGACGCTGACGTTCCGAGGCCGGGAGATGCATCATCCCGAGCTCGGCAAGCGGATCCTCGACGATGTGGTCGAAGCCGTGGCCCATGTGGCCCGGGTGGAGATCGTGCCGAGGATCGACGGCCGCAACATGACGATGGTGCTTGCCCCGGACCGCCGGGCGCAGGCCGCAGCAGAACGAGCCAAGAAGGAGGCCGAAGCAGCCAGCGCTGCCGAGGCCGCCGACAACAACTCGAACACGACACCCGCAGCCGAAGTGGTTGAAGTGCCCGAAGTAGTTGAAGTAGCGGAAGTGGCTGAAGTGGTCGAAGTGCCCGAGGTGGTCGAATCCGCCGACGGGGCGGAACAGAGCGATAGCAACGAAGCCAACGCCTAGGACCTGAACGACATGCCGAAGATGAAGACTCACCGCGGCGCGGCAAAGCGCTTCAAGATCACCGGCACCGGCAAGCTGCGTCGGCGCAAGGCGAACATGAACCACATCCTGGAGAAGAAGCCGTCCAAGCGGATGCGCCGGCTCCATGGTGACCACCCCCTGAGCCCGGGTGACGAGGCTCGGATGAACCGGCTGTTGGGCCGGCGGTAACCCGCGACCGTCCCTCAGAGCCGAGACAGAGAGAAAGGAGCCTCGCATGGCACGGGTGAAGCGATCCGTCCACGCCAAGAAGAAGCGCCGCGCCACGCTCGAGCGCGCCAAGGGCTATTACGGCAACAAGAGCCGATCCTTCCGGGCCGCCAACGAGCAGGTGATGCACAGTGGGCGCTACGCCTTCCGCGACCGCCGCGCCCGCAAGGGCGACTTCCGGCGGCTGTGGATCCAGCGCATCAACGCCGGCTGCCGGCTCAACGGCACCTCGTACAGCCGCTTCGTGGCTGGCCTGCGGGTGGCCGGCATCGAGGTCGACCGCAAGGTGCTCGCCGATCTGGCCGTGACCGATCCGGGAGCGTTCGCCGCCCTGGTGGAGGCGGCGACCGAGGCATTGGAAGAGAGCGCGGCGGCCACCCCCGAATCCGCATAGCGGCTTACGGCTACAACCAGCCAGCGATCGTGATAGGCGCCCGGCATCCGATACTCGGACGGCTGCGGCGCCTTTCGCGTCAGCGGGCGGCCCGTACCGACGAGCGTGCGTACGTCATCGACGGACCGACCCTGCTCGACGAGGCCGTGGCCGCCGGCGTGCCCATCGAGGAGGTCGTGGCTGAGCCGGACGCGCCCGACGCGCTCCTCGACCGGGTCCGCGCGGCTGGGGCCACCGTTCACCAGGCCGCGGCCGGTGCTTTGGCCAAGGCTGTCGCCACGGTGACCCCGCAGCCGGTGGCTGCCGTCGCCCGGTTCCAGGACCTGAGCGTTTCGCAGATCCTGGACCGACTGGCTGAGCCGAGCGTGATGCTGGTGCTGGTGGGCGTGAACGATCCTGGCAACGCCGGCACCCTCCTGCGGTCGGCCGAGGCCGCCGGGCTCGGTGCGGTGGTGTTCTGCGACGATTCGGTGGACCCCTACAACCCCAAGTGCGTCCGGGCTTCGTCGGGCTCGCTGTTCCGTCTGCCCGTGGTGCGCGACGCGGTGGGAATCGACGGTGTTCGCCTCCTGCAGGAGCGTGGCGTGGTATCCCTGGGAACGGTGGCCCAGGGCGGCGTGCCGTACGACGAGATCGCTTATGTCAGCCAGACCGCGATCGTCCTGGGCAACGAGGCCAAGGGGCTGCCCGAAGCGATCCAGTCCCGGCTGGACCAGCTGGTCACGATCCCGATGCAGCCTCCGGTCGAGTCGCTGAACGTGGCCATGGCCGGGACCTTGCTGGCTTTCGAGGCGGCAAGGCAGTTCCGCCGGAAAGCACTGGACGTTTCCCCGGCCCGAGGTGCAGGGTTCAACCCACGATGAGCAATGAGTGAAGGCGCGATGAGCGATACGACCCCCCAGTCCCAGCAGATCGAGCAGATCCAGGCCGATGCCCGCGAGCAGCTGGCCAAGGCCACGACCCTCGACGAGCTGCGGACCATCGAGACCGCGCTCTTGGGCAAGAAGTCGCGTCTGAACGAGCTGCGCCAGTCACTCGGTGCGCTGGACGCCGACGCCCGGCGCACCCTGGGCCAGACCCTCAACGCGGCGCGCGAGACGCTGGTCGCCGCGGTCGGGGAGCGGCGGATGTCGCTCGAGGCCGAGGCCCGTCGAGCCACCTTGGAAGCCGACCGGCTCGACCTCACCGAGGTGCTGCCCGGCGCCGGCGTGGGCCACCTCCATCTGGTCACCCAGGCCATGGAGGAGCTGGAGGACGTCTTCGTCGGGATGGGCTTCACCGTGGCCGAGGGCCCCGAGGTCGAGACCGACTGGCACAACTTCGGTGCGCTCAACTTTCCCGAAGGCCACCCGGCCCGGGACATGTACGACACGCTCTACGTCAAGTACGGGCGACCGCTGTCCACCTTGCTGCGGACCCACACCTCGCCGGTGCAGATCCGGGTGATGACCAGCGGCCCGCCGCCGTACTACGTCATCGTGCCCGGACGGGTGTTCCGCTCCGACACCGCGGACGCCACCCACATGCCGGTGTTCCACCAGCTCGAAGGGCTGGTCATCGACCGCGACATCACCTTCGCCGACCTGGCCGGCACCATCGACGCCTTCACCAAGGCCTACTTCGGTGGCGACTTCGCCTCGCGGTTGCGGCCGTCCTACTTCCCGTTCACCGAGCCATCGGCCGAGTTCGACATCCAACGGCCCGACGGCACCTGGTTGGAGCTCGGCGGCTGTGGCATGGTCCATCCCAACGTGTTGCGGAACTGCGACCTCGATCCCGAGGAGTGGCAGGGCTTCGCCTTCGGCTTCGGCGTCGACCGGCTGGCCATTGCCCGCCACGGCGTCGAGGACCTTCGCGACCTGTTCACCAACGACATCCGCTTCCTCACCCAGTTCTAACGAAGGTCGCCATCGATGAAGGTCCTCCTTTCCTGGCTCCGTGAGTTCGCCCCGTTCGAGGGCGACCCGGTCGCGCTCGGCCAGCAGCTCAGCGATCTCGGCCTGGCCGTCGAGTCGATGGAGCTGATCGGCGAGGGCCTCGATGACGTGATCGTGGCCCGGGTCCTGGAGACCCGGCCCCATCCCAACGCCGACAAGGTGCAGCTGGTGGATGTCGACACGGGCGACGGCGAGGCCCTCCAGATCGTCTGCGGCGCCTTCAACATGCACGCCGGCGATCTGGTGCCGCTGGCCACGGTGGGCACGGTGATGTCGAATGGCATGGAGATCGGGCGGCGCAAGGTGCGGGGCGAGTGGTCCAACGGCATGCTCTGCTCGTCGCGGGAGCTGTCGCTGGGCGACGACCACGCCGGGATCCTGGTCCTGTCCGGCGATCTGCCGTTGGGAGCGCCGTTCGCCGACGCCATGGGTATCGAGCGCGACGTCCTCTACGACCTGGAGGTCAACCCCAACCGCCCCGACGCCATGTCGGTGGCCGGCGTGGCCCGTGATCTGGCGGCCCGGCTCGGCGTGCCCTTCCAGGTCCCGACCCCCAAGATCGACGAGCGGCCGGCCGAGCTGCTGCCCGAGGTCTCAGTGGAGATCGTCGACCCCGACCTGTGCGGCCGATTCTCGGTCCGGGTGTTGCGGGGGATCCAGATCGCCCCGTCCGACCCGCTGATCGCCCGCCGGCTCACGCTGTGCGGCATGCGCCCGATCAACTCGGTGGTCGACGCCTCCAACTACGTGATGTTGGAGCTGGGTCAGCCGATCCACGCCTATGACCTGTCGCGCGTCAGCGGTCGCGGCTTCCGGATCCGCCGGGCCCGAGCCGGCGAGACCCTGGTGACGCTGGACGACGTCGAGCGCAGCTTCACCACCGACGATCTGCTCATCTGCGATGCCACCGACACCGCCATCGGCGTGGCCGGGGTGATGGGCGGCGCTACGACCGAGATCGACGACAACACCACCGATGTGCTGCTGGAGATCGCCTGGTTCAAGCCGATGGCCATCGCCAAGACCGCCCGACGGCTCAAGCTACGGTCCGAGGCGTCGGCCCGGTTCGAGAAGGGCTGCGATCCCGAGGTCATCGACCTGGCCCACGCCCGGTTCGCCGAGCTGGTCGGAGCGGATGGCGCCTGGGTCGAGGCCGGCGCGGTCGACGAGCGGGGCGAGCTTCCCGATCGATCGCCGGTCCGGGTCCGCGCCGAGCGGGTCAACCGACTGCTCGGCAGCGACCTGGCCGCCGGAGAGATGGCCGAGCTGCTGGAGTCGATCGGCTTCACCACGTCGAGCGCCGAGGACGGTCTCGACGTCGTGATCCCGTCGTGGCGCTACGACTCGTCCACCGAGATCGATGCGATCGAGGAGATCGCCCGGCTTTACGGCTACTCGCGTCTCGGCCAGACCGTCTCCACGTCGGCCCACGCTGGTGCCCTGAGCCCACGGCAGAAGGAGCGCCGCCGGTTGCGCGGGATGCTGGTTGGGCTGGGTCTGTCCGAGGCCATGCCCATGCCGTTCCTGGCCCCGGGCCAGCTGGAACGGTCCGGTCTGCCCGGCGACGGGATCGAGATCGCCAATCCGCTGGTGGCCGAGGAGTCGGTGCTGCGCACGTCGCTGCTCCCGGGGTTGGTCGGGGCGCTGGCTACCAACGCCGCCCGCCGCAACACCGGCGTCGGGCTTTGGGAGATCGGCCACGTGTACCGCCAGCGCGATGCGGACGAGGCCGCCACCGCCGACCTGCCCGACGAGCGCGAGTGGTTGGGCGCAGCGCTGGGTGGACGCGACGCCGCGGCCGCGGTGCAGGTCTGGCGGGCGCTCGAGGAGACCCTGGCCGTTCCCGGGGTCCGGCTGGTGAACACCGAGGTGCCCGGCCTGCATCCCACCCGGGCGGCGCGGCTGCTCGGTCCCGGCGACGAGTCGGTCGGCTCGGTCGGCGAGATCGACCCCGCGGTGCTCGAGCGCCACAGCATCGGCGAGCGGGTCGGCTGGCTGGAGGTCGACCTCGACGTGCTCCTCGCCCTGCCCCACGGCGAGACCATCTACCGCCCGATCAGCCGCTATCCCTCCAGCGACATCGACCTGGCCTTCGAGGTCGACGACGCGGTTCCGGCCAGCGAGGTCGAAGCGACCCTGCGGGAGGCCGCGGGCGATCGCCTGGCCTGGGTGCGGCTCTTCGACGTGTACCGCGGCACCGGCATCACCGAGGGCCGGCGCAGCCTGGCGTACACCCTGCGGTTGGAGGCGCTGGACCACACGTTGACCGATGACGAGGTCGCCGAGATCCGACAGCGCTGCATCGCCGCGGTCCAAGCGGCCCACCCCGCGACCCTACGGGGCTGAACTGGGCGGGCCGGCGTGCTAGACCGGCAGTAATAAGCGAAGGGCACCCGGCTGGGTTGGAGCCGGGAACTGGGGAGGCGAAGCGCATGTCGCGTTCTCTGCGTGGAAGCTTTGCTGTGGCCGTGGGGCTCGGCGGGCTGATTGCGGTAGCTGGACCAAGCGGGGCCCAGGACGGACCCCCCGAACCACCCGTGATCGAGCCACCGCCTCCGGCGACGCCCGTGCGGGCCCAGCCCAACTTCACCGGCTAGGAGGAGCACTGTGATGGCGTTCTGTCGAACAATCGGGCGGTTGGCCAGACCGTGAACCGGACGGATCGGCTGTATGCGCTGGTCGAGGAGCTACGGGCTTTCGCTCCCCGCACCCGGACCGCACGACAGCTGGCCGACCGCTTCGAGGTCAGCGTCCGGACGGTCGAGCGCGACCTCAACTCGCTGTTGCAGGCCGGCGTGCCGATCTATGCCACGCCCGGCCCCGGCGGCGGCTACTCGCTGGACAAGAGCCACACCCTGCCGCCGGTCAACTTCACTCCGGAGGAGGCCACGGCCCTGGCGGTGGCCTTGTCCCGACCCGGGGCTTCGCCCTTCGCCGACTCGTTGCGGTCGGCAGTGCGCAAGGTGGTGGGCGTGATGCCGGCCCAGGAGGCCGAGGCCGCCCGTCGGCTGGCCGGCCGGGTCCGCCTGTTCGCCCACGCCAGCGACACCCGGGCGTCGACCGATGCCGTGATCGAGGAGGCGGTGCTGGGATCCCTGGTGGTCGAGATCGAGTACCAAGACCGCAACGACACGCCGACCACCCGGGAGGTCGAGCCCCTCGGTCTCGTCGGCTCGGCGGAGGCCTGGTACCTGGCCGGCTACTGCCGACTGCGCAAGGACGAGCGGGCGTTCAAGCTGGACCGCATCGTGTCCGCCCGGCTCACCGGTGAACGGGCCGAGGACCGGGGTGATCCCACATTGGACGTCCCCCACGCGCTGCGCCGCGTCACGCTTCTCGAATAGTCCCCAGAAATCCCGACATAACGCTGTCGCCCCGGTCTCCGACGATGGCGTCATGACCAACGACAACACCGCAGCATCCCCCGGAGACCCCATCGGCTGGTTCGAGATCGGCACCGATGATCCGGCCGACGCCCGCGAGTTCTACGGCGGCCTGTTCGGCTGGACGTTCATGCAGGACGGTCCCTATTCGGTGATCACCACCGGGAAGGACCACCCGCTGCACGGCGGCATCATGGACACGTCGGCCCCCCTTCCGGAGGGGACCCCGCGGACCTACGCCTTTCCTATCGCCCAGGTGGCCGACGTGGCCGCCAGCTGCGCCCGGGCCGAGGAGCTCCACGGCAAGGTGGTGGTCCCGGCCACGACCGTCGATACCGGTCTCGTCTACGCCCACATCACCGACCCGGCCGGCAACCTCTTCGGCCTGTTCTCCCCACCCCCGGCCTAGACCGCTGGGTCCAAATCCGAATCTGCCCTCGCGGGTGCCCGTCCCTTGTGCACCTGCGGGGGCAGGCTCGCATCCTCGGCGATATCGGCCTCGCCTCTCGGAGGGCGCAGCGCGGCAGCGGCGGCGACGATCACGGCGAGGTAGCCGACCCAGCGTCCGACGCCGATCCCAGCGGTTCCGGCTAGCTCACGAATGCTGGTCGTCAGCAGGAGCGCACCGGCGCCGACCCCCAACATCCGCGGGGCCAGGTGCCGGGTCGCCCAGGCCGCGACCGGAGCGGCGAGGGTCCCGCCGAGGAGCATGGCCAACACGATCCCGCCGTCGATCCCGCCGGTACCGACCGCGGTCAGCAGCGACCCCGAGGCCACCAGGGCCACCGCGATCTCCGCGGTGTTGACCGAGCCGATGGAGATCCGGGGCTCGATGTCGTCGCGGGACAGGAGCACCGGAGTGACCACCGGTCCCCAGGCGCCGATGAGGCCGTTGGTGACGCCGCCGGCCAGCGCCGCGGCCTCGGTGCCACCGATCTTGTCGTGCCTTGCGGCCTCGGTGTCGGCTCGGCTCGGCTCCGCCGCGTCGGCTTCGGACCGGGGAGGGGTCGTCCGGCGGAACCGGAGGAGGATGCGCACACCCACCAGGAGCAGCAGGACGGAGAGGTAGGGACGAAGGCTGTCGCCGTCGACGTTGGCCAGGATCGTCACCCCGACGATGGCGCCCACGCAGCCAGGGCCGGCCAGACGCCCGACCAGACGCCAGTCAACGTTGCCGAAGCGCCAGTGGGCCGCACCACCCGCGGTGCCGGTCACCACCTTGGCCAGGTTGACGGTGGTGGAGACGGCGGTTGGGCTGAGCCCGGTCGTGAGCAGGATCGTGGACGAGGTCGGCCCGAAGCCCATCCCCAGCGTCCCGTCCACCAGCGAGGCGGCGAACCCGGCAAGCGCCACGAGCACCAGCGTCCCCATATCCTCCTATGTCTACTAGAAAAGTTGGAAAGGGGAAAGCCGGTTGTCGCTACCCGCCGGCGGTGGTGCGGCCGGCCCGCAGCTCCTTGCGTAGGACCAGGCGCAGTCCCGACCAGGTGTCGTCGACGGCGCAGACCTTGTTGTCCACCAGCCCGGTGGGCAGCGCCACCTCCCGGATCACGTCCTCGGTGATGTCGGTGTCCACGCCTGAGGCCCGCTTGGGCCAGGCGATCCACAGACCGCCGTCGACCCGCAGCGCCCGCATCAAGGCCGGCAGCCGTTGCTCGAGGTCGATGCGCTCGGTGTGGAACGACAGCACCACATCCAGCGGACCCCGGGCCTGGACACGTGCGAAGACCCCCTTCGGAAGGTCGGGGATCGCGAACCCGTCCGGTGCCTGGAGCAGACCGAACCGATGGTCGGGCTTGATGCCCAACTTCTTGGCCAGCGGGGTGCCCGAATAGCCGGCGGTGGCTGTCACGAGCTCAGACGCTACGGGCCAGATCTTTGAACGGGGTCGTGGGATCGATCCCCGGATCCTTGGGCAGACCCAGCACCCGTTCCCCGACGATGTTGCGCAGGACCTCGTCGCTGCCGCCGCCCAGCCGGCCCCCGGGGACGCCACACACCAGCTGGCCCCAGGCGTAGGTGCCCCACTCACCGGTGTCCGCGGTCAGGCGGGGGCCCAGCACCCGCGACACGAAGTCGGCCAGGTCCATGAGGTACTGCACGCCGGCCAGCTTGAGCGTCGACAGCTCGGGACCGGGGAAGCCCGCGACCCGCATCCGCTCCAGACCCCGTTGGGTGGTGAGCGCGGTGGTGCGGTGGTGGATGTACAGCCGGCTCAGGTCCTGACGGACCAGCGGGTCACGGTCCAGGCCCAGATGGCGGACCAGGGCCACCAGCCTCTCGAAGCGCCCCGGCCCGGGACCAAGACCCATGCCGCCGCCGATGGCGGCCCGCTCGTTCATGAGGGTGGTGATTGCCACCCGCCAGCCACCGTTGACGTCGCCCAGACGATGGCTGTCCGGCACCCGGACCCCGGTGAAGAACACCTCGTTGAAGCTGGCCCCGCCGGTTATCTGCCGTAGCGGCCGGACCTCGACCCCGGGGGCGTGCATGTCCACCATGAACGCGGTCATGCCCTGGTGCTTGGGCTGGGTGGGGTCGGTCCGGCACAGGATCTCGCCGACGTCGGAGTTCTGGGCGCCCGAGGTCCACACCTTCTGGCCGGTGATGGTCCACTCGTCGCCGTCGCGTTCGGCCCGGGTCGCCACGGAGGCCAGGTCCGAGCCGGCGCCGGGCTCGCTGAACAGCTGGCACGCCACCAGGTCGCCTCGATAGAGCCGGGGGAGCATGGTCTGCTTCACCGGCTCGGTGGCGTGGGCCAGAACGGTGGGGGCGACCATGCCCAGACCGATGGTGAAGAACGATTGGTCCGGGACCAGGTACTCCCGTTCGACCTGGCGGTAGGCCACGGCGTGGTCCCCGCTGAGGCCTCGGCCGCCGTAAGCCGTGGGACCGTCGATCCAGCCGAAGCCGGCGTCGTAGCGGAGCGCCGCCCACGCCTGGGCCTCGGCCAGCGCGGCCCGTTCCTTGTCGGCATCGGTCTCCTCGAGCAGGGCCACGCTGTCGCTGCCCTCGCCCCACGCCGCGGGACCGTCGTGCTCGGCCGCAGGTGTCTCGGCCGGGCTGGCGTTGGCGGCGAGGAAGCTGCGGGCCGATGCCGTGAGCTCCTCAACCGTCGGAACGTCGTCCTTCACCGTCGTCACTTGCCCCCCTTTGCGTCCCGCACCGCGGGCACCACGTCACGTACCAGCTCAGCAATGCTGCCACCAACAGCGCTTGGGCCTGCGCAACAACATCGACGTCACCACCATGGAGGGCGCCAATTAGGGTGCCCGCCAGGCGGTCAACGGCCTGCTCGACGCCGCCGGCTCTTCGGCGCCGCGCTGCAGCCTCAAGGGGTCGCTGGTGCCGCCCGAGCTCCAGCTGGCCAGGGACATCGACCGGGCCCGCTACCGGTGGCGCCTTCCCAACCAGTTCGACATCCTGGAACCGACCTGGCCCTGAAATCCGCGGTCGTGCCAGGCGGCCGGCATGTCAGCCTGGACCATGGCTCCGGCTCCCGTGTTCAGGATCCGCCCGGCGACCGTGTCCGACATCGACGACCTCATCCGGCTGCGGTGCCTGATGTTCGAGGCCATGGGCATCCCACCCGACGTGGAGGTGTGGCGGGCGGACTGCGTCGCCTACCTCGAGGAGAGGTTGGGGACCGACCAGGTGGGGGCGTTCGTGGCCGAAGCTGACGCCGATGCCGGTGGGCGGTTGGTGGGCTGTGGCGTGGGGATGACCTCCGTGCGCATGCCCGGACCGTTCAACCTGAGCGGACGCTACGGCTACGTCGCCTCGATGGCGACCGAGCCGGAGTGGCGGGGACTGGGGATAGCCCGGTCCATCGTCGTGGCCTTGCTCGACTGGTTCGTCGGCGTCGGGGTGGTGTCCGTGGACCTCCATGCCACCAAGGACGGCGAGCCGGTGTATCGGTCCCTCGGCTTCAAGGAGGACGAGTACCTCGGGCTTCGCTGGCGGGCCCACCCGCTGGCCATGAACCTGCCCCCGCCGATAGGGGAGTGACCCCGGGGGGAGGGCTGGAGTGTCGCGGAGTCCCCCCGATTCCCCCCGGCGCTATTGCTGCGATCTTGCGGTCGTACTGGTACTTCTGCGGCAAGGAGGCAGCAGATGCTTGCGACCCCTCTACTCGATGCCCCGCCCGTCACCGCCCGGCGGCTCCGGCCGCTAGTCGGTTCTTCCGTGACCGTGCGCATGATCTCCTCGTGGAGCATGCGCGGCACCTTGCTCTCATGCGTCACGAACAGCGTCTGGCTGGTCGTCGACGACACCGACATAGTGGTCCCGCTCGAACAGATCGTCTCAGTCGAAGCGGCCTGACCAACGCAACGGGTCCTCCGCTGCGCTCCGGTCCCTGACGAGCGCGACGGTCCTCCGCTGCGCTGCGGCCCCTGCGGGAGGACGTTCGCCTGACGGCTCACTCCCACCGCGGTCCTGCGCTGCGCTCCGGGTCAGTAGTCCCTTCCCGGGCCATGCCTACGGCTCGTCGCCGGGGCCGTCCGCATGTTCATTGCGCCCGACGGGTTGCCGACTCGGAAGGCGGGTCGCCTGGAACGATTCCGCATCTGTCGGTGTCGACGCCCCTGGCGTTGCCGACCTGGTACATGCTCCTGAGGTGGATGAGGACATCGACTACCGCTGGCGCTTCCACGTCACCGACGAAGAGGTCAACGCATTGACCCGCTCCTACGGCGGAGCTGCGCAGGTCGGGTGGTGGGACAGGATCCGACCGCACAGTCTCGGATGGGTCACCGCGCATCTCGCCGACGGAACCGTCATCGGGTTCGTCAATGTTGCCTGGGACGGAAGCGACCACGCCTTCCTGCTGGACACCCAGACGAGACAGGACCACCAGCGACGTGGGATCGCCACCGGGGTGGTCCGACTAGCAGCCGAAAACGCCAAGCAGGCCGGCTGCGAGTGGCTGCACGTCGATTTCGAGGACACGGATGGAATGGCGGCCTTCTACTTCGACGCATGCGGATTTCGCCCGACCGCCGCGGGGCTGATCCATCTCTCGGACACATCCGTCCAGACCTGACGTTCCTATACGTCGATGTCGTTGCCGGCTTGGGCGACGTGGTGGGTTGGGGTGTCGAGGTCGAGGTTGGCCAGGACGAGGGCGGGTCGGCACACGGCGAGGATCTGTTCTCGGAGGGGTGATTCCAGCAGGTGTTTGTGGCCGTTGATGATGAGGTGGACGGGTTCGTCGGGTGCGATGCCTGCCTGGGATGGAGTTTTGCCGTGCCGGTTGCCCTGGTTGGCCTTTGTCATAGGCAGCGACGGTAGAACTCCAACGAAAGAACCAAATAGGAGTCAGCGGGTTTCTTTAGGAATTTCTTGCCGGATCGGCGCCGAGCCCCCTGACAGTGTCAGACCCCCTGAGGATGATGGAGCCATGTCCCACGGGCTCGAAGCAATCCAGCAACCGCCCGACACGCACCCCCGAGCGCGCGGCCCAACGCCCCTTGACAACCTCATACGGCCCGGTGGCGATCTCGCATCTTGCATGAGTATGCAATCGTGCGTATGCTAACTCGATGGTCTCGGTCGGCATCGTGGGTGCGTCGGGTTACACCGGTGCAGAGTTGTTGCGGCTCTGCGCGGCGCATCCCAGCTTCGAGGTCAAGCTGGCGACCGGCGACTCGCAGGCCGGCAGCCGGATCACGGAGCTGTACCCGAGCCTGGCCGGTGCCTACGGCGGTGAGACCTTCGCCGAGTACGACCCGGCGATCGTCGACGGTCTGGACCTGGTCTTCCTGGCCCTGCCGCACGGCGCTTCGCAGGCCCTCGCACCCGAGCTCCTCGGTCGGGTCGGCGCCATCGTCGATCTCGCGGCCGATTTCCGGCTGGCCGATCCCGGGCTCTACCCGACCTGGTACGGCGAGGAGCACAAACGGCCCGAGATGCTGAGCGAGTTCGTGTACGGGCTCCCGGAGCTGTTCCGGGACACGATCCAGGGCGCATCGGCCGTGGCCGCGCCCGGGTGTTACGTCACCGCCGCCAGCTTGGCCTTGGCGCCGCTGCTGCAGCACGGGTTGATCGAGCCGAAGGGGATGGTGGTCGACGCCGCCAGCGGGGTCTCGGGCGCTGGTCGTCCGCCGAAGGCCACCACGAGCTTCTGCACGGTCGACGAGGACTTCACCGCCTACGGGCTGCTCGATCATCGACACACCCCCGAGATCGAGCAGACGCTCAGCCGGCTGGTCCCGGACGCATCCGCACAGGTGTTGTTCACGCCTCACCTGGCGCCGATGAGCCGGGGCATCCTCGCCACCTGCTACGCCCGTCCGGCCGCGGGCAAGACCAGCGGCACGGACGATCTCCTTGCCGTGCTCGACCAGGCATGGGCCGACGAGCCGTTCGTGGTGGTGAGCGACCGGCCCCCGTCGACGAAGGCCACCCTGGGATCGAACACCGTGCACGTCACCGCGCTGGCCGATCCTCGCACCGGTTGGGTGATGGCCCTGGCCGCCCTCGACAACCTGGTGAAGGGGGCGTCCGGTCAGGCTGTGCAGTGCGCCAACCTCATGCTCGACCTGCCGGAGACCACCGGCCTTACGACGACTGGGCTGTATCCATGAGCGTGACCGCGGCCACCGGGTTCGTCGCCAACGGCATCGCCTGTGGGATCAAGTCGCCCACCATCCCCGACCTGGCGGTGGTCATGACCGCCGACGGAGGCCCAGTCCCCGCCGCGGCCGTATTCACCCAGAACCAGGTCGTAGCGGCACCGGTCACGGTGAGCCGGGCTCACCTGGCCGCCACGAGCGGACAGGCCGCCGGCGTGATCCTCAACAGCGGCAACGCCAACGCCTGCACCGGGCCCCAGGGACAGGCCGACGCCGAGACCATGTGTGCCGAGGCGGCCAGGGCGGTCGGGTGCGCACCCGAGCAGATGCTGGTCTGCTCGACCGGACTGATCGGGCCGATGTTGCCGATGGACCGGATCAGCGCAGGCATCCCCGAGCTGATCGCCGGGCGGGGGAGCGAGCCGTCATCGGCGCTTGCCGCGGCCGACGCCATCTTGACCACGGACACCCGACGCAAGCTCTCGGTGACCCGGGGCGATGGCTTCGTCGTCGGCGGTATGGCCAAGGGAGCGGCCATGCTGGCGCCGAACATGGCCACGATGCTGGCCGTGCTCACCACCGACGCCGTCGCCGACAGCGCCACCTTGCAGGAGGTGCTGCGGGCCGGCGTGGCCGACTCGTTCAACCTCGTCACCATCGACGGTTGTACCTCGACCAACGACACCGTGATCCTGCTGGGATCGCCGGGCACGGCCCGCGGAGGAGCACCCACCGATCCCGGGCCGCTGGCCGAGGTGGTGGCCGCGGTTTGCTACGACCTGGCGGTCCAGATGGTCGAGGACGCCGAGGGCCACACCAAGGTGGTTCGGGTCACGGTCACCGGTGCCGCCTCCGACGCCGACGCCCACCGCGCTGCCCGCAAGGTCGCCGAGAGCCAGCTGGTGAAGTGCTCCTGGTACGGCAACGACGCCTACTGGGGCCGGGTGGCCAGCGATCTGGGCACCTCCGGCGTGCCCCTCGACCCCACCGCATTGACCATCGCCTACGGCGGGGTCGTGGTGAGCCGGGCCTGCGTGGCCGTCGACCACGACGAGCAAGAGCTCGCCGAGCACATGGCTGGTGATCATCTCCAGCTCGACTGCGACCTTGGCGTTGGAGCTGGCCGGGCGTCCCTGCTCACCAACGACCTCACTCACGCTTACGTCGACGAGAACATGGGAACGTCGTGACCGACCGGGCGACCGAACGGGCCGCGGTGCTGGTGGAGGCGCTGCCCTACATCCAGCGCTTCCGCCACGCCGTCGTGGTGGTCAAGTACGGCGGCAACGCCATGATCGATCCGGGATTGGCCCGAGCCGTCGCCGAGGACGTGGTCCTGCTGCGGGCGGTGGGTCTCCGGCCCGTCGTCGTCCACGGCGGTGGACCCCAGATCAGCGAGCTGATGGGCAAGCTCGGCAAGCAACCCGAGTTCCGTGACGGGCTGCGGGTCACGGACGCCGAGACGGTCGACATCGCCCGCATGGTCCTGGTCGGCAAGGTGAACCGCGACATCGTCTCGGCCATCAACGTGCATGGCCCGATCGCGGTAGGCCTGTCGGGCGAGGACGCCGGCCTCATCCTGGCCAGCGCCCGCAATCCTGCGCTCGGCTTCGTCGGCGAGGTGGCGGCGGTCAACCCGGGGATCCTGCACAAGCTGATGGCCGAGGAGCTGATCCCGGTGGTGTCCACGATCGGGTCCGATCTCGGGGGGCAGGCCTACAACATCAACGCCGACACGGTGGCCGGCGCGCTGGGCGAGGCGCTGGCGGCGGAGAAGGTGGTGTTCCTGACCGATGTCGCCGGGCTCCACATCGACATCGACGATCCCGACAGCCTCATCAGCCGCATCACCGCCGACGAGCTCGAGACGATGATCGAGAGCGGCAAGCTCCACGGCGGGATGATCCCCAAGGCCGCGGCCGCACTCCATGCGGTACGCAACGGCGTGGGCTCGGCCCACCTGCTCGATGGTCGGCTTCCCCACGTGGTTCTGCTGGAGCTGTTCAGCGATGCCGGCATCGGCACCATGATCACCACGGAGGCCCAGCCATGAACCCGCTGATGCCGACCTACTTTCCGCCGGCCGTCGACTTCGTGCGGGGCGAGGGATCGTGGTTGTGGGACCGCTCCGGCAAGCGCTACCTCGACCTCCTGGCCGGGCTCGGGGTCACCAGCCTGGGACACAGCCATCCGGCCGTTGCTCAGGCCTTGGCCAACCAGGCCCAGGTCCTGCTGCACGTGTCCAACCTGTTCGGCAACGACATCGGACCCGACGTGGCCCGAACCCTCGACCGGTTGATACGCGGCACCGATGGCCCGGCCGGCCAGGTGTTCTTCGCCAACTCCGGGGCCGAGGCCAACGAATGCGCCCTGAAGCTGGCCCG
This sequence comes from Acidimicrobiales bacterium, assembly GCA_036505485.1. Taxonomy (GTDB): domain Bacteria; phylum Actinomycetota; class Acidimicrobiia; order Acidimicrobiales; family VFJN01; genus DASXTK01. The sequence continues at coordinate 37,284 of DASXTK010000481.1, forward strand.
GCGCTACGGCGGCTACGGCCGCTACGTGGTCGTGTCGGCCTACGCCAGCTTCCATGGCCGGACCCTCGCCACCCTGCACGCCACCGGCCAGCCATCCAAGCATGAGGTGTTCCAGCCGTTGCCCGAGGGTTTCCGGCACGTGGCGTGGAACGACATCGATGCCCTGGAGGCCGCCCTCGACCCCAGCGTCGCCGCCGTGCTGCTCGAACCGATCCAAGGTGAGGGCGGGGTCAATCCAGCCACCGCCGAGTACTTCCAAGGCGTCCGGAGCCTTTGCGATGAGCGCGGGATCCTGTTCATGGTCGACGAGGTCCAGACCGGGTTGGGTCGCACCGGGGCCTGGTTCGGCTTCCAGAACCTCGGGGTCATGCCTGACGTGGTGACCATGGCCAAGGCCCTCGGCAACGGGGTGCCGATCGGCGCATGTTGGGCCCGGGCCGACGTGGCCGGAGCGTTCCAGCCCGGCGATCACGCCGCGACCTTCGGCGGGCAACCCCTCGCCACCGCCGCGGCCCGGGCCACGTTGCAGGTGATGGAGTCCGAGGACGTTCCGGCGAAAGCCCGTCGGGCCGGCGAGCGGCTGACCGCGGGGCTCGAGGGCATCGAGCAGGTGATCGGAGTACGGGGGCACGGGTTGCTGTTGGCAGCCGAGCTGGATGACGTCGACTCCCGCACGGTGGCCGCCGGGCTCCTCGACGCCGGGGTCGTGGTCAACGCGGTGACGCCGACCGCCCTGCGGTTCGAGCCCTCGCTGCTGATCGACGACAACGAGATCGAGCAGGCGATCGAGACGGTCGCCAAGGTCCTGAGCGATGTGAGTCAAGGGGGATCGGTGTGAGCGTCCGTCATTTCCTCGAGATCGACGATCTGCGTCCGGACGAGGTCGTCGAGGTCCTGGATCGCGCCGAACAGCCTTCGTTGCCCCAGGTCCTGACTGGGCGATCGGTAGGCCTGTACTTCGAGAAGCCCTCCTTGCGGACCCGGCACTCGTGCGAGGTCGCGGTGGTCCAGCTCGGTGGGCATCCGGTGACCTTCCGCCAGGACGAGATCGGGGCTGGCCACCGCGAGCCGCTCAGCGACATCGCTCGAGTGCTGTCCGGCTACCACGCGGCGCTCGGCGCTCGGGTGTTCGACCATGCCGTACTGGAGGAGTTGGCCGGCGCAGCGACGATCCCGGTGATCAACCTGCTGTCGGACCTGGGGCACCCGTGCCAGGCGTTGGCCGATCTTCTGACCATGCGCCAGAGCCTCGGCGAGCTCGCCGGCGCCACCGTGGCCTGGGTCGGAGACTTCAACAACGCGGCTCGGTCGCTGAGCCTCGGGGCCACCATGCTGGCCATGAAGGTCCGTCTGGGCTGCCCGCCCGGCTACGGGCCCAACGAGCCCGACCTCGACCGTCTCCGGGCACTCGGCGCCGAGCCGGTCGTGGTCCAGCGCCCGGACGAAGCCGTCGAGGGCGCAGCCGCGGTCCACACCGATGTGTGGGCGTCGATGGGCTGGGAGGACGAGGCCGAGGTCCGCCGCCAGGCGTTCGAGGGGTTCACCGTCGATGACCGCCTGATGGCACGGGCCGCTCCGGGCGCCATCTTCATGCACTGCCTGCCGGCTCACCGGGGCGAGGAGGTGGCCGCCTCGGTAGTCGACGGACCTCAGAGCCGGGCCATCCCGCAAGCCCACAACCGCTTGCACAGCTTCCGCGGTCTGCTGTCATGGCTGCTCGAACAGGCGGAACGCCCGTGAGCATCCGCCTCGCCAAGCCACAGCGCCAACACCGCATCGCCAAGTTGCTGGCCGAGCACGCGGTGACCAACCAGACCCAGTTGGTCGAGCTCTTGGCCACCAATGGTGTCAACGCCACCCAGGCCACGGTGTCGCGCGATCTCGACGAGCTGGGGGCGGTGAAGGTGCGGGTGGCCGGCGGGGAGACCGTCTACGCCATCCCCGAGCTGCCCATGGAACGGCACGTGCCCGAGGAGACCCTGCGGCGGGTCCTGGGCGAGTTCGTCGTCGACGTCGCCGAGTCCGCCAACCTGGTCGTGTTGCGGACCCCACCGGGCTCGGCCCACGTGGTCGCCTCCGCACTCGATCGCACCGGACTGCGGGGGGTCGTCGGCACGGTGGCCGGTGACGACACGGTCATCGTCGTCGTGGCCGAACAGGTCGGAGGCGCCCGGGTCGCCGCCGACATGCGCACCTACGCAGGTCTCTCATGAAAGGCACCCCATGAAACGCGTCGTACTGGCCTACAGCGGCGGACTGGACACGTCGGTGGCGGTCCGTTGGATGATCGACAACCTCAACGCCGAGGTGATCGCGCTGGCGGTGGACGTCGGCCAATCCAGCGACGACTGGGACGTCGTGCGGGCTCGGGCTCTGGC
>DASXTK010000482.1:0-9011 GCA_036505485.1 Acidimicrobiales bacterium
TGGTCGCTGTTGGTATCGGCGGGATCGTCGACGACGTCCTGGAACGACGGAACCGGCGGATTCAACGGCGAGCTCGGATCGACCACCACCAGGACGTGACCCTGCCGGGTCCAGCTCTTGAGCCGGCTGCGCTCCGCCGAGTTGAACTGGTCACGGAGCATCAGCGCCACATCGGCGTCAGCGTCGGGCTGGCCGACGTCCAGGTCGACCTTGGCCCCCAACTCCCGCAACAGGACGACGAGGGCGCTGGTCCCGGCCGATTCGTCGGAGTGCGGATCGAGCGGCCTGTCCTTGGCCGGGGCCCCCAGCAGCATCATGGCCCCGAGAGCCACGACCACTATCGCCAGCGCCAGAGCCACACCCCGTCCTCTAGAGCTCACGCCGGGGTCTCCTGGAACTCGCGCGGCGCCGTGGTGGAGCGGTCACGGTCCCCTTGTCCCGCGGTCACCGCGGCCAGCGTCGATTCGGCCAAGCCGGCGAAGCGGTCGCGCTCCTCGGGCCCGGACTCCTCGCCGCCGTACCACACCTCCTCGAACAGGTCGGTGGCCGCCGAGAACGTCGGCGCCACATCGCTGCGGCGATTGCGCACGTCCCGCACGTACTCGCCGGCGGTGCGACCAACCAGCTCGGCGATGACCTCCAGCCGGACCATCTCGGCCACCAGCGAGCGGTAGCGGCACAGCAGCCCCTCCCGCCAGCGGCCCTCCTCCTCGTGGCGGACCGCTTCGGCGAGCCACTCCTGGGGCGACCGGTGGTCCTCGCTGGAGGACAGGACCACGGCGTCCTCCCGGTCGGCGCCGGTCGCCCGGCCCCAGCCGCCGGCGCGCACCGCCCAGACGATGAACGCAGCAACCCCGGCGAGCAGCACCCCGAGGATGATCCAGGCCACGAACTGGGGCATGGCGCCGCCGAAGCTCAACGTGTGGAGGATGTCGTCGAGCCTGTCGCCGATCCACTCGTTGATCCGCTGCATGATCGACTTGCCGTGGTGGTACTCCGGGCGCGACAGGATCTCGTCGGCCTTGTCGCGGACGTCCCCGGGGTCGTGCTCGGACTCCGGGAGATCGAGCAGGTCAAGCAGCATCGTGGGCCAGGTCGATGGCGGCCAGCTCGATGTCCAACCCCTCGGTGCGCACCCGCAGGTCGAGGTAGAGCAGGGAGGTGGCGGCGCCGACGAACGGCGTCACGACGACCGCGCCCACGATGGCCCCGGCCGCGTTGACCGGCCACGGCCAGTCGTAGCCGGCCAGGTCGGCCACGAGCATGGGGATGCGGCCCAGTGCATAGCCGAGCAGCGTCGAGGTCAGGGCGATCAGCAGACCAATCCCGAAAACGGCCCAGTAGCGCCGGGTGGCCAGGTTGGCGGAGCGCCGCATGGCCGCCAGGGGGCCGAGCCCTTCGGCGCCGATCACCGGGGCGGTCACCGAGAAGAACGGCATCAGGAAGGCGATGCCGACATAGCAGGCGATGATCCCGAGGGCCTCGAAGGCATGGACCAGCAGGAACGAGGCGAACAGGGCCCAGGACCGGCGCCCCAGCATGGTCAAAAGCTCGCCGGCAGGGACGTCCCGGCCCACGGTCCAGGCCCCGGCCAGATGGGCGATGGCCGCAGCCACGAACACCAGGGCCAGGATCGGCAGCAGCAGCGTCAGGGTGTTCTCGAAGTACCCCGGCCCCGAGTTGGAGGCGGCGTCGGCGGTGACGGCGGGATCGTCCGAGGTGAAGACGTTGACCAGCGCGTTGAACCCGACCGCGTCGCGCTGGAGGAAGGCGGCGAAGAAGTACGTGGGCACCACGAACAGCGCGGTGATGCCGAGGATCCGGGCCGGGCGGGCCTTGATGATGGAGAACGCGCCGTCGAGGATGTCGGCCACGGTCATGGGCTGCAGCTTCAGGCGAGGGACCGCTGCGGCACCGTCACCGGACTCGGCCTCGAGGTCGGTCAGCGGACCGGCCCGGTTGAACTGGACCGGCGTGGCATCCGGCGCCAGCGACCCGGGCGGCGCCGGTGGACCGTCCACCGCAGTGGCGGAGGTCGCCGCGGTGGCGGCCGGCTCGGCCTGCGAGCCCGGAACAGACCAGCCTGTGCCGGCCTCGTCGGTATTCACCAGCCCATCATTCCCCATCCACCACCGGCAACGCGCTTCACGCCTTACGCCCGTCGGCAAGCTCTCGGATTGTGGCCATCGCCGCCGCGGCAAAGCGATAGTTTGCGAGCGTGCCTGTGGTTGCCAAAGCCCCGCGATCGTGTCGACGACTGCGGCCCACGGCGTCCCGCCGGTGAGCCAACTCCGTCTCAATCCCCTGACCGGGCGTTGGGTGGTGGTTGCCATCGACCGGGCGGACCGCCCCGCTGATCTGGTGTCGCGGTTGGAGCCCTTCGTCGACACCGCCCAGCCCTGTCCGTTCTGTCCCGGCAACGAGGAGGCCACGCCGCCCGCGCTGGAGACCTACGACCGAGGCGGCGACTGGACGGTCCGGGTCGTGCCCAACCGCTATCCCGCCTTCGACGGCCACGACATCCTCCAGGTCACCCATCTGGGGCCGGTGTTCACGGAGGCCGCGGCCAGCGGGATCCACGAGGTGCTCGTGTTCACCCCCGACCACGACGCCAGCTGGGCCGACCTCGACGACAAGCAGGTGGCGGTGACCATGGCCGCCATCCGGGATCGCATGGAGGCCCACAGCCGGCTGCCCGGCATCCGCTACACCCAGGCCATCGTCAACCATGGCCACCACGCCGGCGCCAGCCTGGAGCATCCTCACGGCCAGCTGTTGGGCATCCCCTTCGTCCCCGGTGAGATCGCCGACGAGGAAGCCGGGTTCCGGCGCTTCGGGGGGTCGTGCGTGTTGTGCACCACCCTGGAGGCCGAGCTGGACGCCGCCCACCGGGTGGTCCTGGAGGACGAGCGGGTCGTGGTCCTGTGCCCCTACTGGGCCGGGAGCCCGTACGAGATGCTGGTGGTGCCCCGGGACCACCAGGCCCACATCACCGCGGCCGCCCCTCGGGACGTGACCGCGGTCGGCCGGGCCGTGCGCAGCGCCTTGGCCAAGCTGCGGGGCTGCCTGGGGCCGACGTCGTACAACGTGGTCGTGCACACCGCACCCCACCGCTCGGACGCGCCGTACCACTGGCACATGCACATCTGGCCCCGGGTCACCAGCGTCGCCGGCTTCGAGCAGGGCACCGGCGTGATGATCAACATCCTGGCCCCCGAACTGGCCACCAAGCACCTGGCCATCGTCGGCTGAGCTGCCTGGCGTACACGAAGCGATCGCAGCGGTTCAGTAGCACGGTCGAGGCTTAGGGTCGGGTATCGGAGCAGTGGTGCGTCATACACGTCGTCGCAGTTGGCCGTTCTTCGCACCCTCGGATCGGGGCGCGATCGCCGAGGCCCTCGATCTCGTGGGACTCGCGGCCGACGAGCACCTGGTCGATCTGGGCTGCGGGGACGGCCGGGTCCTGGTGGAGGCGGCTCGGCGAGGCGCCTGGGTGGTCGGCGTGGAGTCCGACCCCGCCCTGGCCGCAGCCGCGGTGAAGGCGCTCAGGAGCGCGGGGCTGAGCGACCGCGGCGAGGTCATCACCGCCGACCTGTTCGACGTCGACGCCTGGGCCTCGCAGGCCGAGCACGCCGACGTGCTGTTCAGCTATCTCAGCCCGGCGCTGCTCCAACGCCTGACCCCCCGGCTGCGCCGGTTGGCCGGGGCCCGGCTGGTGGCGGTGGACTTCGAGCTGCCCGACCTCCTGCCCGACGGGGCCCACGGCGCGGCCCGTCTGTACCAGCTGCCCGGACGACGTCGTCCGGCCCGCCGCAATCGGCAGGGCTGGTCGGGGGACGCCGGCACCCTGTGCGTGATGCCGGCCGAACGCAGCTCGCTGACCTGCCTGCGGGCCATCCATGGCGGGGGACGGGTGCAGCTGTCGCTGTCGGGCCAGATGGCCCGATGCGCCACGGCCCTGGTGGGGACCGACGAGACCGAGCCCGGTCGTCCGGTGGCCATCGACATCCGCTGGGGCGAGCACCCGGCCGGGACGCTGGCCAAGGGCCAGGTGCGGCTGGCCGGACTCCCCGCGCACCCGGTGTTCGTGCTGTTCGCCGCCGATGGACACGGTCAGTGGAACCTGTCGACCGACGGTTGCCGGGCGTTGGCCTTCCGCCTGCGCCGTCGCTCCCTTCCCGGCCCCACGACCACGGCCGAGCTGCTGGCCGCCGCCCGCGGCCGGGACTAACCCGAAATTGAGGCGTTTGGCGCGCTATAAGCGCGCCAAACGCCTCAATTTCGGTGTTTGAGGGCCAGGGCGTAGGCCTGGCGGCGGGGGATGTGGAGCGACGCGGCCACCTGGGCCGCGGCGTCACGGACCGAGGCCCCCTCGGCGAACGCCTGCTCCAGCGCGGCCCGGACCGCGTCCTCGTCGGGGGGTTCGGGATTGGCCGCCCCACCTAGCACCACCACCATCTCGCCCGGCGGTTCCCGCTCGGCGGCCCAGACCAGTGCGCCGGCCAGGTCGCCTCGCCACAGCTCCTCGTGCAGCTTGGTCAGCTCCCGGGCGACGGCGACGGGGCGCTCGCCGCCGCACGTCTCCACCAGGTCGGCCAGGGTGCGGGTCAGCCGGTGCGGGGCCTCGAACACGATCGCGGTGCGGGGCTCGCCGGCCAAGGCGGCCAGCCGTTCGGTGCGGGCCGCTCCCTTGCGGGGCAGGAATCCCTCGAACACGAACCGACCGGTGGGGAGCCCGCTGGCCACCAGTGCCGCGAGCGCGGCCGACGGCCCGGGGACGACCTCGACCCGGTGCCCTGCGTCGACCACCGCCCGGACCAGCCGCTCCCCCGGGTCGGAGACGCCGGGCATGCCGGCATCGGACACCAGCGCCACCCGCTCCCCCGTGGCCACCCGAGCCACGATCCTCGCCGTTTCGTCGGACTCGGTGTGCTCGTTGACCACGATCAGCGGCACCCCGGCCCGGCGCACGATGCCGGCGAGCTGCAGGAGCCGACCGGTGCGGCGGGTGTCCTCGCAACAGATGGCATCGGCCTGCGCCAGCGCCTCGACCGCTCGGGGGCTCAGGTCGCCCAGGTTGCCGATCGGGGTGCCGACCAAAACGAGGACCCCGTCGGCCATCTACTCCTTCACTTCCAGCTGGTCGCCGGGACACAGCCGCCAGCGGGCGAAATCACCGGCCTCGGCCTCGATGACGCAGCGGGACCCGAGCAGCGGCCGGGACACCCGGTAGCGAGGCATGCGCACCACCCGCAACACCACCATCTCACCGTCGCAGAAGGCGACGTCGATGGGGAACCTCATGCCCAGCGTGTGGACCGCCCGAGCCGGTTCCAGCAGCAGTGCGCCCTCGATGCCGTCGCGGCCGAGCAGACCGCGGCTGCGCGCGCGTCGGGTCCGGGCCACCTCCAGGCTGGCCAGGACCTCACCGTCTCGCAGCAACCACGGCATCTATGCGACTGCCCTCATACGTTGAACCGGATCTCCAGGACGTCGCCGTCCTGCACCTCGTAATCCTTGCCCTCGGTGCGCAGCTTGCCCACCTCGCGGGCCTTGGACCACGAACCGACGTCAAGCAGCTCGTCCCAGCGGATGGCCTCGGCCCGGATGAACCCCTTCTCGAAGTCGGTGTGGATCACGCCGGCGCACTGGGGCGCCTTCCATCCGGCCTTGAACGTCCAGGCCCGGCTCTCCTTCTCGCCGGTGGTCAGGAAGGTGCGCAGGCCCAGCAGGTGGTAGGCCGTGGCCAGGAACCGGGGCATGGCCCCCTCGCCCAGACCCAGGGCCTCGAGCATCTCGGAGCGCTCGTCCCGATCGACCAGCTGGGCCGCTTCGGCTTCGAGCTGGACGCACATGCCCAGCACCTCGGCCCGATCCGCCAGCTCGGCCGCCACCGGGGCGGTGAGCTCGTCGATCCGGTCGAGCTGGTCCTCGCCCACGTTCACCACCGCCAGCACCGGACGGTTGGTCAGCAGGAAGTACGGGCGGAGCAGGGCCAGCATGTCGGCATCGATGTCGCTGCGGTACAGCGGTGTGCCCGCGGCTAGCGCGGCCTCCGCGGCTTCGAGGGCCACCACCTCGTCGGCCAGCGAGCGATCGGCTTTGGCCGCCTTGCGCCGCTTGTTGACCTGGTTCTCGACCGACTCCAGATCGGCCAGGGTGAGCTCCAGCTCCACCACCCGCAGGTGCTCGAGCGGATCGACCGGGCCAGGCACGTCGTCGTCGGTGAAGGCCCGCAGCACATACACCACGGCGTCGACCTCACGGATGTTGGCCAGGAACCGGTTGCCCAGGCCCTCGCCCTTGCTGGCCCCTTCGACCAGGCCGCCGATGTCCACGAACTGCACCGCCGCCGGAACGACGTTGCGGCTGGCGGACATCTCGGCCAGGGCATCGAGCCGCCGGTCGAACACCTTGGCCACCCCGATGTTGGGATCGCGGGTGGCGAACGCATAGGGAGCCGCCAGGGCGCTGGAATCCCCCACCAGCGCGTTGTACAGCGACGACTTGCCGGCATTGGGCAACCCAACGAACCCGAAGCGTTCCATCGCCCCCCACGGTACCTAGCCGTGCTCAGGTGGCTGTCACGCGTCTGGTTGACTGCGCCGGTGAAGAAGTCGATTGATTTCGCGTTCGACGACCATCCCGAGGATGACGAGGAGCGGCCGCGGGTGGCGTGGGCGGTGGCGATCCTCGACGACTGCGACGAGTGCGGCGACCTCCGGATCGAGCTGACCATGGAGGACGAGGGCCGCAGCGGCACCGGGCTCAGCGGCCACTTCGCCCCGGCCAAGGCCCGGCGGCTGCGGACCGCCCTGGCCGCGGCGCTGCGGGATCTCGGCGAGGACCCCGGCAGCTAGCACCGAACCCCATCGTTCTGTGACCTGTATGCCGCGCCAGGGCGCGGCATACAGGTCACAGAACGATCAGGGCGCGTGCGCCATAGAGTCAGGGGCCATGGGGCCTGTCGAAGCGTTGGACCGCGTCGTCTACCTGCTGGATCGCGCCTTGGCCGAGTCCCAGAAGGTGCGGGCCTTCATGCGGGCCCGCGACCTGGCCGCTGAGGTGGGCGAGGCCGAGCTGGCGCAGCGCCACGCCGCCGGGACGTTGACCGAGCTGCCGGGGATCGGTCCAGCCACGGCCGGCGTGATCGCCGAGGCCCTCGACGGCGGCACCCCCTCCTACGTCGCCAAGCTGGAGGAGGAGACGGTGATCCCCCTGGGCGAGGGAGCCGAGCTGCGGACGGCGCTGAAGGGTGACTGCCACAGCCATTCCACCTGGTCCGACGGTGGCGCTTCCATCGAGACCATGGCCCGGACCGCCCAGGAGCTTGGCCACGAGTACCTGGTCCTCACCGACCACTCGCCCCGGCTCACCATCGCCCACGGCCTCACCGCTGAGCGGCTGCGGGCCCAGCTCGAGGAGATCCGGGCCCTCAACGAGAAGCTGGCGCCGTTCCGGATCCTGACCGGGATCGAGGTCGACATCCTCCCCGACGGCGAGCTCGACCAGACCGACGAGATGCTGGCCGCGCTGGACGTGGTGGTGGCCAGCGTCCATTCCAAGCTGCGCATGCCTCGCCAGGAGATGACTCGCCGGATGGTGCTGGCCCTGGCCAACCCCAACGTCGACATCCTCGGGCACTGCACCGGGCGCAAGCTGGTCGGAGGCAAGCGGCCACCGTCGGAGTTCGACGCGGAGATCGTGTTCGCGGCCTGCGCCCGCTTCGACGTGGCGCTGGAGATCAACTGCCGGCCCGAGCGTCAGGATCCGCCCGACGAGCTGCTGGCGATGGCCATCGACTGGGGACTCAGCTTCTCCATCGACACCGACGCCCACGCTCCCGGCCAGCTCGAGTGGCAGAACTACGGGTGCGACAAGGCGGCTCGGGCCGGGATCCCGCCGGAGCGGATCGTGAACACCCAGTCCACCATGGACCTCGTGGCCTGGGCTGGGTCCAACCCCATCTAGCTGGCGGCACTCAGCATTACTGAGTAGGTTGACGCCGGGTAACAACCTCTCCCTTCGCTCGCGGCGGCCCCAGATGGCAGAGGCGGGCAGGAGACGGTGGCGCCCGGGTCACGAACCCAGAGCGCCACCGTCCCTGCGCCAGGCCTCAGGGGTTGTCGCCGAACTTGAAGAACCCGATGTCGTCGAAGCAGGTGGCTCCGGTCAGGTAGTTGGTCGGCCAGGCCGTGTCACAGGCCCAGGGCTCGGTGTTCGCCCCGTCGTTGGCGTTCACGTCCCAGAGCGTGATCCAGACCTCCCGTGACTCGTCGACGAGCGGCGTGCCGGAGTTGTCGACGCTCGGCGTCCAGAACGACACCTGGTAGGTCACCCACTGGGTCCTGTCGGTGACCGGCGCCTCGGCGAGGAGCGGTCCAGGGGACCACATCGCGGCCGGATCGGTGCCGGGTTGGTACGCCTGCAGGCTCGAACCCGTACCTCGAGCCCGGCCCCGCAGGATGTACTGGGTGTTGGGCTCGAGTCCCGTGACCCGGTAGGCGGCACCGCCCTTGCTGAGGAACAACGCCTTGTCACCGTCGTAGGTCGAGCCCTCGTTGTGCACCTTGATCTTCTCGTCGGAGAACCAGGTGTTGGCCCAGCCCGCCTGATTTCGCTCGAAGTCGCCGTTGTTGAACGAGTTCCCGGCGTTGAGGGTGACGGTGAAGGTGCGGCTCGTGGTGGCACCGGTGGTCGGATCGGTGACCACCGCCGTCGCGTCGCTCCGTCCGGTCGTCGGCGCCGGGGCCGGTGCCGTCTTGGCCCGGGCCTGGATCTGGGCGCTGAACGCCGAGACGCCGAGGCCCGGGAACCACGGGCGCACATTGGCCGCAGGCAACACGGCCAGGTTGCCCGAGCTGACGGTGAGCACGGCCGGGTTGAACGCCGGGTTGCTCGGCACCCGCCCGATGGACAGACCGGGCCCGGTGTCCCAGTTGAACGCGGTCTGACCCTGGTGCAACGACACGTCCCGGGGCTGGGTCATCGCCGGCCCGTGGATCAGGGAC
>DASXTK010000483.1:0-4267 GCA_036505485.1 Acidimicrobiales bacterium
GCTGGGTCCACTGGTTCAACCACACCAGGCTGCACAGCTCACTGGGCGACCTCCCACCCGCCGAGTTCGAGGCCAACTACCGTCAACAACAGCTGGTTGGAATCCAATAACCCGAGCCTCCATCGAACCCAGGGCGGTTCATTTCCGGCGTAGCTGTTCGGCTGCGCCAGATAGGTGTTGCCAGTGGTGTCCGTGCCCGACGCCGACGTCCGCATCGGGTTGAAAACCCGGGCGAGTGACTGCACGTCGCCGACCACGCCGGTGACACCTTGTGGCGGGATCGGGCCGGCGCCCGGAACGGTGATCGACCGGGCCTGCCCCGCCGGCCAGGGCGTGTTCCACTCCGCGTTGGGGTCGCGGCTATCCAACAGGCGGTAGTTCGTCAGCGGCCGGAAGACGCTGCCCTGGTGGTAGTCGGGGTCGCCGAAGAAGCCGACGATGTTCACCCGTAGGTGGACGGCTTTCTGGGAGTAGATCTGGATCTTGCCGTCAGCACCCACCTTGGAGATCTGCAGGTTGTCGACCTTTACGGCCTGGTCGCTTCTCGCGGTGCTGATCCAGGGGAAGGGCGCATCAGATGCCCACGACGCCAGCAGGGTCGGGCCCGCGGCTTCCACCATCTCCAGATCGAAGACCACGGCCCGCACGCCCTCGGTGGGAACACCCCCGACACCGGTGACCTGCACAGCCCGCGCCTCGCCATCGGCGAGCTTCCCTCCGGACTGCTGGGTGTCGAGGATCTGGGTCGTCCTGACCGGGACGAACACGGTTCCGTTGGCGGCGCCACCCGTGGAGTACCACCCCACCACGTAGAAGCTGATCCCGGCCTGCGATCCGTGGTTGGTCATGGCGATCTTGCCGTCGGTTCCGATCGCCACGGTGTGGAGCGTTGCGCGGTGCCCGGGGGTGAAGTCCATGGTCGACACCTCGGGCGGCTCGGCCGTGCCCGCCGGATAAGCCGCCAGCCAACCCGCACCCCACGAGGCCACGTCGACATTGACCACGACGGCCTGGACACCGGTGTCCGGGACCCCGCCACCACCGGTGAGCTTCACCAAGGCTGTCGCACCCGGGTCGACGACCACGTCCGTCGCCGCGGTCCACCCGTCGATGGGGTGGTAGGTGCCTTCCGCCTTGTCGTCGCTGTCGGTGAACGCCCATCGGTCATTGGTGCCGTTCTCGACCCAGGCCACCGTGCCGTTGCCGGCATAGGACAGCTCGACGTCGTCGTTGCCCTCGGGCGTCTTCACCCGCTGCAACTTTCCGTCGGAACCACGACCGCTCGTGAAGTAGGAGTAGGTCGTGCAGGCGGCGCCGCTCACCGGCTCGCCGGGAGCGCAAACCTCCACCAGCCGGCCGGTGTCGTAGCGATAGGTCCAGGTCGGCGCGGCCTGACCGGTGGCTGCCGGGTTCGTCTTCACCGTCGTGATGACGTAGGCACCGGCCGGCCCCTGGGCGGCCCACGTCAGATCCAGGTACCGGCCGGACGGCGAGTTCGTCACCCTTGTGGCGCGCCCCGAACCGTCCCTGGCGATGGTCAGCTTGTTGCCCCACCCGTCCCGGATCGCGCCGACGGTTCCCAGACCGTTGAACTCGTAGACCATCTGGTCGGGGCGCCGCAGGTCGAAGCCCGAGCCCCGGTTGGTCAGCACCGATGCGCTTACCGGGGGAGATGCCCACGAGTTGTCGGGGTTCTGGCTGTAGCGCTCCTGACGACCGTCCGGGAAGCTCACGAGCATCTTCGCCCCGGCCTCGGACTTCGCCGAGATGTCCAGGAAGCTCGACCAGCCCTTCCCGAAGACGCCGATTCGCTCGTCCATCGAGTTGTAGGTCCGGGTCAGCTCGACCGGCAGACCCGCGGCCGCCACCTGGACGTCCGTGAAGCTCGCGACGTAGTTCCCGATCGAGGGGTTGACGCCCTCATGGGGCTCCACGAAGGGGTCCTCGCCGAAGTGCCCCTCACGTGGAGGCTGGACGATCGTCGGGGTGACGGGAACCTTCCAGGTCGGCTCGGTCGTCAGGCCCCCAGCGCCGGTCTCCCGAACCGCGACGTTCCAGTAGTAGGTGCGGGCCCAGTACAGGTGGGTCGGGCTCCATCGATTCGACGACTGCCACGCGGTCTGCACGCATGCCACCGACATGGCCTCGTCTTCACAGATCTTGAACAGGTACTCGAGGCCACCCGTAGGGATGCCGTCCGGGTTCTTCCCGGTCACCAACAGGCGCGGGTTGCGCACCACCACGAGACCCGCAGGTGTGGCCCGGGTGATGACCGGCGCCACGTTGTCCGCAGCTACGGCGGCAGGGATGGCTGGGATCTCGACATCGCCGTCGCCATCGCGGTCCCGGAGAATCGAAGGATCCTCCCGGGCGCCGTCCAGGTTGGGCCCGGCTATCCCATCGGTCGCGCCCGGCGGCAACGGCACGGGCGCGGCCTCGGTGTCCGCCATCCGCTCGACCCGGCGTTCGGCCGCCGCGACGGCCTCCTGGTCGCGGTCGAGGTCCGGCGGGGGCGGCTCCTGGAGCACCCGGGTGGGTTCCTCGGGCTCAGCCTCCGCCGGGATGACCGGTTCGGCGAAGACACCGAGAGCCACCGTCCACACCGCCAGCGCACCGAGAACTCCACGACGACCACGTCGCGAACCCGATCCCGCCATTCCGCCTCACCCCCGGGGTCACCCCGACTTACCCGATAGGTCGGCGGAATCGAAACATACGAGGCGCAGCCCGACAACCCCCCGGCTACTGACTGTCACGAAAACGACACGGAGTAACTCCGCGTTCGCTCCAGCGGATCTAGGCCGGAGTGGGGGGTGGGGTTGCGGGGGTTGGGGGGCGGCCGATGGTGGAGCGGCTGGGGTCCGGGTGGGAGGAGCTGCCGGCGCGCCAGGACGGCTTGGCCAGGCGGGTGATCACCAGCGGGACCACCGTGAAGAGGACCGTGCCGGTGGTGACGAGGATGACGTAGGTGGCTGGGCTGCCGACGGGGAGCTGGTCGGGCGGGACGAACGACAGGACCAGCGCCGCGGCGACTGCGGTGAAGCCGAGTCCGGCGATGGTCCACATGCCGGTGATCCCGCCCGGGATCTCGAACTGTCGTTCCAGGTTCGGCTGGGTGTACCGGAGCCGGATCGCGGCGGCGTACATCATCATGTACATGACGATGTAGGTCCCGATGGTGATGGCGGAGATCAGGAAGAACGCGGTGTTGACGTCGTCGAGGAACAGGTAGAGCGACGAGATCACCGTGACGATGACCCCCTGCACCAGCAGGATGCTCCGCTCCGACCCTTTGGCGTTCGTCCGCCGCAGGAACTGGGGCAGGAAGCCGTCCTGTGCGCAGGTCAGCAGGCCTCGGGCCGGACCTCGGATCCAGGCCAGCGCGCCACCCAGGGCGCCGTAACAGATCAACAACGACAGCGCCGGCACCAGGACCGACGGGCCGCCGGTCTCGGTCAGCGCCCGGTCGAAGGCGTCGAACACGCCCGAGGTCAGCGAGATGTTGTCGTAGGAGACGATTCCAGCGACGGCCAGTCCACCCAGGCTGAGCATGACCACGGCCATCACCGCGGCCATGAGGATGGCCAGGGGGAAGCCTCGCCGGGCGTCACGCATCTCCACCGCGTGGACCGCCTGGACCTCGATCCCAGCGAACAGCAGCAGGATCCCGGCCAGGAACGACAGGGTCCCGAGACCGGTGTAGTTCGGCAGCCAGCGAGGGTGCATGTGGCCACCGGCGTCGGTCGCCACCGCGGCGTTGGAGGTGGTATCCCAGCCCAGGTCGTTGCCTCTGATGATCCAGTAGGCGAAGAGTCCCAACAGCACCAGACCGGGGATCACGGTGCCCAGCACGAACCCGGCCTTGGTCACCTTCACCAGCAGTTCGGTCCCGCTCAGGGCGATGAGGGTGGCCCCCCAGTAGGCGCCGATGCAGAACAGGCCGATGAAGACGTTCTCGTTGGCGAGGTCCCGGTTGTCGAGGGTGAAGGCCACCGCCACCGCGGCGAAGGCCAGCGCGGTCGGATACCAGACGACGTTCTCGATCCATTGCAGCCACACGGCCACGAAGCCCCACTTGCGGCCGAACGCCTCCCCCACCCAGGTGTAGACACCGCCCTCCCGGTGGCTGAAGGCCCCGCCCAGCTCGGCCGACACCAGTCCGGCCGGGATGAGGAACAGCAGGGCGGCGAACGCGATGTAGCCGAACATCGTCAGCTCTTCCTGCGCCAGCATGGGCAGGCCCCGCAGACTGGTGACGATGGCCGCC
>DASXTK010000484.1:0-10226 GCA_036505485.1 Acidimicrobiales bacterium
CCGGCGTGGGCCGGTTCATCTCCGAGGATCCGCTCGGCTTCGGCAGCGGGGAGACGAACTTCTACAGCTACGTCGGCAACGAGCCCTTGAGCCGCACCGACCCCTCGGGCATGTGCTGGGGGTCCATGCTGATGGCCCTCATCGGTCCGGGCGGGTTCATGGACAGGTGGTGGGGGCGTTGGCGCCCGGAGCAGCTGCTCGAGGACACCCAGGCCGGCCGAATGCTCCTTGGCGAGGACGCGTTGCTCACGCAGATGTGGCGGGCCGGAGCCTCGAACGAGGAGGTCCTCGACTCCTACATGGGTGATCTCGCAGGGACCGTGGCATCCACCTGTGGACCGGGTCTGGTGAGCAGGTTGGGGCTCGGGGCCTTCTCCGTGAGCGGGGCGGCCCGGGTGGCCGGGACCCAGGGTCGGGCCGCGGTGGCGGCCACGACCGGCGCGTCTCCCCGTCCGACGTTCGTCGGCTTCCAGAACAGCTCACCGGCCGTCATCCCGAACGGGGCAACCGGACCGGGGCAACCCTGGAAGGGAAACGGAATCACCTTCTGGGGAGGGTCGGGCGGCAATGGCCTCGACCCACGGGTGACGGGGATCAACATCATGGGTCCGTCCGCCCAGCACGGGAACCGGATTTACTACATCAACCAAGCCGGTCAGAAGGTCAACCCGATGACCGGTCAGACCATCTCCAACAACGACCCATGGGCGCACATCACGTGGTGAAACCCTTCGATCTGAGCGATCTGTCCGGCGAGGAGCTGAGCGGGGTCTGCTTCGTGCGGGACTACGTCGAGCTGCACTTCGACGGCCCGATCCTGCGCTGCTTCTCCGGGCCGGTGGTCGAGACGCCGGCGGGGGCTCGGGTGACATTCCCCGAGCCCGGCTCCCGTGATGTGCTGTGCCGCCTGATCGGCGACCAGGTCCAGCGCGCCGCCGACGAGCCCGACGCCCTGGTGGTCGACTTCGGCGACGCCGGATCGGTAACGGTCCCCAAACGCACCACAGCCGTCGACCCCGAGATCGCCCACTTCGTCCCATCCACCCCCGACGGCCGCCCCGACGTGTCCCACATGTCCATCTGGGAGAGCATCCCGTAGCGGGGGTCGCCTTCAGCTGGCGCACCGAACGATCCGGTGGGAAGCGACCGTTTCGGTCGCTTCCCACCGTAACGATCAGTAACTCCAGCCGGAATACCACCGAGGGCGGTCAAGGGTCAGGCCGACGGCACGGAGCGGAGCGATCGGGCCGTCGGGCTGCGCCCTTGAGGGCCCGGGCACGGTCGGCAACACACTGGAGACAGCCAGCCCCTCAGGGGCTGGCTTGGGAGCCATCGTTGCGTTCCCCGAGCCCCGCCAGGCGCCCCTGGAGGAAGGTCCGCTCCACGTCGGTGCGGGTCAGGGCGATGGCGGTGCGGTAGGCGGCGGCGGCGTCATCGACGCGGCCGAGGCGGCGGAACAGCTCGGCCCGGGCGGCCGGGAGCCGGTGGGACCGGGCCAGTCGGGGATCGTCGACCACGGCGTCGAGGATGGCCAGCCCGGCCTGGGGACCCCGGGCGAAGGCCACGGCCACGGCCCGGTTGAGCTCCACCACCGGCGATGGCGCGATGGCGGCCAGTTCGTCGTACAGCCCGGCGATCCGAGGCCAGTCGGTGGCGTCCCAGCTCGGAGCCTGGGCATGCACCGCGGCGATCTCGGCCTGGAGCAGATACGGCCCCCGTCGCTGGGCGGTGGCCAGGTGCTGCAGACCCTCGCTGATGCGGTCGCGGTTCCACCGGGTCCGGTCCTGGTTCTCCAGTAGCACCAGCTCGCCGGCCTCCGACACCCGGGTGGCGCGCCGGCTGTCCTGGAGGAGGAGCAGCGCAAGCAGGGAGTGGGCCTCGGGCTGATCGGGCATCAGGTCGATGGCCAGCCGGGCCAGTCGTATGGCCTCGTCGCACAGCTCGTGGCGGATCAGGTCGTCGCCCTGGCTGGCCGAGTAGCCCTCGGAGAACACGAGGTAGATGCACGCCAACACCGGGGGCAGCCGCTCGGGCAGCAGGGCCGTGGGCGGTACCCGGAACGGGATGGCCGCCGAGCGGATCTTGCTCTTGGCCCGCGACAGCCGTTGCGCCACCGTCGCCTCGGGCTGCAGGAACGCCCGGGCGATCTCCGGAGTCTGGAGACCGCACACCAGCCGCAGCGTGAGCGCCACCTGGGTCGGGGTGGACAGGGCCGGGTGGCAGCAGGTGAAGATCAGGCGGAGCTGGTCGTCCGGCACCGGATGCAGCAGCTCGAGCTCCTGCTCCTCGATGCCGTCGAGCCGCGTTCGCTGCGCGGCCTCCTCCTTGTCGGGCCGGTGGCTCTCCCGCCGGACCCGATCGAGGGCCCGGTTGCGGGCGGTGGTGGTGATCCAGGCCACCGGCTTGGACGGAACCCCCCGTAGCGGCCAGGTCCGGAGAGCTTCGGCGAAGGCCTCCTGCACCGCATCCTCGGCGACCGACAGATCGCCGAGCATGCGGGTCAGCGAGGCCACCACCCAGCCGAACTCGGCCCGGAAGGTGCGTTCGACGACCTCCCGGGCCTGTCCGGCCGACAGTGCAGCAGTAGCCAAGGGTCAGGTGAACTCCACGATCGGGCGCAGCTCGACCGCGCCGCCAGGGCCGAGGGGGACGTCCTGGGCCACGGCGATGGCCTCTTCACGAGAGGCGGCGCGCAACACATAGGCACCGCCGGTGATCTCGTTGGTCTCGGTGAACGGTCCGTCGGTCACCAGGGTCTCGCCGTTGCGGACCCGCACCGTGGTGGCGGTGGACGCCGGATGCAGGGCCAGCCCGTTCATCAGCGTGCCGGTGTGCTTCTCGATGAACTGGCCGTGGGCCGCGGCGCTCTCGTCCCACTCGGGGGTGTCGGGGATGTCGGCCTTGGTCTCCGGGCCGAGGATGGCGGCCAGGTAGCGGGTGTCGCCGTCACCCTTGGTGACCGGGGTCTCCGGCTCCCACACCATCACCACCGGCCGCAGCTCGACGCCGCCGTTCGGCTGGGACGCATTGGGGATCTCCTTGGCCAGCTCGATGACGTCGTCCAAGGAGTCGGCCTCCAGCAAGTAGTAGCCGCCGAACACCTCGGCGGTCTCGGCGAACGGCCCGTCGGTGACCAGGGTTCCCCCGGACTCGTCGGGGCGCACGGTGATGGCCGTCGTGGTGGGTGCGAGGGCTTCGCCGCCGCGGATGGCCGAGGCGGCCAGCTCGCCGAAGCGCATGTAGCCGGGGAAGGTGGCGTCCCACTCCGGGGTTCCGGGCACCGACTGGGGGCCCTCGTGGTCGTAGAGCGTTGCGAGGTACTGCATGGTGGCATTCTCCTTCTTCGCGGCGGCGGTTCCGCCCGTCACCTACTCGACGAAGAGCGCGGGCCGGAATCGACACGCGAGGATGACGACATGTCCGACGTGACCGAACCCCAGATCGCAGGTGCTGTTCGCCACCCCTGGAACCGGGACTTCACCTGGTCGCTCCCGGCCACCGAGCCCACCGTGCTCAGCGCCAAGCAGAAGGCCGCCTTCGATCGGGACGGGTTCGTGGTCCTGCCCGACGTGGTCGACGCCGAGACCTTGGCCGGGGTGCGCACCGAGCTGGACGAGCTGGAGGCCAAGGTCGACCGCTACCTGGCCAAGATGGACGACGAGCGGATCAACATCGCCGAGCGGGGGGCGATCACGTTCACGCTGCATGCGGTGCTGCGGTCCGAGGCGGCGCGGGGCTTCACCCACCATCCGACCCTGGTGGGGCTCACCGGCGACCTGGTCGGACCCGACGTCAACCTGTACTGGGATCAGGCGGTCTACAAGAAGCCCGAGAAGCCCCGCCGGTTCCCCTGGCATCAGGACAACGGCTACACGTTCTGCCGGCCGCAGCACTATCTGACCTGCTGGGTGGCCTTGAATGACGCCACGGTGGACAACGGGTGCCCCTGGGTGCTGCCCGGAGCCCATCGGCTGGGTACCTTGCTGCACCACTGGGTCGACCCGATCGGCTGGGAGTGCCTGACGGATCCGGAGGGCGCGGTGGCCGCGGAGGTCCCGGCCGGCGGCGTGGTGGTGTTCTCCTCCCTGACCCCGCACTTCACCGGGCCCAACACCACCGACGCCGTGCGCAAGGCTTACATCGTGCAGTACGGCCCGGCCGGTCTGGAGGTCGTGGCGGGCGACTGGGCCAACGGCGAGGAGCCGACCGGCACCGCACCCTGCGATGATCCCGATCGTCAGTACGCAGTGCTTCGGGGTGGACGCTCTGTGCGCCAGAACGACTGATCGCTAGCGCGTTGTGACAACAGACACGTCTTGAACGGTCCAAATTGCCCGGCAAGCCTCGATAGCGTGGCAACGTCCTGTGTTCCTAACGGGAACTACACCACTCACTCGAACTCTTGTCCGGGGGTTCTGCTTTGTTTTCACGTCTAGGTCGTTGGTGCCATGACCGCCGTTGGTTGGTGGTCTTCATCTGGGTTGCGGCGATATTCGCCGGCAACGGTCTCTTGAGTGGCCTTGGTGGTGCCGACACCAACGCCGACTTCTCTCTTCCCGGCAAGGAGTCCACGGAGGGCTCCGACCTCCTCGAAGACAACTTCGGGGGCCAGGGTGCCGGCTTCGGCGGCCAGATCGTCTTCGAGTCCGACAAGGGCGTCGACGATCCGGCGGTCAAAGACAAGATGGAGAAGCTGTTCGCCAAGGTCGAGAAGATCGACGGCATCGGAGAAGTGGGCAGCCCGTACTCCGAGCAAGGTGACCAGCAGGTCGCTACCGAAGGAGACCTGGCCGGCAAGGTTGCCTACGCCAGCGTCGACTTCGAACCGGACCTCGGCGAGGCGGAGTTCAGCGATGCCGCCAAGGAGACCCGTGAGACCGTGCTCGACGCCGAAGGCAACGGTGTGCGGGTCGAGATGGGTGGTCAGGCCTTCGCCGAGCAGAACCAACCGACCTCGGAGCAGGTCGGTGTGGCCTTCGCCATCATCATCCTGATCCTGGCCTTCGGTTCGGTGCTGGCCATGGGCCTCCCCATCGGGGTGGCCATCTCCGGCATCGCCTTGGGCACCGCCCTCGCCGGCTTCCTCAGCTTCATCATCCACCCGCCGAGCTTCGCCGCTGCCTTCGGGTTGATGATCGGTCTCGGCGTCGGCATCGACTACGCGCTGTTCATCGTCACCCGCTACCGGGAGAACCTGCACGCTGGCCATGACAACCGCTCTGCGGTCGCGCTGGCCATCGACACCGCCGGTCGTGCCGTGCTGTTCGCCGGAACCACGGTGGTCATCTCGACGCTGGGCATGTTCGCCATGGGCCTCAGCTTCATCAACGGCATGGCGGTGGCCATCGCCACGGTGGTGGCGGCCACGATGGCTGCCTCGCTGACCTTGCTGCCGGCCTTGCTTGGTTTCGCCGGAAGCAACATCGACATCACCCGTCTTCGTGGCGTCATCGCCGCCGCCTTCCTGGCCGTCGGGCTCATCGGCGCCGGTCTCGAGATCCAGGTGCTCTCGTTGGGCTTCCTGGTGGCCTTCCTGCTCGTGCTGCCGGGTCTGCTGGCCTCGATCGCCCACCTCGCTGGGCGCAAGTTCCATGCCGGTGAGGCGATCGGGAACTTCTTCGACAAGCTGACGCCGAAGCGCCTGCGCCGGGTGGTCGAGCGCAGTGGGCGCAAGCCCCTGCGGGAGACCGCGGCCTATCGCTGGAGCCGGATCATCCAGCACCGCCCCTGGCCCGCCGCCATCGGTGGCGCCGTGATCCTCATCATCCTGGCCATCCCGCTGTCCAGCCTGCGGTTGGCCTTCACCGACGAGGGCAACTTCCCGACCGACACCACCACGCGCCAGGCCTACGACCTGATCGCCGATGGCTTCGGCGAGGGGTACAACGGCCAGCTCATGCTGGTGGCCGAGAAGCCCGGGGATATCAGCGACAGCTCGCTCGAGGCCGTGACCGCTGCCCTCCGGGGCACCGACGGCGTAGCCTTCGCCTCGGAGCCGATGGTCAGCGACAACGGAGCGGCTGTGGCCTGGCGGGTGGTTCCGACCACCGCACCTCAGGACCAGGAGACCTCCGACCTGGTGCAGAAGCTGCGGGACGAGGTCGTTCCCTCCGCCGTCGATGGCACCCAGCTGGACGTCAAGGTCTCGGGCCTGGTCGCGGTGATGAACGACTTCTCGGACTACCTGTCGTCCCGCACGCCGGTGTTCTTCACCGCTGTGCTGTTGCTGTCGTTCCTGCTGCTGATGGTGGTGTTCCGCTCGCTGCTGGTGCCGCTGAAGGCCGTGATCATGAACCTGCTGTCGATCGGCGCGGCTTACGGCGTCGTCGTGGTGGGCTTCCAGTGGGGCTGGCTCGGCGGCATCCTCGGTTTCGACAAGGGACCGATCGAGCCGTGGCTCCCGATGATGATGTTCGCCATCCTGTTCGGGCTGTCCATGGACTACGAGGTGTTCCTGCTCTCCCGGGTCCGTGAGCAGTGGCTGCGCACAGGCAACAGCCGCACCTCGGTGGCCGACGGCTTGGCCGCGACGGCCCGCGTGATCACCGCGGCTGCGCTCATCATGGTGTTCGTGTTCGGCGCCTTCCTTCTGGAGCCGGACCGGGTCACCAAGCTGATGGGCATCGGTCTGGCGACCGCGGTGTTCCTCGACGCCACCATCGTCCGTATGTTGCTGGTGCCCGCGACGATGGAGCTCTTGGGCGACAAGAACTGGTGGATCCCCAAGTGGCTCGACCGGATCCTGCCCCGGCTCGACGTCGAGGGCGGCGGTCTCGAAGAGGCGGCCGAAGAAGGCGAACGCCAGCCCCAGCCGGCGGGCGTCTAAGTTCCCTGGCTGGAGCGGATCGACCTCCCCCCGGTCTAGATCCGCTCCAGCCGGAAGACCCTGATGTTCCGACCGCTGCGCTCGACGTAGCGGTCGTAGGTGGGCCAAAGCTCCAACAGCCTGGGCCAGACTTCGGCCTTCTCTTCGTCGGACAACTGGTGCGCCACCACCCCGAACTCCTCACCTTCGAACGAGACCCGCGCCTGCGGGGTCTTGCGGAGGTTGCCCGTCCAGGCCGGATGCTGCTCCCGTCCGAAGTTGCTGCCGACCAGGTAGATCGTGTCGTCACCGTCGGGCATGCAGGCCAGCGGCACGGTTCGCTCCTGGCCCGTCTTGGCGCCGGTGGTGGTCAGCATCAGCACCGGCAGCATCCCCCGGCTGAGCATGATCCTGCCGCCCGACACCTTGTGCACGAAGCGGTCCAGGGGAGTGATGATCGGCGGAGCGATCTTGGCGAATGCCGGGGTCCCCGCAACCTTCTGCACGAATCTGCCTACCCGTCCGTCCACGCGCATGCGCGCACCGTAGCCAGCCGTGGTGGTCGGGCGTGAACTGGAGCGCGGCCCTTCGGGCCTTCCTCGCGGTGTTTCCGGCGGAGCTGCCGGACAAGACGATGATCGCGGTGGTGGTGCTGGTCACCCGGCACAAGCGTCCGTTGCCGGTGTGGTTGGGGGCGGCCGCAGCCTTCACCCTCCATGTGGCGGTGGCCGTGACCGCGGGCCGGTTGCTCACCGTGCTGGCCGACGTTCTGGTGTCGTTGGCCGCTGCCTTGCTCTTCGGGATCGGCGCCGTCGTGCTGTGGCGGGAGGCCAGCCACAACGGCCGGCCGGGCGGATCCAACAGCGAGGCGGCGGTCGCTCCCACCGCTTGGACCGCCTTCGTCAGCAGCTTCGCGGTGATCGGCGTGGCCGAGTGGGGCGACCTGACCCAGTTCGCTACCGCCGGCATCGCCGCCAGCTCCGGCGCCTCGTTCTCGGTCGCGGTCGGCGCCCTGGCTGCCCTGTGGGCCGTCGCCGCTTTGGCGGCCGGCCTGGGTCAAACCTTGGTGACCCGCCTTCCCGTCCACGCGTTCCAACGCACCGCCGCTGTCGTGTTCGCAGTGCTGGCTGTCTCCTCCCTCCTCACCGCCGTTCGCTCGTGACGGTAGAAAGCTGTCCGTGGCTCGGTTGCTGATCGTTCATCACACGCCGTCGCCGGCTATGCACAGCCTGTTCGAGGCGGTGCGGTCCGGGGCGACCGATCCCCAGATCGAGGGGGTGGAGGTGGTGGTTCGTCCGGCGTTGGGGGCCACCGTCGTGGACGTGCTCGAAGCGGACGGCTACCTCCTGGGAACCCCAGCCAACCTCGGCTACATGTCCGGGGCGCTCAAGCACTTCTTCGACACCGTGTACTACCCGGTTCTCGACGCCACGGTCCGCCGGCCGTACGGGCTGTACGTCCACGGCAACAACGACACCGGGGGAGCGATCGCCGCGGTGGAGAAGGTGGTCACCGGGCTGCGCTGGCAGGCGGTGCAGGCGCCGTTGTCCTTCGTCGGCGACGTGGCCCAGGCCGATCTCGATGCCGCCTGGGAGCTCGGCGCCGCCGTCGCCGCGCATTTGTCGCTCTAAGCAGCCACAATGGGCGTTATGGCGACCTTCACGCGCATGGATGAATCCACCGCCGAGGAGTGGGCGGTGATCGGGATGGAGACCGCGAAGAACCAGCCTCGGGTGGCCGACCAGGTGCTGCGGATGCTGGCCCAGCTCGAGGGGATCACCGACGGTTTTGCCACCAACCAGCTGGTGCACGTCCTGCAGACCGCCACCCTGGCGGAGAAGGCCGGCGCCGACCAGGAGATGATCGTGGCCTCGCTGTGCCACGACATCGGCAAGGTCATCAGCGTCTTCAACCACGCGGCCATCGCCGCGGAGATGTTGAAGCCCTACGTGCGCGACGACGTGTACCAGGTCATCAAGTTCCACCAGGACTTCCAGGGCCGGCACTACTACCACCACTTCGGCGGCGACCCCGACGCCCGGGAGCAGTACGCCGGCGCGCCCTGGTTCGACCAGGCCGCCCAGTTCGCCGACGAGTGGGACCAGATCGCCTTCGATCCCGACGGCGACTACTTCCCCCTCGACCACTTCGAACCAATGGTCCGCGAAGTCTTCGCCACCCCCAGCTGACGATCGGTGGTGTCCGCCACAGCTCGGCCGGGGTCGTAATCTCGCTGGCTATGAGCGACCCCGAGACGTCCGACGTGATCCAGGCCGACCCTCTCGGGTTCGGCGGGAGGATCGTGGTCGGGGTGGATGACTCCGAGACTGCCGCGGCGGCGCTCCGGTGGGCCTTGCGGGAGGGGGCGGTGCGGGGCGATCCGGTGGAGGTCGTCCACGCCTGGCAGCTGCCGCTGGCCGCCCTGCCCTTCGGCGCCACCATCAGCCTGAACGTGGACGAGGCCGAGCTCGACCAGCAGGCCCGGGCCCATCTGGACCGCATGGTCGACGAGGCGCTGGCCGAGATCGGTGAGCCGGCGCCGGAGGTGATCCGGACCGCGGTGCCGGGCGGAGCGGTGGCCACCCTGCTCGACGTCTCCGCCGACGCCGACCTGCTGGTCGTGGGATCGCACGGCCGGGGAGGTCTCCGCCAGCTTGTCCTGGGCTCGGTGGCGCACGCCTGCGTGCAGCATGCCGGCTGCCCGGTGTGCGTGGTCCGCACGCCGCAGAAGTAGCGCTACCCAGCTCCGGACCTGACGGGGTGTCAGATTCGGCGTAGCCTGCGGTCCGTGGGGATCCTGGACCGGTTCTTGCTGACCGACCGCGTGGCCATCGTGACCGGCGCCGGACGCGGGATCGGTGCCGCGACCGCCATCGCCTTGGCCGAAGCCGGCGCTGACGTGCTGATCTCGGCCCGGACGGCCAGCCAGCTCGACGAGGTGGCCGAGCAGATCGTGGCCCGGGGCCGCCGGGCCGAGGTGGTCCCCGCCGACCTGAGTGACCTCGACGCCGTGGCCGGACTGGCCGACGCCGCCAAGAGTGCCTTCGGCCGCATCGATGTCGTGGTCAACAACGTGGGCGGAACCATGCCCCGGGCGTTCCTCGACACCACCCCCGGATTCCTGACCCGGGCGTTCCAGTTCAACGTCGTCACCGCCCACGCCCTCACCCGCGCGGCGGCGCCGTCCCTGCTGGAGAGCGCCGGCGGGGCGGTGGTCAACATCTCGTCGGCCGCGGGCCGGACCAGCGCCCGAGGCTTCGTGGCCTACGGCACCGCCAAGGCCGCGCTCTCGCACTACACCCGCATGGCCGCCCGGGACCTGGCGCCGCGGGTCCGGGTCAACGCCATCGCGGTGGGGTCGATCGCCACCTCGGCCCTGGAGGTCGTCCTCACCGACGACGACCTGCGCACCCAGATGGAA
>DASXTK010000485.1:0-16151 GCA_036505485.1 Acidimicrobiales bacterium
CACCAATGCCTCGCCGCACCGCCCAGCCACCATGGAAACAGCCGGCTCCGCCGGCTCCCAGGCAGCCGGCTCCGCCGGCTGCCTGGGAGCCATCGTTTCGTCAGACCCCCGCGGGCTCGGCGGTGAGGAGGTGGAGCAGGCGTTCCTGGACCTGGCGGTAGTGGGGGTCGTCGATGATGGAGACCCGGTCGCGGGGGCGGGGCAGCTCCACCGGGATCACGTCGATCACCGACGGTCCCGGTGGGTTGCCCATCACCACGATCCGATCCGACAGCAGGATCGCCTCGTCGATGCCGTGGGTCACCATGACCACGATCTCGGTGTCGGACTCGCTGGTCCACAGCTCGATGAGCTGGGTCTGCAACCGGGCCCGGGTCAGGGCGTCGAGCGCCCCGAAGGGCTCGTCGGCCAGCAGCACCCGAGGCTCGACCGCGAACGCCCGGGCCACCGCGGCCCGCTGTTGCATCCCGCCCGAAACCTGGAACGGCTTCTTTCCCCGCGCCTCCCACAGACCCACGGCGGTGAGATAGCGCTCGGCCGCCTCATCGGCTTGGGCCTTGGACTTCTCGGGCCGGGCCGAACGCAGCGCGGCCCGCACGTTGTTGACCAGGCTCATGCGGGGCAGCAGCGAGTAGTGCTGGAACACCATCGCCCGATCCGGACCGGGGCCGGCGATCGGAGTCCCGTCCAGGCTGATCCGGCCGGCATCCGGGGCGAGCAGACCACCGAGGGCCCGTACGAGCGTCGACTTGCCGCATCCGGAGTGTCCGATGAGCGACACGAACTCGCCGGGTTCCACGGTCAGGTCGACATCCCGCAGGACCGATTGGACCGCACCGTTGTGGCGGAAGGACTTCCACACACCTTCGACCTGCAGGCTCATGCCGTACCTCCGTCGTCCAGGGCGACGGCCTTGGCCAGCCGCATCAACACCAGGTCCAGGACCAACCCCACGACGCCGACTATGACGATGCCGGCGGCCACCTTGGCCAGGTCGAGGGCGTTGTACCAGGTCCAGATCTGGCGGCCGATGCCGGATGTGCCGCCGAGCATCTCCACGGCGACGATCACGATCCAGCCCATGCCCATGGACAGACGCAGTCCGGTCACCGTGTAGGGCAGGACGTGCGGGAACAGCACATGGCGCAGATACGCCAGCCGCCCGAACCGGAACACCCGAGCCACGTCACGCTGGTCCGCCGGCACCGCGGCGGCGCCGGCCGCGGTGTTGAGGACCGTCGGCCACAGGGCAATGACGAACACCGTCCACACGGCCGCCACCTCCGACTCCCCCAGGGCGAAGGCGAGGATCGGGAACCAGGCCAGCGGCGACACCGGCCGGAGGACCTGCACCAGCGGGTTGATGGCCTGCCAAGCCCGTTTGCTCGAGCCCACGAGGATGCCCAAGGGGACGCCCACCAGCGTGGCCAGGGTCCAGCCCTTGAACACCCGCACCAACGTCGCCCACACCAGCAAGCCGACACCCTTGTCGTCGGGGCCGTTGTCGTAGAACGGGTCGGCGAGCATCTCCTTGAGCACCGTGAAGGTGTCGCCCGGGGTGGGCACCTTGGGGTTGCGGGACGCGCCGAGCGCCCACAGCCCTACGAACACCGCAACGCCCAGCACAGCCCAACCCAGCGAAGCCAGAGCGCGCCGGGTGCGGGATCCCTTCGGCACCACCGGTGCGACGAGCGGACTCGGGCCCTGCGGCCCGTCCCCAGTGGAAGGTTCTGCCGATGGCGAAGCAACTTCGACATCGGGTTCGGCGATAGACGAGACGCTCATGTCCGGGTCGCCTCCTCCTCCGGCTTGGTGGGATCGAAGGTGATGCCGTCGAGCTTCACCTCGAAGGGCGCCATGTCGTCGTCCGGGACGGCGATGCCCTCGGCCTCGGCCACCTCCTTGTAGAGGTCGCTGAGGATGATGTCGTCCACGAGCTCCTGGTAGGCCGGCGCGTCCTGGAGGAGACCGAAGCGCTGGTACTGGGCCAGGAACCAGAGACCGTGGGCCTTGCGGGGGAAGTTGGTCTCGCCGTCCCGGAAGAACTGCATCTGCGTGCCTTCGTAGGACTTCTCCCCGATGTCGGCGCCCATGTCGTACTCGCCGGTGAGCCGACCCCGGATGGCGTCGGGCTGGGCGTTCACGTACTCCGGCACGCCGAGGGTGTCCGCGGCCTCGGACCGGTTGTCCGGTTCGTCCAGCCACTTGCTGGCCTTGAGCACCGCGGCCATGACGTCCTTGAGCACGTCGGTCTCGGTGCTCAGCCGCTTGCCCACCACGAGGGCCTTCTCGGGATGGTTCTCCCAGAGGTCCTGGGTGGTGAGGTGGGTGAAGCCGATGCCCTGGTCGACCGCGACCGCACCCCAGGGCTCGCCCACGCAGTAGCCGACCACGTTGCCGACGCTCATGTTCTGGACCATCTGCGGCGGCGGAACCGGCTGGATGTCCACGTCGGTGAACTTCACCCCGGCAGCCATCAGCCAATAGCGCAGCCAGGTGTCGTGGGTGCCACCGGGGAAGGTCATGGCCAACTGCGGTGTCCCCGCGGCGGCCAACGCTTCGTTGGCCGCGTCGAGATCTCCGTACCCCGCCGAATCCAGGCTGTTGGCCAGCGTGATGGCCTGACCGTTGTTGTTGAGGGTCATGGCGATCTTGAGATCCCGGGACCCGTCCCCGCCGATCTTGGTCGCCACCGAGAACGGCATGCCGAACAGGCAGTGGGCACCGTCGATCTCGCCTCGCAGGAGGTTGTCCCGGGTGACCGGCCACGACTCCTGCTTGGCCAGCTCGACCTCGAGGTCCAGGTCGGAGAAGTAGCCCAGCTTGTCGGCCAGCACGATGGAGGCGCAGTCGGTCAGGGCGATGAAGCCCAGCTTGACCTTGCGGTTGCCGCCGCCTCCGCCGCCACCGCCTCCGGAGGAACCTGACGCGGTCTTGTCGTCGTCACCGCCGCCACACGCCGCCAGGACGGTGGGAAGGGTGGCGGCCCCGAGCGTCAGTGCTCCGGTGGCCTGGAGGAAGCGTCGTCTGTCCACGCTGGAAACCTACGGACGGCTTGGTTCGGCCGGGTTTCCACCCCATCAACGCCGTTCGACGGCTGGCGCACGCCCCCGACCACCCACTGTGAGCCCGGGAGCGAACCTGAAACCCCTGGTCAGGGCTGTCGGCCGAGCATCTTGTCCCGGCCCAGCACCGGTTCGATGAACGACCCGAAGTCGGGCCCTCGGCGCAAGTGGTGGCCGCCGTCGACGTTGATGATCTGCCCGGTGATCCAGCGGGCTTCGTCCCCGAGCAGGAACCGGACGAGGTCGGCGACGTCGGAGCCCTCGCCCAGGTCACCCTGGTCCTCGGCGGCCAGGGGCGTGTTGTCCACATAGCTGGCGTACACCGCGGAGTCCCGGGGGATCAGGTTCATGATCTCGGTCGCGGTGAAGCTCGGGCGCACGGCGTTGAAGCGGAGGTTGACCTCGCCGTACTCGTCGGCGGCGTTGCGCATCAGCTCCTCGATCCCGGCCTTGGCCACGGTGTAGGCCCCGAAGTACGGGTGGGTCACGTGGCCGGCGATGGAGGACATGCCCACGAACGATCCGCCGCCCCCGGCCACCATCGGCGGAACGCTGTGCTTCACCAGCAGCATCGTCCCCAGCACGTTGAGATGCAGCACCCGTAGGAACTCTTCGGTCTCCTGCAGGTGAAGCGGGGTGATCGCCCCGCCGCCCCCGGCGTTGGCCACCACACCGTGCAGGACACCGTCGTCGTCAACGGCGGCCTCGATCAGCCGCAGCACGCTGGCCTCGTCGGTCACGTCGGCCACCACCGGCAAGATCGCTCCTCCGGTAGAGGCCGCGAGCGGAGCCAGCCGCGCCGCCACGTCGGCCAGCTTGGACTCGGTGCGCCCGCAGATCGTGACCCGGGCGCCGTCGGCGACCAGCCGTTCGGCACAGGTCGCTCCGATGCCGGTGCCACCCCCGGTGACCACCAGCGATCGCCCCTCGATGCTCCCGCGCTGCAGCGCTGACACGGGCATCCCCCTCCTCGTTGCGTCGGCCCAGGAACATCCACGCTCTCACGCGACTCATCCCCGGTACCGAATCGATCGCAACAAAACCGGAACCCACCCGCGCGGGTCGGGCATGAACCGGCGCACGCGGACAGGCGTCCAACTCACAAAAGCTCAATGAGGAGACGGAAAAATGGGACTCGGGCGGGTTGCACGGCGCTCGTTGCGGGCGGCAGTTCTGGTCACGCTGATGGTCATTGCGACCGCCAGCTTGATGTTCTACCTGTCGGCTCCGGCCGCAGCGGGCCGGTCGGAATCGGAACCGCCGGTCGAGATCGACTCCAGCGACGACCCCTCCACCCCGATCCCGCCCCCGGCCGACCCGGGGTCGGCCGAGCCCGCCGCACCCCAGCCCGAAGCCGAGCCCGTCGACCCCGGCCCGGCGCCCGGTCCCTGGGAGAGCTGGTCCTGGGATGCCCTCAACGGTATCGACCGGTCGATGGCCGATCCGGCGGCCTTGTACGCCGACGGCCAGTTCCACGTCTACGCCACCTCGTCCCGGGAGTGCGCCTTCGGCGCGTGCTCCACGCTCTGGGTGCCGCGGCTGGCCGGACCGTCGCTGGCGGCGCCGGGCCTCCTCCAGGGCGATGCCATGCCGGGACTGCCGGCGTGGGTGAACCCGAGCGAGCGCGACATCTGGGCGCCGGCGGTGGTCCGCAACGGCGACCGCTACATCATGTACTTCGCCGCCACCGCC
This sequence comes from Acidimicrobiales bacterium, assembly GCA_036505485.1. Taxonomy (GTDB): domain Bacteria; phylum Actinomycetota; class Acidimicrobiia; order Acidimicrobiales; family VFJN01; genus DASXTK01. The sequence continues at coordinate 4,758 of DASXTK010000485.1, forward strand.
GGGATCAGCCCCTACAACGGGGCGAAATGCCTGGGTGCCGCGGTGTCGGCCACCCCTCAAGGCCCGTTCGTCCCGGAGCCCCGACCCCTGCACTGCGTACAGGGTCCGTGGAGCATCGACCCCTACGCGGTGTCCGACGGCAGTCACTGGTTCCTCCTGTGGCGGGAGGACGACAGTGCCCACATGACCGGCAAGATCGTCGGCGCGGCGCTGACCGCCGACGGGCTGACCCTGGTAGCGGACACCCAGCGCACGCTGTTGACCGGAGAGTACGGCTGGGAGGAGGGCTATCCCGACAACCCCGCCGCGGTCTCCTCCTCCGGCTCGTCAACGACGACCTCTTCCGGCCAGGTTGGGTCGGATGTCAACGGGATGCGTGGACCCGACACCTCCACGGCCGTGCCCTCGACCACCTCGTCGGCCACCACCGCGGCGGCAGCCGCGGCCGGACGGAGCAGCACCGCCGCCGGCCGGATCCAACCGGCGGCCCGGCGCGGCTCGCCCGGGATCGGTCCGGTGGAGAACCCGGCCATGGCCAAGCACCCCACCACCGGCGAGTGGCTGCTGACCTGGTCGGGCAACCGCTGGGAGACGGCGAACTACGCCACCGGCCTGGCCGTGTGCGACTCGCCGCTCGGCCCGTGCCGGCGGGTCAGCCACGACACACCGTGGCTGCGGATCTCCTCGGACTCTGGGATCTCGACCAGCGCCAGCTTCGTGGGCAGCGGCGGGCTGAGCTTCGTCGCCGGACCCGACGGGCGTCTTTACGCCGTGTTCCACGCCTACCGCGGCACCGCCAGCCCCGGCTCGGGAGCGGTCCGGGTCGGCTGGGCCTACGCCGTCGAATCCCGCAACGGCGCCTACGTCCTCGCCCAGACCTGAACCAAACCGGGATGCCAGTCGTTACATAGGTGTCCGCCACCTTCGGGGTGGCGGGCACTACGGACGGAAAGCAGGGATCAGCGTGGGGCAGAAGCTCTGGCCACACCGCCGGCCGCGACTCGCTGTCGGACGCGTCATCGCCGTGGCCTTGGCCGCCACCATCTCCGGGCTGGGCCTGGTCCCGGCCGCGCCCGCCGCCGGATCGGCGCAGCAGGTCGCAGCTCCGTCGGTGACCGTCGATCCCGCGACCGACCTGGTCGACGCCCAAGAGGTGACGGTGAGTGGCGTCGGTTTCCCCGAGCAGGCTCCGCTGTTCGTCACCCAGTGCCGACGGGATGCCTCAACCATCGACGGGTGCGCCACGACAGGTGAGCGGTGGTGGTCCGAGGACGGGACCCTCGATACCACGTTGCGGGTACGCACGATCCTGCACCTCCCTGACGGCGACCTGGATTGCCGGCAGCCCGACGCGTGCGCTGTCGCCGTCGCCGCGGACGATGGGGACACCGGAGCTGGGGACCCGGTACTCGCCGCGGTGCAGTTCGATCCCGACGGCCCCCTGGCCCCGTCGCCGACCCTGACGGTCACACCCGACCAGGGGCTGCTCGATGGCCAGGTCGTCGTGGTGTCCGGGACCGGCTACGTCCGAACCACGGGGCTAGCGGTGATCCCGTGCGTGACCGGCGCGACCCAGTGGGACGACTGCGACTTCGAGGCCGGCAACGATGTCGAGCTCGACGACACCGGTGCCTTCGAGACCGAGCTGGCGATGACCGCCATCCTGAGCACCCCTGCCCATCCGAGGGTCGACTGTCGGGTGGCCGGCGGCTGCGTGGTGCTGGCCACGTCCGCTTTCGACCCCGATTCCACGGTGGCTGTTCCGGTGGAGTTCGAGCCCGACGGTCCCCTGCTGCCGCCGCCCAGCCTCACCGTCGGGCCCTCGATCGACCTGGTGGACGGCCAGCTGGTGCATGTGGAAGGCAGCCGGTTCCGCTTCGACACCACCTTTGCCGCCACCGCGTTCCAGTGCTCGGCCGGGGATCCGTCCTGGGACACCTGCCGGCCTCTCTCCAACCGGATCGAGCTCGATGACAACGGCGCCTTCGGCGTCGACCTGGCTTTGTCGGCACGAATCAACGTCGGCGGAGAGGGGGGACCGACCACGATCGACTGCAGAGCCACCGCCCAGCCGTGCCAGCTGGTGGTCAGCACCCGCGAACCGGGTTCCTCCCGCGCCGGCCGGGCCGAGACGCGGTTCGACCCCGATGGACCGCTGATTCCGGACCCGACGATCGCGCTGAACCCTGGGACCGACCTCCACGACTTCACCAACCTCACCGTGGAGGGCACGAACTTCACCCCCGGCGAGATGACCGACGTGCGGGTGTGCTCGGCCGCTGATCTGGACATCTGCGACAACGAGAACGGGGAATCGCCGACCGCCGACGACCACGGCGCCATCGTCACGCAGATCGCTGGCTGGGCCGAGTTCGAGGACTGGGCCGGCCAGGCAGTCGACTGCCGGGTTACGCCGGGATGCCTCGTGACCGCCACCGACCGGGCCCGGGCGTTGACCGGTACGGCGCCGTTGGAGTTCGGACCGCCGGATGCAGCGCGGGGTCGTTATCTGGACCCGGTGTTCGATGAGGTCCAGGTGGACCACAATGTCGTCTATCGGCAGACCACCGACTCTCACGGCCAACCTGTCGACCTGAAGCTGGACATCTACCGACCGGTCGGGGACATCGCTACGTCGCGGCCGGCTGTGGTGTGGATGCACGGCGGTTGGTTCATCTTCGGCGACAAGTCCTCCATGGCCTCGATCGCTACCGAGTACGCCAAGCGGGGCTACGTCGGGGTGTCGCTCCAATACCGCCTGCGGCCCGACCTGTCTACCGGCGACCTTCCCGGCCTCGCCGCCGCCATGGTCGACGCCTACTCCGACGCCACCGCGGGGGTGGCATGGCTGCAGGAGCACGCCGACCAGTACGGCATCGATCCGGGCGCGGTCATGGCCGGTGGCTACTCCGCCGGCGCGGTGACCAGCATCAACCTGGCCTACCTCCCCGGACAGCTCGAGGGCGGACCGACGACGTCGAGCATCGCCGCGGCGCTTCCGGTCGCGGGGTTGATCGTGGGGCGGCCCGATCCCGGGGAACCGCCGAGCATTGTCTTCCACTCCACCCATGACCAGGTCCTTCCGTTCAACAACGGCGACCAGATCTGTCCGCAGGCCGCCGCGGCCGGTATCGACTGCGAACTGGTCGCTTACGACGGGGACAGCCACTCGTTCCGCGAGCGAGACGTCGTTCGTCGCGGGACCGACTTCCTGGCCGAACACGTACTCGGGCCCAAGGGCTACTTCGACGTCGTCGCCAACGCCGGTGGTCCGTACGAGGTGACCGAGGGTTCCTCGGTGGAGCTCGACGGGTCGGGCTCGACCGGGGACGGGCTGTCCTACGCATGGGCACCCGCGGATCGGATCTCTGACCCGGCCGCGTCGACGCCCACCCTGACCGGGCTCGACGACGGCATCGAGACCGTGACCTTGTCCGCCACCAACAGCCATGGCCTGACCGGATCGGCGCACGCCCAGGTCACCACGGTGAACGCGCCGCCGGTCATCGGCACCGTGACCGTGCCGGATCCCTCGGGCGGAGCCTCCACCTCCATCGAGGCCGCGGTCAGCGACCCCGGGTTGACCGACACCCATACGGCATCGGTCGATTGGGGCGATGGGACCATCGAGCCGGCAGAGATCGAGCAGGGCGCCGGTTCCGCCACCGTGCTTGCCGGACACGACTACGCCGTGCCGGGCTCCTACGACGTGACCCTCACCGTCACCGACGACGACGGGGGCCGCGATGGCTGGAGCCGCTCGGTGGTGGTGGGCTGCACCATCGTCGGCACGCCGGGCAAGGACCGGTTGGTCGGCACCGACGGCGACGACATCATCTGCGGGCTCGGCGGCAATGACATCATCCACGGCCGGGCCGGCGACGACATCCTCTACGGCGGCGACGGCAACGACGACCTGCTCGGCGAGCAGGGCAAGGACGTGCTGGTCGGCGGTCCGGGTCGGGACCGGGCCCTCGGCGGCAAGGGCCGTGACGACTGCTCGGCCGAATGGCGGCTGTCTTGCCGGCTGATGAACTAAATCGACTCCTCGTCGTATCGAAAAACCGACGGTGGGTATTCGCACGTAGGTAACCCCGACGACTTTCTTCCTCTAAGGGGGGACCTATGCGGAATCGTCTTTTCCTCGTCGCGGCTGCTGTCGCCATGGCAGTAGGCGTCAGTGCCTCACCAGTCTCGGCGTCCTCGAACAACCCGCCCCACACAAGCTTCGCCTTCAACGTGGTGAAGATGAACGGCCAGAACGAGATCGACTCGGCTGGCAATCCTGGTGCCGGCGATCCTGACGGCAAGGGCACCTTCGCCTTCGTGGCCTTCGACAGCAAGTTCTGCTACCTGCTCACCGTCCGCAAGATCGACACGCCCGCCGCAGCGCACGTTCACAACGCCGCGGCCGGGGTGAATGGCCCCATCATCTTCTTCCTCGACACGCCGACCAACGGCGTCTCGGCCAACTGCATCACCGCTGAGCCGGACACGACGCCCAACACGCCGATGGTCCTCGTGCAGTCGGAGCTGGACGCGCTGATCGCCAACCAGGCGAACTACTACGCCAACGTCCACACGGCGACATTCCCCGCAGGCGCCATCCGAGGCCAGCTGGGTTGACCTAGATCCAATCCTCGTTCTGGCAGCGCTTCTCTCAGGATCCTGAGCGGGGCGCTGTCAGAACGTCCCCATCCACGGCGACGAGAACGGCCGAGGGGATCCGCCACAGGATCCGCAGGGTCTCGCAGCGGCGACCCCGCCGATGGGGACGATGGGCCAGCGCCACCAGCTTGGGCCGGCGCTCGTCGACGTAGCCGGCCAGGGCGTGACCAGCACTCCGGCCGTGGAGGACGTCCCACTCGGGACAGTGGCCTTCCATCAGCTTGAACCCGCGGGACAGGCTCGCCGCCGCGCTCGATTCCAGCACGTCGACCGGCGGCAGCAACGACGAGGTCCACAGTGCCATCGACGGCGCCACGCCCATGATCTCGACCTCGTAGTCCAGGAGCCGGCTGACCGCGCCGACCAGCGCCACGAGTCTGCTGTCCCCGCCCAGCGCCACCACCGTCAGCACATCGCGCTCGCCCGGGACCCGCGGTCCGCAGATGCAGGAGCGGCCGCGGCGGCAACAGGCCCGGCGCAGGGCCCGACGCAGCCGGCGATGTCGAACCCGGCGCCGTAGGACCCCGGTGGTGACGTTCGCCGTGGCCAGCAGAGCGGCGGCGATCTCCCGAGACGTCCGTGTCGTCTCGCCGACCTCGGTGGGCGGAGCGACGTCGACCAGCACCAACCCGGGGACCGCAGGGGTCAGCCGCAGCTCGATCGGGCCACGGCGCTCGTTCTGCTCGGTCTGCAGCGGCGGAGGCGATGGCGATGTGGCGATACCACATCCCGTTGTAGCACCGTCCAGAACCTTCGGCGTTTGTTGTCCCAGATGCCCCAGTACGTCCCGGTTTTTCCGGACGGACGGGTGTCGGCGGTCCTACGGTAGGTGGCGATGTCACGCTCGTTCCGGTTCATGCCGCCGGAGCCCCGGCCTGACTCGTTGACCCGACCGCGGCTGATGCGGTCACTGCTTGGGCGGTGGGATCATCGGGTCACGTCGCTGACCGGCGGACCAGGGTTGGGAAAGACCACGCTGCTCGCTCAGGCCATCGCCGAGAACCGTCTGTCCCCGCGCGGGGAGGACATGTGGATCGGCATCGAGCCCCACGACGCCGACGCCGACCGTCTGGCCCGGGTGGTCCGGGGCGCCATCTCGGGCAACGGCAACGGGAACGCCAGCGCCGCCGACGACGCCCAGACCGGGTTGGATCCGGCCAGCGTGGCCGACTCGGTCTGGACCCGGTCGCCCACCCAGACCTGTCTGATGCTCGACGACGTGCACCTGCTGCCGTCCGGTTCGAGCGGCGCGGCCTGGTTGACCGCCCTGGTCGACGCCCTCCCGGCCAACGGCCACGTGGTGTTGGCCAGTCGCTCCGACCCGCCGGTGCCGCTGACCCGGATCGGGGCGCAGGGCGCGCTGCTGCGGCTGGCCGAGGACGACCTGCGCTTCTCCGACGAGGAGCTGTCCGGGTTCGCCCAGCGCCGGGGACTCGATCCGCAGCACTTCGGCGACACCGGGGGCTGGCCGGCCATGGCCGAGCTGACCGCCTCGGTGGAACGGCGCTTCACCGGCGAGTACCTGTGGGAGCAGGTCCTCGAACCGCTCGGCACCGTCCGGCGCCACGTGCTTGCCGTGGTGTGCGATCTCGGCGGCGCCGACGATGCCCTAGCCTCGGCCGCGGTGGGAACGCCGGTGGAGCTGACCCGGGCGCTCGACGGCGTTCCACTGGTGGCCCGGGGGTTCGATGGCTGGCACGTCCCCCATGCGATGTGGCGCACCGCGCCCGGCATCGCGCTTTTCCCCGGCGAACGGGCGGAGATCCGGCGCCGGGCCATCGACCACCTCAACGCTCGGGGACGGTACGACGAGGCCTTCTCCCTGGCCCAGGAGGCGGAACTGTGGGATGCCGCTCCCGGGGTGCTGCGGGCGGCCTGCCTGGCCAGCGACCGGCTGGTGTCCAGCCAACTCGGCCGATGGCTGGCCGCCAGCCCCGACCCCGTGCGGGCGTCGCTCGGGGGCCAGCTGGCCGAGGGGATGCACGTCGCCCTGACTACTCCGCGCGACGCCATTCCGGTCATGCAGGAGGTAGCCGCGCAGTGCGAGGCCGCCGGCGATGTCGACGCCGAGCTGACCGCCATCGCCAAGCTGGGCCAGCTGGCCTGGTGGCGGCAGGACCTGACCATCATGGCCAGTGTGGGCGGACGGGTGACCGAGTTGGAGGCGGCGGGGCATCCGACCGCCAAGTCCCTGGCCACCTTCGGTCGGGCCCTGGTGGCCGACATGGCCGGCGACACCGCCGGGGCCATCGCCCACCTGGACCGGCTGGAATCGAGCAGCCTCGATCCGACCTGGGAGGCCTTCGCCTGGTGGCTGCGGGGGGCGCTCCACATCGACCTCGGTGACCCGGAGTCCGCCTACGAGATCGGCGCCCGGTTCGCGGCCAAGGCCGATCCGGCGGTGAAGTACATGTTCGACACCCTCAAGTTGCAGGCCCGCTGGGCCCAGGGTCGGCTCGACGAGGTGGTGGAGGCCACCCCGGGGGTCATGGCCTCGGGCATCGCCACCGGGGTCACAGCCAACCTCTACATCGGCATCAGCATGGCCAGCCTGGTCTATTCGCACACCGGCGACGTGGTCTCGGCCCGGCGCTGCGTCGACCAGGCCGCAACCGTGATGTCGGCCGCGGCCACGTCCCGGGCCGGTCGCACCGTGATGGGCGGCATCTGCTCGGCGGCGCTGCTGCTGGCCGAGGGCGACGAGGCCGCGGCCACCGCGACGCTGCGGGACGCCATCGGACGAAATGGCCTCGACCAGGGGATCAACCGGCGCACCTGGCGGCAGATGCTCGGGCTCACCTATGTGCTGGTGCCGGAGTCCCGGGCCCACTGGGACGCCGCGGAACTGCAAGGGCACATGCGGTCGGCGCTGGAGCTGGCCCAGGTCGTCGTGGCCCTGCGGGAAGGCCGTGGCCTGGATCGGCTGCGCACCCTCGACGTCGGGGACCTGTCGGCCGTGCGGTTCGCGCTGCACTTCCGGTTCGCCGCCGAGCTGGCGGTGGGGTTGGCGTCGGTGGGTCGGTCGGAGGGTCGAGCGCTGCTCGACGCCTTGGGTCCGCCGGGCCGGGCTGCGGTGCGCGACCTGGCCGTGGGGTCCGAGTCCGCACGCCCGGCCAAGGCCCTGCTGGCCGCGGTACCGGCGCCTCCGCCTCGGACCACCTACCTGGCCGTCCTGGGTCCTATGAGCCTGCGGCGCGATGGGGTGGGCGGCGACGAGGTGGTGGATCCGGACCTGCGGCGCAAGCGGCTCCAGGCGCTGTTGGCCTATCTGGTCGGGCATCGGCGGACCAACCGGACGGCGATCGTGGGGGCGGTCTGGCCCGATCTGGACGAGCAGTCCGCGGGCAAGAACCTGGCGGTCACCCTCACCTATCTATTGCGGGTGTTGGAGCCGTGGCGGACCAGTGGTGACCCGCCGTACCTGGTGCGGCTGGACGGGCCCATGGTCGAACTGGTGACCGGGGAGCACTTGCGCATCGACGTGGACGAGTTCGACCAGCACCTGGCCGCCGCGGCCCAGGCCGAGGCCGATGGCACGCCGTCGCTGGCGCTGGAGCACAACCTGGCCGCCGTGGCCCTGTACCGGGACGATCTGTACCTCGATGTGGTCGACGCCGACTGGTTCAGCCTGGATCGGGAGCATTACCGCATGCGGTTCGTGGCCACCGCCACCCGGGCTGGGCATCTCCTGCTGGGCCGGGGCGACGCCGAGAAGGCCCAATCGCTGGCCTACCGGGTGTTGGCCGTGGACCAGTGGTCGGAGGAGGCGTACGCGGTACTGATCGGCGCGGCGTTGGCCCGGGGCGACCGATCGGGGGCGCGGCGTTTGCTCGCCCGCTGCCTGGACGTGCTCGAGGACCTGGGGGCGGATCCATCCGAAGCCACCCAGCAGCTGTCGCGGCGCGTCGGTGCCACCGTCCCGAGCCGGTGAGGCGGTATGTACCCGGCCCGGAACGATGGCGTTCTCATTTGATCCCATAGCCCTTAACGGTCCCCTAGCCGCCCCTTAGCCACCCCCCGTGAGCTTCGGAACTCGGTCAGCGGAGCCAGAGGACGACCATCACCAACGGGGCGATGGCCCCGCCGATGAACACGATCAGCATCAGCCCGAGGAACCCACGCCCCAGCCACCGCCGCCACCCAGTGGTGCCCTTGAGCCCCCTCGCGAGGACCCCGTACTGCTCGATCTGTCCCTCGGGGGTCAACCCGCTGTGCTGGGCGGGCTCGAACTGGGTCCAGGCATCCCGTCGCGTCTCGGGTCGCGGCACCCGCCGCTTCCGCACCGGCTTGTTGCGATGCCCACCGTTGCCCGCGGTCGCCACCAGCCCAGTGTGCCCGAACGGGCGTAGGGGTCAGTCCTTGAGGTTGAGGTCGTAGAAGAGCTCGTAACGGGCGGGGTCGTCGGGGAGGACCCAGTGGAAGCCCTCTTCGGCGAAGACCACCAGGGCGTTGGCGGCGATGACCGCGCCGAGGAGTCCCAGCACGGCTTTGGACACCCACTCCGTGGACGATGACGCCGGGGCCTCCGGGGTCACGTCGGCGGCGAAGATCAGGTTCACCGCCGCGGCCAGGATGGCGATGGTGAACGTGATGAAGGCCCAGGTGTAGAGGTGGAGCCCGAGGAACGGATCGCCGTAGCCGGCAGCGTCCGGGAGGATGTGGAGCAGCACCTGGCGGCCCGACATGACCATCCCGGCGATGGCGGCCACGATCGACAGGCCGTACCCGGTGGCGAGGTCGCTGGCCGAGACCGGACCCTTGGTGGCCTTGCGGATGATGTAGGCGCCGCCGAGGGCGCACAGCATCATGGCCATCCGCTGCAGGATGCAGAGCGGGCAGGGCATCTCGCTCTTGCCGAACTGCATGCCGAACCCGCCGAGCAGCACCAGGCTGAACCCGACCACATAGACGTGGACGAACCAGTAGCCGAGGCGATGCGTCACTAGAAGCTCAGATCGAGCGAGCTGGTCACGTGGTGGTTGAACAACAACAGCACCGCCACCAACGACACGCCAAAGGCCCCGAACACCCGCCGCCGGTCGTCCGACGTAACCACCACCCACCAAGAACCCAAGATCAACAAAAAGATAAACGTGTCCACCGGCAGCTCCACGAACACCAAGCCACCCGCACACGGCCGACGCTACCCGCGAGACCCCACCCGCCAATGGACCGCCACGTGGTCAGTCAGTCCGCCCCAGCTTCGTCATTGCTGCTCAGGAAGGCAGCGGACTGTTGCCACGGGGCCGACGAGTGGGTTCGGTGGTGCCCAAGGGTTGCCGGCTCGTGGATCTGAGCGGTGTCGATCGTGACCTAGGGGTCCGCTAGGCGCAGCGCACGGACGTCACAAGCTTCTCAGTCCCAGCTGCCTCTCAATCGCAAGTCCTCACGCCGCAAGTCATCGAGAATGGAGACATAAAAGTGATCCAACAATACACCGCACCCGGGACAGTGGAATATGACCTGCTGACCAGCGGTGGTGACAGGTAAGTCAGTCCAACCAATGTCGCTTTCTGCATCCACCGCTCGGAATTGGAGGAGGAATCGGTCGCCAACTGGGAGCCGCGCAACGATTACGGAGATTCCTCGTTCACCGGCTCCTGAAACTAACCCTTCGAAGATTTGACAACACCAGTTCATTTAACCACCAAAGAATGGAGCAATGTATTCCGTGGCGCCCGGCAGGAATCGGATTTCTGTGCCGGAAACGCCGCCCATGGTAACTGTCCTCTGTTGAGCAAGTCCGCCCTCGAGTTGCTGTAGTAAGGGTCCGCCACGAAATTAGGCGCGTGGTGTAGCGTGGGGTGTGGGAACACCTGCAATTTCAAGCCTGACGCCGTGGGATCAGTCGCTAGCGGGTGGCTCGGTGCGAGGTGGGTCCATCCCCTCCGGCCATGCTGCCAGCGACACGAATTCGTACATCCGGGCCGGTGCATCGAATCCTTCCCAGAATACGAACAGATGGTCACTCACAGGGCAGCGGTACATGGGAACACTTCGCGAATACAGAGCGCTGACGTCCTCAACCCTGCCGACAGCATAAATGCCTTCCCATTCCTCGTCCGACAGCAGACGCCACTCGACTGGATTCGGAATTGGGCCGCTTATCCTAATGACTTCACCGCATGGGCATTGAAACTTAGCCATCTGTTTGTAGGCGCCTTTCAATCCACGAACCGTACGTTCGAGATTGGCGTTGGTGTCGGATGGTGATTCTGTACGCGTCTAAGGAAATTCTCCGGGATATCGCCAGTTGTTAGAGGCGAATTTTCCAAATCAACAATTACTCTACCACCTCTGACCTGATCCGCCTTCGAGGCGACCGAGTCGACTATTCTACTGATGTTTCCAGTCTTGGGCGTGTAAACATCAACCGATTCACCGTTGACGAGAAGATCTGAAAGGCGGGTCAGATTCGGACCAACGAATTGCTCGCGTAGTACGACAGTCTCACCTTCGCTCGCCAATAGCCCGGCTATCTTTAGCTCACTAGCTGAGAAATTCTCTCCTATGATCTCGAGTGAGCCGGTGCCAAACGGGGCGGCAGTTCGCGCACCCGAAAGGTTCTTGATTGCCACGGCGAATAGAACCGACGCGGTAAGACATCCGGCCCGCTCGGAGGCGCTCTTCGTTTCGGTACATCCTGTCACGAAACCAACCGGGTCCTCCTTGAACTTCTCGAACGCAGCCGCCCAATTCTCCTTGAAGTCCGGATCGGTGAACATT
>DASXTK010000486.1:0-22480 GCA_036505485.1 Acidimicrobiales bacterium
GCTGGGTCCACTGGTTCAACCACACCAGGCTGCACAGCTCACTGGGCGACCTCCCACCCGCCGAGTTCGAGGCCAACTACCGTCAACAACAGCTGGTTGGAATCCAATAACCCGAGCCTCCATCGAACCCAGGGCGGTTCAAACCTCAAAACCCGATTGGGCTGGGCACTCGTCCAGGGCCACGGCAAACAACCCATGGTCCCACCCAACGACCCCCGCCACCCTGACCACCAACAGACACAACCCGTCGCCGTCACCGCCTAACACCGGAGCGGCGCGTGATCAGGCGCTCCTTGACAATTTCATAACGGCCGGGCCGCCCCGGAGCCGAGCTGAACCTTGTATTACTGAGTGGAGCTTGGTAAAACCACGGAACGTTCGTCCTTCCATCCGGGGAGGACGTTCGGAAGGGGGGAATGCCTTGCGAGCACTTACCTTCCGCGCGCCTGTCGCGGCCCTCGTCCTGGTGGCGTTGAGCCTGGGCACGCTGGTCGCTCGGGCCGACGCCGGCGGCTCGCCGCCGTATCCGGTGCACTCGTTCAGCCAGATGACTGCCAACGAGGCTTGGTGGACGCTCACGGGGCAGAACACCGCCCGGTCTGCCCCCGGCGTGAACAACTGGGACTGCCGTCCGTCCGCCGCCCACCCGGATCCGGTGATCCTGGTCCACGGGCTCAGCGGCAACCAGTACAACGGCTGGGCCTTCCTCGGTCCCACGCTGGCCAACGCCGGCTACTGCGTCTTCTCGCTGAACCACGGCGGAGCGCTCTGGGACACGTTCATCATCCAAGGAACCCGACCGGTCAACGAGTCCACCAGCGAGATCGCCGCCTTCGTCGACAAGGTGCGGTCCCGCACCGGCGCAGCCAAGGTCGATCTGGTCGGCCACTCGCTCGGGGGATTCCTCGTGGAGTACGTCCCCAAGGTGGTGCCGGGCATGGCCGCCAAGGTCGACACCGTCGTCGCCCTGGCCCCACCGACCCACGGGACGACGGTCGGCGGTGTCACCACCCTCGTGGATCTCCTGGGTCTGCGGCCCGAGGTGAACGCCCTCCTGCCGCTGATCGGCTGCGGCGCCTGTGTCGATCTGCTGCCGGGCGGTCCGGGCGTGACCACGCTCAACACCGGTCCGATCGCCCAGCCGGGCATCGCCTACACCGTGCTCATCTCGTCCCATGACTCGGCGGTGACACCGGTGCCCGACGCGGCCTTCATCCAGGAGCCGGGCGTCCACAACATCCTGCTGCAGGAGGTGTGTCCGGACGATCAGTCGGGTCACACCGGGCTGGCTTACAACTCGGGGGTGGCGACGATCGTCACCAACGCCCTCGATCCAGGCCATCCTGCTCCGGTCGCCTGCGTGTCCGGTCTGCCGTTCTGACCCGCTAGGCCTCCACGCCCGTCTTCGCTCCGAGGACGGGCGTGGGGGGCGGCGATGGCATGATCGGGGGCTGTGAGTACCCGGGAGCGGATCCTTGATGCCGCGCTGGACCTGTTCGCGGCGGAGGGGGTCAGCGGCACGACGGTGACCGAGATCGAGCGGCGGGCCGGGCTCACGGGCGGCAGCGGGAGCCTCTACCGGCACTTCCGGTCCAAGGACCATGTGTTCGAGGCCACGATCGTGCGGGAGGTCGAGCGGCTCAGGGCGGTCGTGGCCGAGGAGCGAGCCAGGCTGCCGAAGATGCCCGATCGGCGCTCGCAGCTCGCCATGGAGTACCGCCAGTGCCTCCGCGACGTGGAGCGGTTCGACAGCCTCCTGCGGGTGCTCTACCGGGAGCAGGGCCGGGTGGCCGATCTGCACGACATCCTCGGCCGGGTGCTGGGCATCGACGAGCAACTCGACTCGCTCACCTCGGTGGTCGTCGTGGCCTCACTGCTGGGCTACCACCACCTGTGCCAGTTCCAGCGCAAGCCCTTCTCGGGAGTCGACGTCGATCAGTTCATCGACCGCCTCGTCGACCTGACGCTCTAGCTCGCCGACACCGGGCTGGGAGGCTGGGACTGGAGCTTGTGGGCCTGGTTGCGCCGTTCCCAGGCTCGGGCCGCGGCGGCGTTGTCCTCGGCGGAGGGGCGGGCGGGGAGGCCGAAGCCCGTGTACATGACCGTGCGCTCGGCCGCGAGCGGTGGGGTGGCCTCGTGCAACGTGCAGCTGACGTGGACGGTCAGATCGCCGGCCCGGGTGGGGAGGCCCACGACCGGCAGGTCCAGCTCCGGTTGCACCCCGACTGCGGGCACGTTGGCCCGATGGGATCCGGCCACCGCCCGGAGCTGGCCCCGATCGGCGCCGCCGTCGCTGACCGAGACGCCGACGGTGATGCCGCAGCACTTGTAGCTGTGCCGGCCCAGGGAGCAGTCGCGGTGCCACGGGATGTCGGAGATCCCCTGGGTCACGCCGAGCGGCTTGATCAGCGCCTCGATGATGTTGCCGGTGATCGGTCCCCGCTCCAGGGTGTCGTCACCGGCCACGGTGGTGCGGAGGCGATCCCAGGCCTCGCTGCCGAGGACCCGGGCCGTGGTCTCGGAGTGCTCGACGAAGTGGAGCAGCCGGACGCAACGCTCCTCGCCGTTGGACAAGGTGGCCCACCACGACCGGCCATCGTCGGGCCGATAGGACGGCAGCGCCCGCTCGATGTCGTCGGCGATGGTGGCCATGTCCGCCGGATCGAGCCAGCCCTCGAGCCGCACGAACCCGGCTTCCCGCAGGAAGTGGGCGATGTCGGCCGGATCGTCGTCGGGTCCGAAGCCCTGGTGCAGGTCGAGCGGGGACCCATCGCGGTCCCCGAAGTCGATGTCACCGGGACGGTGCACGGCCCAGCCGTCCAGCAGTGCCCGCCACACTCGGTCCCAGTCGAGGATCTGGGTCATGGAGGCGTTGTGCATCCGCACGTCACGGGCGACCGAGAAGCTGTTGAGCGACCGTTGATCCAGGACGAAGTCGGAGAACTGGGCCTCGTCGACGTCGAGCACCAGGGCGTCGTCGCCGATCCCGGGCCGCACCGAAAGTCCGTCGCCATCGAGCCCGAGGGTCGCGCTCCACGGACTCCCGGCCAGGTCGAAGGCCAGGGGACGCAGACCTAGGCGGCGGATGCCGTCCGCGACCAGGTCGCCATGGCGTCCGAGGAGGTCGGGAAGCTGCTCCACGACGAAGGCCTCCGGCGCAACCGGTACGGCGTCGGCGTCCGATCGGATCCGCCGGTCGATCGAGCCGAGTCGCTGTCCGTTGTCCCCCATGGCGCCAATCTGACAGATGATCAGAGCCAGGTGCAAGGATTGTCTTGCATTTCCCCCCACGGCGCTCGGCCTTTGGCGCAGAGCTGGACGTAGGCGGACGGTGAAACGCCGACGCTGGCGGTGAAGTCCCGGCTGAAGTGGGCCTGGTCGCTGTAGCCGAGGTCATAGGCCAGTGCCGCCCAGTCCACCGGCCCATCGGCGGCCCGGGCCGCGGCCTCCTGCATGCGGTAGCGGCGGATCACCCATTTGGGACTGGCTCCGACGTACTCGGCGAACACCCGCTGCAGCCGTCGCACCGTGGTCTCTCCGCGCCGGGCCAGCTCGTGGACGCGGGTCAGCGTGGAATCGGCGGCGGCCTCCGACACCAGCCGGGCGACCAGATCGACGGTGGGGTCCAGCGGCGGCAGCCGGGCACCCAGGAAGGCCTCGACGAGCCTCACCATCTCGTCCGTGGATGCCGCCTCGATGACCGGTCGCTCCAGGGCGTCGCCGGTCGGCCCGAACACATCGCCGATGGGCAGGAACCGTCTCGAAGTGGGCCGAGGCCGCCTGGGGATAGAGGATCGCCCCCGAGCCGTCCCGGACTGGTTCCTCGACGACGCCCATGGTGGGTCAGTGTCGCGTTTGTTCAAGACCGGCGGGAACCCGATTCGTACGGTCGCAGCCATGTCGAACATCGCATCCGTCACCCTGACCTGCACCGATCCCGCCAAGCTGGCTGCCTTCTACCGCCAGGCCACCGGCTACGCGGTTGCCTACGAGTCCCCGGAGTCCGTCTACCTGGCCGGACCCGATGGCGTGCGGGTGGGGTTCGACCGAGTGGAAGGATTCGAGCCGCCGGCGTGGTCGTCCGACGTGCTCCCCGCCCTCCGGCTCGACCTGGCCACCGACAACCTCGAGGAGACCGAGGCCCGGCTCCTGGCCCTGGGAGCTACCCGGCCCGGTCATCGGCTCGACACCGAAGGCTGGATCTTCCTGGCCGATCCCGAGGGCCACGCCCTCTGCCTCACCTCGGTCTACTGACTGTGCAGGCGTTGGCGTTCGCCGACGACGATCCTCAGCATCGACCGCATCTGCTGGGCGATGTCGGCGATCTCACTGGCGTACGCGGCCTGGGCCGCGACGTTGCCGGTGCGCTCGGCGTCCTGGAGGCCAGCGAAGTAGGCGTCGAGCAGATGAGCGAAGTCGTCGGCCCGATCCAGCTCGGTCATGGGCTCTCCGGCCGAGGGCGGCGGAGGTGGCGGGGGCGGTGGAGGAGGCGGGAGTGACGATGCCGACACGGCCATAGCCGGGACCAGAGGGTCGGACTTCGCGGTTCGTCGGGAGGTGAGGCCGTCCCACACCAGCGAAACCGTTACTCCCGCCGCGACGATGAGAAGAATCGTTCCGACTCGGTCGCCGGTGCTGGCGGGTTCCCAACCGAGCAGCAAGGCCGCCACCGCCAGCAACACCCGGGCGATCATCGACCAGTTGTGGACGACCAACCAGGCCACAAGGGCCAACCCGACGACAAGGGTGGGATGCATCCGCAATCCTCCTGAAGCGCAGAACAGACACGCGCCGGTCACTCGAAGGAGGGGTTGGTGTGTGGCGCCGCCCAGCCAGTCGATCGGATGCGGCCGACGATCAGTTGATCCCCCCTTGATACACCCCTAGGCAGGGCTCTGGATGGTGCCGCGGCACAGCGGGTAAGCGGGTGCCGTGGATGCGGTACCACTGAGGCGTCCATTGCCCCGGCTGGCCCTCGCCGGCCTCGTCGTTGTCGCCGTCACCACCAGCTGCGTCCACCCGGCCGGAACCGCCCGCAACTTGGCCGACTACGAGTCGAAGGCCAAGAACACCGCAGAGTCGGTGCTGTCAGCAGTGGAGACCGCGGGGATCGCGGTGGACGCCGGGACCCGCGACCGGGCGTTCCCGGCCTTCGTCACCGTGGTGGTGGGCGAGGCCGAATCGGACGCCACCGCCGCGGTGTCCGGGTTCGAGGCCATCCAGCCACCGAACGCCACCAGCGACCGCCTGCGTGACCAGCTCGGTGAGCTGACCGACCAGGCCACCGACATCCTGGCCGACACCCGCATCGCGGCCCGCCGGGCCGAGACCAGCGATCTGCTGGCCCAGACCCAGCCGCTCCAGCAGACCGCCGAGGGCCTCCGCAGCTTCATTGCGGAACACTCATGAACCCGAAGCGCCTCGCCGGGATGACCCTGGGGGTGCTGACGGCCATGGGCGGTTTCGTCGACATCGGCGACATCGTGGCCAACGCCGAGACCGGCGCCCGTTTCGGGATGTCGTTGGCGTGGGTCGTGGTGTTCGGCGTGCTCGGCATCTGCGTGTTCGCCGAGATGGCCGGACGGGTGGCGGCGGTGTCGGGACGGCCGGTGTTCGATCTGGTCCGGGAGCGGCTGGGGGCCAAGGTGGGCCTGGCCAACCTGTTCGCCTCGTTCTTCGTGACCTTCCTCACCCTCATCGCCGAGGTCGCCGGCGTCGCCCTGGCGCTGCAACTTGCCACCGACGTGAACTACCTGCTGTGGATCCCCCTCGTCGGGATCCTGGTGTGGCTGTTGATCTGGCGGGTCCGGTTCGAGAACATGGAGCGGGTGTTCGGGCTCACCGGCCTGGCTCTGGTGGTGATGGCGGTGGCCCTGTGGAAGCTGAGCCCGGACTGGGGCGATCTGTTCCACCAGGCCAACCATCCCGCGGTGCCCCGGGGCGAGGGCCGCCCCACCCTGGCGTACTTCGGCATCGCCCTGTTCGGCGCGGCGATGACCCCTTACGAAGTGTTCTTCTTCTCCTCCGGGGCGGTGGAGGAACGCTGGTCCCGACGTGACCTGGTGCTCAACAAGGCCAACGTGTTCATCGGCTTCCCGCTGGGCGGATTCCTGTCGCTCTCGCTGATGGGGCTGACCGCCACGGTGTTCAAGCCGCGGCAGATCTCGGTCGATCACCTGTCCCAGGCCGCCCTGCCCACCAGCGTGGCGTTGGGCAAGGTCGGGTTGGCGCTGGTGATCGTGGGCATCTTCGCGGCCACGTTCGGCGCGGCGCTGGAGACGGCGCTGTCGTGCAGCTACACGGTCTCGCAGTACTTCGGCTGGCAGTGGGGCAAGCGCACCGCACCCCGGGACGCGGCCCGCTTCCATCTCCTGGTGATCGTGGCCCTGCTGTCGGCGGTGCTGATCGGGCTCACGGGCGTCGATCCCATCATGGTCACCGAGTACTCGATCGTCCTGTCGGCCGCGGCGCTCCCGCTCACCTACATCCCGATCCTGCTCGTGGCCAACGACCCCGACTACATGGGGGAACGGGTGAACGGCCGGCTGTCCAACGTGGCCGGCTCGATCTACCTGGTCGTGCTGGTGGTGGTCTCGGCCGTCACCATCCCGCTCATGATCGCCACCGGAGCCGGATCGTGAGCCCTTCGTCCCCCGAGCGCCTGCGGCTGGGTCTGCAGCTGCTGGACCGGCAGATCGTCGACCGCGAGGACCGCATCGCCGGCAAGGTCGACGACCTCGAGTTGACTGAACCCGGCGACGGCGGGGCTCCGGTGGTCACCGCCATCCTGTCCGGACGGGGAGCGTTGGCCCATCGCCTCGGCGGACGGCTGGGTCGGATCGCCGAGGCCTTGTCCCGACGGCTGTTGCCCCAGGAGACCGAGGACGGCCGGATCGAGTGGGACGACGTGGTGTCGATCGGCAGCTGCGTGAAGGTCGATCGGGACCGCGACGAGCTGGCCACGGCCACGGTGGAACGCGCTGTACGGACCGCGTTCATCGAGCGCATCCCCGGCTCGGGCAAGCGAGGCACCGATGCGGATCAGTGAGCTCCTGGGCAAGCCGGTCGTCGACCAAGCCGACCAACGGCTGGGCGTGGTCCACGACGTCGTAGCGGTACGGGACGATGGAACCCGCCTGCGCCTGGAGGCGCTGGTCGTCGGTCACCGCGGGGTGCTCGAGCGCTTGGGGCTCGGCCCGGGCCACGTCCATGGACCGCCTTTGGTCCACCGGGCAGTGCACCGGATCGCCAGAACCGGCGAGATCCCTTGGGCCTCGGTGGTGCGGGTCACCGAAGCCAACATCGTCGTCCGGCGCCAAGACAGTCTGAACTGAAGGTTGTGTTCAGATTTTGGCAAGGAACAAGACCCAACCAGGTAATGCGGGTCACATGACGAGGAAATGAACAATTCCTACCTTGCGGCACCATGATCACCACGCGCCTGGACAGGCTCAAGGAAAAGGAGACCCGCCGACTCTGGGCGGTGATCCTTGGCGGAAAGATGCTCGGTATCGCCGGGGTGTTGGGAGCCATGAAGGGCTTCACCTACTTCCTCGGCACACCCGCGGGCGCGACCCCACTGCAGGAGTCACTGCACCAGGCGGACGACCTCGTGAGCCCGATCAACACGATGTGGGTCCTTCTCGCGGCCTTCCTCGTGTTCTTCATGCAGGCCGGCTTCATGGCCCTCGAGGCCGGCTTCGCCCGGTCCCGAGAGACCGTGAACATCATGATGGAGTGCATCGTCGACACGTGCCTGTGCGGCCTGCTCTTCTGGGCCATCGGTTTCGCCTTCATGTTCGGCGAGGGCAACGGCCTCATCGGCCACCAGTACTTCTTCCTGAACAACACGCCGGCGATGTACGGGACCAGCGGCGTGGCGTTCTTCGCCTTCTTCCTGTTCCAGTTCGCGTTCGCCGACACCACTTCGACCATCACCTCGGGCGCCATGGTGGGACGGACCGGGTTCAAGGGCGACCTGCTGTACTCGGTGGCGGTGTCGGGTCTCATCTACCCGATCTTCGGTCACTGGGTCTGGGGACCCGGCGGCTGGCTGGGCAACATGACCCCGTCGTTCCTCAACGACTTCACCAACGGAGCCGTGTTCCGGGACTTCGCCGGCTCGACCGTGGTCCACACCGTGGGCGGGTTCGTCGCGCTGTGGGGTGCCATCGCCCTGGGGCCCCGCATCGGCCGCAAGTTCGCCCGTGACGGTGGCGGCCCAACCCCACCGCATGACATGAACATCGCCGCCATCGGTGGCGTCATCCTGTGGTTCGGCTGGTACGGCTTCAACCCCGGCTCCACCCTGTCGGCCATGGACTTCGAAGGCATCGGCCGAGTGGCCACCAACACCACACTGGCGGCTTGCGCCGGCGGTCTGGTGGCGATGGCCTTCGTCTACCCCCGCTCGAAGAAGTGGGACACGGGCATGACCATCAACGGCTTCCTCGGCGGCCTCGTGGCCATCACCGCTCCCTGCTACTGGGTGAACCCTGCGGGGGCAGTCATCATCGGCGGCCTGGCCGGCATCGTCGTGCCCCTGGGCATCGACCTGCTGGAGCGGCTCCGCATCGACGATCCGATCGGGGCGGTGGCGGTCCACGGCTTCTGCGGGATCTGGGGCACGCTGTCGATCGGGTTGATGGCCACCGGCCAGTACGGCATCCCCGGACCCGATGGCGCCGACAAGACCGCAGTGGTCGAGGGATTGTTCTGGGGTGGCGGACTCGATCAGCTCAAGGCCCAGGCCATCGGCAGCCTCACCGCCGTTGTGGTGATCAGCGTCGCGGCTGCCGCCCTGATGTACGGGGTCAAGGCCACCAAGACGCTCCGGGTGGAGCGCGACGGCGAGCTCGAAGGTCTCGACATCTTCGAGCATGGCTTGCCCGCTTACCACATGGAGTTCGGTCACGGCATGACCTACTCGGCCCAGCCCGGTTCCGGCTCGATCAAGCTCCCTGAGCCTGACGGCGCCGCAGCCGAGGCGACCGAGAAGGTCGGGACGTCGGCTTGAGCCGACTCGTGAGGATCTGTGGCGGATGGTGCAACGTTGCGCCGTCCGCCACAGTTCAGTTCCGGGTCGACTCAGTCACCCCACTACTGCAGGAGGACACGTGGCCCATCTCGTGACCGCGATCATCAAGCCCCACAAGCTGGAGGACGTCAAGGAGGCCGTGCGCGGTGCGGGGATCATCGGCCTCACCGTCAGCGAGGTCCAGGGCTATGGCCGCCAGGGAGGCAAGACCGAGACCTTCCGGGGCTCGGAGTACACCATCGACTTCGTGCCCAAGGTGCGGGTCGAGGTGATCGTCGCCGACGATGACGTGGACAAGGTCGTCGACGTCATCGCTCAGGCAGCCAGGACCGGCAAGATCGGCGACGGGAAGCTCTGGGCCTTCTCGCTCGATCGGCTCATGCGCATCCGCACCGGCGAGCTGGACGACGACGCGATCTAGCGGGTGATCCGTTCTTGGCAAGGAAAGCCGCTCATGGAGCGGGTTTCCTTGCCAAGAATGCCGAGAGGACCTAGCCGCTAGCAGCCCGAGGCGACTGGCTCTCCGACCGCCCGGTCCATGAGCCAATCCACGTTGTGGGGGATGGCTTCGGCCAGGGTCAAGAAGTGCTCGGCCAGCGGATAGGTCTGGAAGGTGACGTTGGCGCCGCGGCTGCACCACTCATCGGCCATCCGCCGGGACGACTCGATGGGCACCCACGGATCGAGATTGCCGTGGTACACGAGCACCGGAGCGCTGGGCGTCAGGCTGCGGCCGATGCGAAGCTCCTCGATCTTGGCCTTCCACGCCGGAGCCTTGTCGAGCGCTTGTTCGAAGGAGAGACCGAGCGGGTAGCGCCACGAGGCGGTGAACAACCGCACCGACTTGTACAGGTAGGTCTGGGTGATCTCCGGCATGCACTCGTCGAGCACGTCGTTGACGGCGTACCGGCCCAAGCTGTTGAGCGGGATGTCGTTGACGTTCAACGCCGGGTAGGAGGTCTTCAGGGCGTTGATGGCCATGAAGGTCACCCCCGACAGCAGCGTGCCGTCGGCTTTGGCCGCGGTGGTGCGCAGGTCGGCCGGGACACCGCCGGTGGCGACACCCTTGAGGTTGATCTCCGGGGCGTAGCTGGGCTGGCGCTCGGCCGCAGCGGAGCTGGCGTTGCCGCCCTCGGAGTAGCCGGCGATCACCACCGGGTTGCTGTCGTCGATGCCGGTCGGGAGACCCCGCTCGGCCTGCAGACGGGTCGCGGCCCGGATCGAGTCCAGCACCGCCTGACCGGCCGACTTGGGCTCGGCGAACGTGTGGGTCGGGTAACGCTGGTAGTCGGTCGCGACCACCGCGAACCCGGCCGCGACGTAGGGCGCGATCAACGGCAGCTCGTACTGGCTGCCCTGCATGAACTGCCACGACGGCGTGCAGGTGTCGTCCATGCCGTGGCCGCCGACGGCGTAGGCCAGCAGCGGCCGTTCGCCCGGTCCGGTCCACGGGGTCTTGGGCACGATCAGCGTTCCGGTCAGCGCCAGCGGCTGGTCAGCGGCGTTCCTCGACGTGTGCATGAACCGGTAGGAGTCGGCGAACCCCACCGGGATGGGCAGCAACGGTGGTAGCGCCAGCCGGAACGCCGAGCTGATCAGGTTGATCGGATCGAAGAAGACGGTGTTCTGCTCCGCCTTGATCGTGGTGCCCGGTGGGCCGGACGGAAGGCTGGCCGGTGCGGTGTAGAAGGAATCCGGTTGGGGCAGCGCCGCCTCAGCGGGAGGTGCGGCCCCGATGGCCATGGTGAGCAGGGTCAAGACCAGGATGGCGGTCACGACCCGCGTGGAGCGTCGAACAGCTGACATCGTTCCCCCTCGGACGACGCGCTCTGAAGCGTGGTTACAGTGCTGTAACCTACAGGACTGTAACCAGTGACTCCCTGGCGGTCAACCGAGGAGAAGGTGGAACTGGGGTTCGCCGTCGTGCTGGTCGCCGCAGCCACCGGACTGGCCCTGGCCCTCGGCCTGGTGCCGTCGTCGCCCTGGGCGCAGTAGTCGGTGCTACGTGTTGACGGCGGTCAGGAGGGGGTTGAGGAGGTCCCAGGCGGCAGTGCCACAGCCGTCGGTGCGGTCGATGGTGGTGTTGACCGACTGGCCGTGGATGGTCCCGGACACCTTGGCCACCTCGGGCCCGCCGTAGAGCTCGATGCACAGCAGGTTGGGGTCAGGCCCCTGGATCAGGCGTTGGTCTGCAGCCTGGTTGTTGTGCAGCAGATTGCAGGCCGCCTGGGCCGCTGCCGGATCGGCCAGGAACCCGGAGCCGGCTGCGGCGTCCCCGCAGGACAGGGATGCGGTCTGCGGAACTTCGCCCGGAACCGCCGTCACCTCGACGCTGAGCGAGATCACCACCGAAGGATCAGCTGGAGGCAGCGTCGTGCCCGGGGCACCGGTCGTCGTCGTGGTGTCCACCGTCGTGGTCGTGGTTTCCACCGTGGTCGTGGTGGTGCCGTGACGGCCCCCGGAGCTGCGGGCCTCGTCGTCATCGCCTGAGCCCGAACCACAGCCGGCGGCTACGACAACGAGGGCGAGGCCCAGCACTGCCACCCACGCAAGCCAGCGCCGTCGAGCCGGCGATCGGTCCCCCGAGGTTGATCGCACTGCACCCAACGTAGCCACACCACCCCTCCAATTGCTGGGCACCTCGTGGATCCGAGATTTCCGGCTCTTACGCCCCCCTCCTAGGCCGCCACCTTTGATTCTTGGCAAGCTGGAGGGACCATGACCGCACCTACGGAGCTGGTGTTCACGCGTTTGGGCGGGAGCATCGGGGCGCAGATCGACGGGGTGGACATCACCGGGTCGCTGGACGATGGGGTCATCGCCGGCATCCGGGGGGTGTTGGTGGAGCGGAAGGTGCTGGTGTTCCCGGCGCAGCATCCCTCCCCGGACCAGCTCCGGAGCTTCGCCGCCCGGTTCGGCGAGCTGACCGCGGCCCACCCGGTGCTGCCGCCGCTCGACCCGGAGCACTCCGAGGTCCTGGAGATCGACGCCACCCGCTCCCGCCTCGACACCCGCTACAAGGACGAGTACGAGAACGACACCTGGCACACCGATGTGTCGTTCATGCCGGATCCGCCGTTGGGATCGTTGCTGACCGGGGTCATCATCCCGCCGGCCGGTGGCGACACCGCCTTCGCCGACACCCAGGCGGCCTACGAAACCCTGGCCCCGCCGCTGGGGGCGCTGGTCGACCAACTGTCAGCCGAGCACGACGGTCGGGCCGAGTTCGCGGCGTTCCTGCGCAACCGCCCCGAGGGTGGGATCTGGAACGGGCAACGGTTCACGGTCTTGGAGCCCGTGGTCCACCCCGTGGTGCGGACGCATCCCGAGAGCGGGCGGCGGGGTCTGTTCGTCAACCCCACCTTCACCACCAGGATCGTCGGCCTGTCCCGCCTGGAGAGCAATGCCTTGTTGGGTCTCCTGTACGCGCACGCCACCCAGCCGGAGCACGTGATGCGGCACCGCTGGCACCGGGGCGACGTGGTGTTCTGGGACAACCGCTCCACCATGCACCTGGGCGTGCGGGACTACGGCAACGCCCACCGGGTCCTCCACCGCGTCACCCTGCGAGGCGATATCCCGCTCGGCCCCTGCTAGCCACCGCCGCCGGGGACGCCGGTGTTGCGCTGGTTGCCGCCGGAGCGGGGCCATTGGGTTAGCTGGTCGGCGGGAGCGTTGGTGTGCCAGACGAACAGGGTGCCGTCGCGGCGGACCACCGCCAGCTCGGCTTGGCCGTCGCCGTCGAAGTCGCCCAGCCCGGGTGTTCCCACCACCCAGCCGCCGTGGAGCTTGGGCCAGCCCGCCGGTGCCGATCCGTCGGCCGAGTGGGCGGACAGGACGCCGAGGCCGTTGCCGGCGATCACCTCGCTGCTGCCGTCCCCGTCCAGGTCGGCGATGGCCGGGGTCACGAAGAAGGCCAGATCGGTGATGGCCTGCGGGAACCCAGGCAACGCGTTGCCGGTGTCGCCACCCTGCCAGGCCATCAGCTGGTCGTCGTTGGGCAGCTGCCGGTCGGGCGCGGCCACGTCGACCAGCCGGGACAGTCCGGCCGTCGTCAGCGTGAAGTCGGCCTGATCGTCCTCGTCCAACAAGCCGATCGCCGGGCCGGAGAACGCCGCCGGGGTGATCTGGATGTCGTCGGAGTTCCGGGCCGGCCCATACCGACCGACAGCGGGCCCACCGAAAAGCCCGCCGGTCCACAGCGCGGGGTTGTCCCGACCGCCGAGACCGGTGCCATAGGCGCTCTGCCCGTCGGGCGTGAGCACGTAGACCGGACCCGCGGGCGAGTTGGCCACGATCTCTGGACCGGGATGGGACGGAACCACATCGCCCACTGCGGCCTGGCTACCGATGCCGTCCCCGATCACCGGCAGCGACTCCAGCTGCAGCTGGCCGATCTTCACCGGCCAGCCCGGCTCGTAGGCGGTGTCGTCAGGATGCGCCGGGTTGCGATCGGGGTTGGCGGCATTCCGGCCGTCTGGCGACAGCATGTACAGCCGGGAGTTGCCGGCGTCGCCGGCGAAGCTGGTGATGATGTCGATCTCGGCGGTGTCGCCGATGTTGATCGGCTCGATGTAGCTCTCCTGGGCCCCGATGACCACCTCGTCCCGACCGTCGCCGGTCAGGTCGGCCAGCGTGGGGGTGGCGATGATCTCCCCGCCCTCCCGCACCCGGTCGTCGACGAAGCTGACGTGGTGCGACGTCGGGTCGACGTCAGCCACCTCGGCCGGGTCGACCGCCAGCACCGGCCAGCCCGGAACCGGCGACCCGTCGTGGTTCCAGGCATAAACGTGCCGATCGAGAGCCGCGGCCACGATCTCCAGTTCCGGGTCGGCGTCGAGCTGCCCCAGGGCCGGCGCGGCCACGAACCCGGGCTTGGTGCGGTTGTGCTGGTCCTGGGTGGTCTTGTCGTCGCGGGACCAGTCCGGGTTGATGCGGACCTCGCCCAGCCGCTGACCGTCGACGCGGGTGGTCCCGAACCCGGCCAGCCGTCGACCCCGGTCGTTCCAGGCCCAAACGTTGCCGTCGAGATCGGTGACCACGACATCGAGGTGGCCGTTGCCGTCGAGATCGGCCACGGCCGGGGCCCCGACCATGACCGCCGAGCGCTCGGGCAGGATCCGCTCGGCTGCGGCGGTGGGCGAGCCGGTCGGCCACCACGGGGCCACGGTGGTGTGGACCGGCCAGCCCGTCAGCTCCCGGCCGTTGGCCTTGTAGGCGTGGACCACCCCGTCGGTCGTGGCCACGATCAGCTCGTCGCCACCTTGGCCGTCGAGGTCGGCGAAGACCGGACTGGCGGTAGATGCGCCGGGCACCACCCGCGGGTACCCGCTGACCAGGTCCGGATCGTCGTGGACGTAGATCTGCTTCTGCATCACGCCAGTGAGCCCGTCGGCCGCGCCACCGTCCCCGGTGACCACGACCCGGACCCGCACCGCGAAGGCGTCCTCGTCCGGTCGGTCGCCGCTGAGCGGCGGTCCACTGGCCCCGCCGGGCAGAGCCGCGGCGACCTCGGCCAGGTCGATCCGACCCAGCTCGCCGTGCTTGGGCGCGGTGCGTCCGGAGCGTTCGGCGGCAACGTGCCACTCGTCGACCCCGGGATCCGGTGGCGGGTTGGCGCCGACGGTCCACTCGACCCGGTAGCCGTACCTGTCGGCGAACCGGGCGCCGACGTCGCCGGTCACCGTCAGAGAGCCGTGGCCGGGCATGACCTCGAACCGTTTCGGCGAGCTGAGCGCGGCCTCGGGCGGGATCCGTCCGGCGGTCACCAGCCGAACCGCCTCGTAGGCGTTGATCCGCCCGAACCCGGTGACCTCGTCCCAGCCGGCCCGGGTGGGATAGCGCTCCGACGGCACCAGGTCACCGGTCGATCCGCCGTAGTTGTTCGCCGGTTCCGTGGCGTTGGGGGTGGCGAAGTCGACGTCGTCGGCATAGGCCCGCACGACCTGCATCACCTCGTTGGCGGACAGCGAGAGCCCGGCGTCTCGGGCCGCGGACTCGATCAGACCGACCATGCCCGAGCTGAGCCCGGTGGCCTCCGACGAGCACGACGACGACGGCACCGACACCCAGGTGATCGCCCCCCAGTTGGTACAGCCGTTGAGGGCCAGCCAGCCGTCGGACGCCCCACTGAGCACGTGCTCGCGCTGGGTCACGGAGTTGACCGGCATGGTGTTCTCCAGCGCCGCCGGCAGGTTGGCGTGCTTGGACGCCTCGTCGGCCATCGACGCCACCACGACCACGCCCCGGTCGTACGCGGCGTCGACCGCCTGCTGGGCTTGGCGGGGGTTGCTGGTGACGCCGAGCGCCTCCTGGATCACGTCGGCCCGGCTGTCCAGGGCGAACAGCACCCCGGCGGCGAAGCGTCCGCCCTCGGTGATGAACGAGTCGCCGACCCGCACGGGGAGGACCCGACAGAGCGGACAGGTGCCGACGTCGCCGGTGCCGTTGGCCGCGGCGGTGGAGTCCTTGGCCTCGCCGGTGCCGTGTCCGTAGTCGACAGTGTCCAGCGGGTTGTTGTCGCCATAGAGGAAATCCCACCCGGAGATGTCGTCCACGTAGCCGTTGCCGTCATCGTCGACACCATTGTCCTGCGCCGGATCGAGGATCAGGTCCTCGGGGTCGGCCAGTCCGTTGCCGTTGAGGTCCGGCAGCGCGCCGGCGTCGGAGTCGAAGTCCAGGATGTCGAACCGGCCGTCGCCGTTGCAGTCGCCGCCCTCGGCGTCGCACGGCACCGTCAGCTCGCCCCGGTTCAGATACGCCTTCGTGGCCAGGTCGGCCATGTCGCCGGGGTCGCGCCACTGGATCCCCGAGTCGAGCACAGCGATCACCACATCGTCCCGGCCGGTCGTCATGCCCCAGGCCAGGTCGACTGCAGCGCCCAACTGACCGCACTGGTTCTGGAGGGAACCCCGCAGCGCCGGGTCGTCGTCCCGCAGGGAGCTGAGCTTCCAGCCCTCCTCGGTGCGGGGATATTCGGTGGGCAGGACGCCGGGCCCGGGCTCGTCGTCGGGTCCGTAGCGCCAGTTGGTGCAGTCCGACGGCGGCCGGTAGGCGTCGTCGGGTGTCGGGCTGGCTCCGGCGGGATCGCAACCGGCCAGGCCAGAGGTCATGAGACCGGTGACGAGAAGAGCGAACAACGACTTCGTGTACCGACCCATGACCCTGACCCCCTGATTCCTGTCTTCGCGACTACAGCACGGCTCGGATCACGGCGGCCATGCCTACGTGTCCCCCGATCGTTGGGATGGAACGGCGCACCCCAGTTCTGGGGGACGAGCGGCTCGACCCACCGCACCGACGACCCGGCGCAGGCATCCTTCCCGATGCTCGGTCCATAGAGGTCCACGAAGCCGACCCCGTGGGCTGCGGCCTGGGCCGCGAGCATGCCGTTGAGCTCCTTGGTCTTGGCCCGGAGGTAGGGGACGTCGTTCCACGCCACCGCCACCTTGGCCAGCACCCCCGACCGCTGTCGGCTCGGTCATGTTCTCGGTGTCGGCACCCGAGCACGTCACGTCCCGGAGAGCGTCGGTGCCGGTGGCCGGCGCGATCAGATGGGGCCAGTTGTGGTCCGAGCGCCAGGAGTCCCGCCGCCAGCCGGGGCCGGCGGTGCGTCGTTCGTGTCATCGGATTCCCCCCGGATGTCCGTCGACCGGCCGATCTGGTCGGCCGCGGCGACCATCTTGAGGGTCCGGGGCGGGACTGTCTCTTGGCCGGGCGGAGGAAATCTCCGGCTGCCGTTTGTGCGACAGCACAAAGCCCGCGCGGAAGGTGCTAACACTCCCGTCATGGTGGAGGTGTCGACATCGGGACGAAGGCTCCACATCCGGATGGCGCCCCGGGTCACCGACCTGGCCCGCCGGGCGGTCCAGCAGTTCACGCGCGAGGTGCCGCTGTATGGGCTGTTGCCCCAGGAGGAGCTCGACGGCGAGATCCTCGACGTGACCGTGCACAACATCCGGCTGTTCCTCCGGGTCCTGGCCGATGATCGGCGGCCCACCCCCGACGAGCTGGCCAGCATCGTGGCTTCGGCCACCCGCCGGGCCGAGGAGGGGGTTCCGTTGGCCGACGTCCTGGCCGCTTATCACATAGGTGGTCGGCTCGGATGGCTGGAGTTCATCGACTCCTCCGGACCCGAAGACGTCGAGGAGCTGTTCGCCGCCGGGGTGCACCTGCTCCGCTACATGCAGGAGCTGACGAGCGCGGTGTCCTCGGCCTACCTCGAGGTCCAGCAGACGATCCACGGGGAGGAACGGGTGGCCCGCCAGGAGTTGGCCACCGCGCTGCTCACCGGGCGGGACCCGGAACCGCTGGCCGAGAGGGCTGACATCACCCTCGCGCCGTGTCATGTGGTGTTGGTGCTGGCGTTGTCGACCGCGGCTACGACCCAGTTGCAGCTCGACGCCGGTGCCGCCATCGCCAGCCGACGCCGGGTCCGACTGCTGCAGGCCGAGCTGGATGCCTTTGCCGGACTGCCGGTCCTCGGCCGGCTCGACGCCCACGGCGGCACCGTGTTGCTGCCGGCGACCCCGACGACCATCGAGGAGGTGGACGTCGCCCTCGCTCCCCTGCTCGACCGGCTGAGGGACCGCACCGGTGAGCCGCTGCACGGGGCGGCTGCGGCGGCGATCAGTCTGGAGGAGGTTGCGGGCGCGGCGTCGTTGGCGCGGGATGTCGTCGACCTCGCCCATCGGCTGGGGCAGCCTCCTGGTCTCTACCGGCTCGACGACGTGCTGCTGGAGTATCAGCTGACCCGTCCCGGTCCGGCGAGGGAAGCATTGGCCCGCAAGCTCGACCGCATAGCCGACCAGCCCCAGCTGTTGGAGACCCTGAGGATCTACATGGGCCACGAGCGCCAGCGCCTGCGCACCGCCGAGGTCCTGCACGTCCATCCCAACACCCTCGGCTACCGCCTGGGCCGCATCGCCACCCTCACCGGCCTCGACCCCACCAGCCACACCGACAGCCAGATCCTCGCCGCCGCCCTGGTCGTCCAGGACGACTGAGGCCTGGCGATCACCAACTGAAATTGAGGCGTTTGACGCGCTTATAGCGCGAGAAACGCCTCAATTTCGCAGCGCTCAGCCGGGAGGAGGGAAGCCCTTCCAGTAGCCGGGGAAGTCCGGGTTGACCATCTCGGGGTTGTCGTCGCCGGTGAGGGCGGCGACGGCGGCGAGCATGTCCGCCGCCAGGTCCCAGCCGGCCGAGTTGGTCTCTTCGTAGTGGCCGTTGGCCTGGCCCAGGGCCTGGCCGTAGCGGCAGCTGGCGGTCAGGGCGAGGGCGGCTTCAGGTGGGTAGGGGTCGAGACGGGTCGGATCCTCGGTGATGGCCTTGCACGTGGTCCCGGCGACGGCATCGGGGAAGTCCATGACCCCGGCTTGATGCAGCGCCTCGCACGTGCCCGGTCCCGCCACCTCGTCGGCGACACAGCGGATCCGCCAGTTGCTCACCGGGAAGATGTAGCCCAGCTCGTCGTTGCCCAGCCCGACCGTGAACTCGTAGCGGTCGTGCATCCGGTTGTGGACATATCCCGGGGTTGTGTAGGCGTCACCGAAGGCGTTCTGGTCCAGCGGCTCCTCGTACCAACGGCCGGGATCGGAACGGAACTCGGCCGGCAGCCCGATCACCACCTCGCCGGCGGCCTCACCGGGCAGGAACATCATCCCGACCGTCGATCCGATCCGGAGGTAGCCGACCTCGCTCTTGAGGTGGTCGCCGGATCGAATGGTCCCGACGAAGGGGTCCTCCTCGGTGGCGAAGCCCCTGCTGGTGCAGGTCTCGTCCGTCTTGGGCCCGGTTGCCGGACACGAGTAGGCGACCGGCGGCGTGTGCCCCAGCTGAGTGAAGCCGGTCGCCGGGTCCACCACGAGCAGGACCCGGAAGCCGATGTTGGACAGCCGGGAGTAGAACTCCTGGCGCTGGAAGCTGATGGTGGGCTTCTGGATCCACTCCCCGCCGCCGATGATGTCCAGCGCCGCCCGGGCCGCCTGCTCCCCGATGACGACGACCCGCCGGAAGTTCTTGTCCGTATAGCTGAACCCGTCGCCTCCCGGGACCGCGGCACCGGCCGGCGGGTGGAACTGGTCCCCCAGCGGATGGTCGTCGTCGACCTCCCACACGTTGGCGCCGCCCGGTCCCACCAGATGACCGAGGGCTCCCACGAAGTACAGGGCCTCGCCACCGGCCTCCTGCTCGATCGTGCGCGACAGCACCCCGGCGTAGTCGCTGGTGAAGTACCGCCCCTCGGCATGGCACTGGTCGCCGGACCAGCCGAGCACCGCGCAGTCGGCAGACAGGTCGGCGGGCGGTGACCAGTTGAGCGTGGTCTCCGGGTGGTTGTTCCACTGCACGACGGTGGCGACCACCTTCCCGTTGCTGCGCACCGCCTGGAGCACGTTCATGGTCGGGTCGATGATCTGGGGGTCGCCGTCGTCCATGCCGAACCAGTGCTGGCCCGAACCGACCCGCAGCCGGGCCAGTCGGCGCCGGGCCACCGCCTCGACCACGGCGTCGGCGGCCTGGTCGGTCAGGTGCTCGTACCAGGCGTGGTTGACGTCGAAGGCGGTGTCGGGGCCGTGGTGGTTGTGGGTGGATCCGACGAGGACCTCGACCTGGACGCCCTGGCGGCGCAGCTCGTCGGGTAGCCGCTCCGCCACCTTGGCCCGGATGGAGTCGGCGTCGGTCCGGAAGATCATGTAGACGTCGGCGGAGACCAGCACAGTGACGGTCTTGCTCTCCGGCTTGGACAGGGCCAGGGCCCGTACCCGCAGATCGTCGTGCACCCAGTGGGACACGCTGTCGCCGTTGCCGACCGCGATGCGCCCGTCGTCCCACTCCGGGATGAACACCCCCGGCGACACCGCATCGTCGGCGGTGGGCAGATCGGCAGCGAGATAGTCCTGGCGCCCGTGGACCAGCGGCAGCACCGACCGGCTGGCCGCACCGGCCAGCACCAGCCCGCCCCGGGTCGAGCTCTGGTCGGCTTCATCGGCTCCAGAACGCGCCGCCACCGGTTCCATCAGCCCGACGACCAGCACCAGCAGCGCCAGCAGACCGGTTGCACTGACCTTCCCCATCACGTCCCCCTGTTCCCGGGACCATGGTGCAAAGCGCGGCGCCGCCTGTCTCTTGGGCCGATGCCACAAATCCCGGCCCGCGCCTTGTGCACCACCACAACGGGGAACCTGACCATTTTGGCCCGACATCGCGACCCCAGAGTTCGTTAGCGTGTCGGGCTGGTGCCGGTAGGCGAACAATCGTCGGACCAAGGTGTCCGCAGCCGTCAGCGGAACCCGGACGATCACAACTCGAATCCCATAACGACCTGGGTCGTGGGGGCGGCAACGCTGGTGGGCGCGTTCGTCTCCTTCCTCCGGAGCGACACTCCGGGGGACAAGGCCGTCATCGTTGCCATCGTCGCCCTGCTCTCGGTGGCCCTCTGGCGAGTCGACCGGCTCCGGTCCCGCGGCCAGCTGGATCTCCTGCTGCTGACCGTCGGTTGCGGGATGGTGGCCATCCTCGTGGCGGTCAACGTCATCCTCTCCCAGCGAGTGGACAGTGCGACATCGGCGAGGGATGCCCTCGAGGCGAAGAACGAGCAGCTGCAGGGCCAGCTCGACGACGTCGGGGACCAGAGCGTGGCGTCGACAGGACGACAATCCCACGACTCCGTCACCACCTCCACCTCGAGGCCGGCGACGACGTCCTCCGCTACGACCCCGCCTCCGACCGGCCACGACGCCGGGCCCGGGATCTACAGCAATGGCAACGTCGAACTCTCGACCAACGACTTGCCGTCCTTCGATCTCGATCTGTTTGAGTCGTACTTCGATGTGTACGTCGACGTCGACCTCAACCTCCTCGAGCAAGTGCTCTCTGGCCACAATGGCGCCGAATTGGCGTTTACGGAATCGACCACCTTCGCAGCGTGCAGCGCCGACCTTTCCTGGGTGAGCTACGTGCCGGTGGACCGCTCGCTCGTCGGCCAGGACCTGTGCGTAAGGACGGACCAGGGCCGTCTCGGGGTGCTCACCATCACCGGCGTGTCCAGCGATGGCGACGACGTGACGTTCGTCGCGACCATCTGGAACACGCCGTAGCTCTTCTCCGGAGTGGGTCCGCCCGCCGCTCCTGCCGCTACTGGCTGCCCTGCCAGGCGTAGGCCAGGACGATGCCCATCACCGCGTCGTGCGGTTCGGAGTTGTCGTAGTGCGAGCTCACCGAGAACTCCTGGCCGGCCAGGACGCGTTTGTGGACCGGACAGCGGGTGATCGATCCCGGTGCATCATGGGGATGGGTGTGCTCGTAGTGGGCCACCATCGTGCACTCGGCCCCGGTGGTGTCGTTGTGCTCCACGATGTCGATGCCTCCGCCGTGGAGGTGGCCGCCCGCGGTGACGTGATAGCCGTCCCACGGCACGGTCCATGACCGCGTGTTGGTGTGCACGCTGCCGGGCCCACCGTCGCCGGGAACGTCGTACTCAGAGTTGCCGCAGCCGGTGACGTCCAGGAAGAACGGGGTCACACCCCGGGTGTTCTGGGCCGTCGCCCCCGGCTGATAACCCACCTTGTACTGGATGTAGACCTCTTGGGCAGTGGTGCTCATGTTCATGATGTGCCACAGCGCGTTCCAACGCTCGCCGCTGCCCACCATGTAGGCGTACGGATCCGGCAGCTCGATGGGTGTGCGCTCGCTGCCGGACCCGGCGAAGCGCTCACTGCGGCTGCAGAACATGTCCTGCCGGGCCGGGTTCATCAGCAGCACGTGGTGGAGGTGCACCGCGGTGTGGGGCAGCGGAGTCCCGGCCGCGTCGACGATGTCGAAGCTGATGGTCTTCAGCCCGAAGGCCCCCGACGGCTTGGGCACGTTGGATCTCGTCGAGTTGCTCTCGGACCCCGGCTGGCCGTCGGGCGCCAGGTTGAAGGGGCCGATCCGGAAGGTGCCCTGCACCACCTCCCCACCCCCGGGCGGCGCGTTCTCGATCGGATCACACGCCGCGATCCCCACCGTCAGGAGACAGATTGCGCCCAGGAGCGCAAGCCTCCGCAGTCGGACTCGTCCCATGCTCCAACCCCCCGGTCAAAGAATCCCCTGCAGCAAGAGTAAACGAGATGAAAACCCTTGTTATCAAACGCGATTGGCCGCTAGCCGTAGACGTCCCTTGGCCGTATGACGATGACGTCGGGGGACTCGGCTGCCCTCGGGTCAACGTCCTCCGCTGACGCCAGGATGAGCCGGGCACTGGGGACCCCGATCAGCTCCCGAAGCTGTCGCAAACGGTCGAGGTCGTTGGCACCGAGTCGTCGAAGCTTGGCCTCCCCGATGGCGACCACCTTGTTCCCGCGCATCGCCACCACATCGATCTCGTGGCTGGTGCGATTGGCGCGGTCCGACACCGTGGTGGTCCCGACGACGTCGACCGATCCAAGATCCGTCCCGGCGAGA
>DASXTK010000487.1:0-1604 GCA_036505485.1 Acidimicrobiales bacterium
TGCCTGGCGGGGACGAAACGTCGGGCTGGTGTTCCAGTTCTTCCAACTGTTGCCCACGCTGACCGTCGTCGAGAACCTGATGCTGCCGATGGACTTCGCAAAGAAGATTCCGGTTCCCGAGCGGCGTGTTCGGGCGCAGCACTTGCTGGAGCGGGTGGGCGTTGGTGACCAGGCCGACAAGGTGCCCGCCACGCTGTCCGGAGGCCAGCAGCAGCGCGCCGCGATCGCCCGGGCCCTGGCCAACGATCCACCGATCCTGCTGGCCGACGAGCCGACCGGCAACCTCGACTCGGTCACCGCCGAGGCCGTCTTGGAGCTGTTCGCCCACCTGAACGCCGACGGGCAGACTATCGTGGTCGTCACCCACGAACGCGATATCAGGTCGATCGCCGGTCGTCAGGTGACTCTTGTGGATGGCCGCGTCGTCGCGGACGACAGCACGTCGGCGGGGGTCTCCTCGTGACCAGCCTGCTGACAGTCAAGTTGCGCAGAGACCTGCGGGCGATCTGGCCTCGGTTTCTGCTGATGGTGGTCGCGATCGCGGTCGGCCTGATGGTGTTTGGCGCGGTGCTCTATACCTGGAGCACCAGCTCCAGGGAGACGAACGGCGCGTACCTGAGCACCGACCCGGCGTCGGCGACGGTCCTGCTCGACCGCCCCATCGACGCAGAGGAGATGGCGGCGATCGCGGCCGAGGCACGTACCCGGCCGGGCGTCATCGAGGCGACCGGGCGGGCCCAGTTCACAACTCAGATCCAGGTCGACGGCCGTTTGCGGAACAACCTCCTGCAAGTCTTCGTCGCCGCCCCCGACGATCCGATGCGAATGGCGAAGTTCAGCGTACAGCAGGGCAGCTGGCCACCGCCTCCTGGGGAAGTCTTTATTGGACGCGACTCGCTCACCCTGCTGGACGTGGCGGTCGGGGACACCGTGACCGTGGAGACACCGACCGGCGAGCCCGCGCGGCTGCGCGTGACGGGTGTCGTGTATGACCCCAGCCTGGCGCCCGCACCCCAGGAGCAGACGGGTCACGGCTATCTGTCCACGGCCTCGCTGGCCGCGCCCGGGGAGCAGGCCGTCCTGGACCAGTTGAAGATCCAGGTCGCCGACCCGCAGGGGGAGGCGACGCCGAGTCGTGACCGCGATGCCATCGTGGCCGTTGCCTCCGACGTCGGCGAATGGCTGGAGCGGGAACACGGTCTGGCGATCCGCGAGATCCAGGTTCCCGAGCCCTATAAGCACCCCCACCAAGGGCAAGCCGACGCCCTGCTCCTCTCGGTTCTGGCCGGTGCCGGCATCGCCCTGCTGCTCAGCACGATCGTGGTCGCGAACATGCTCAATATTCTCTTCACGCAGCAGATACCTCAGATCGGCATCATGAAAGCGATCGGCGCGCGATCCGGCCGCATCGGGCGCCTATACCTGGCGATGACGCTGATGGTTGCCGCGGCAGCCACACTGCTCGCGCTGCCCGTCGGCATCCTGATCGGCCGGGCCGGGGTTTCTGCGCTCCTCGGATTCCTCGGCATCGAGGCCGCCACCCTCGCGGCCCCCTGGTGGACCTACGTGGTGGTCCTCGACGCCGGCCTCCTTCTCGCACCGTT